>DIWI01000050.1 GCA_002428415.1 Clostridiaceae bacterium UBA6110
CACAACAGCTGGTATCCATACACTCTTCCAGGCGTTTCATGCAATCATGGCGCACCTTAAGACATGACGATACCATCGCCCAGGTTCTCGACCCGGACATGCTCATCAAGAATTAACCTGTAAAGTCCAGCAACCTCTTGAATCATCGCTGTTCGCCTTAACCATAACATTATATGACATTACGATTTAGGATTCAATAGAATTTTTATGAATTATGGCTATTTCATAAAAAATATCCTATGGCGCATCTTTTCTATTGTACAAAAAAATATTTGACCATGCAACAAAATTTAAAATTATTTATTTCAGCACCTATTTTCTCCCATTTACTGATCTGTTCCGGAAAATATACCTGTCTTTCATATCTAAACGGAAAAATATCCCCGCATATTGCCTACAGGGATATTTTTCATGTACCGCAAATTTGCATCATTGAAGTCAGGAGATGATTCCAGCCTTTTCCAATACAGATATGGCTCCTTTCCCTGATACCCTGATGATGTCGTCGTAAAGGGATTTGTTCTCATCTATTACCACATGGCTGACGTTTATGACTGTAAGGTCCTCTATCATAAGGATAGTCCTCTCGATATCCCTGGCAGTGTTATAGTCCAGGCTCGCAAATGCTTCATCAAGCAGCAGTATGTCGGATTTGGAGAGCAGCGCCCTTGCAAGAGCTATCCTTCCCTTCTCTCCGCCTGAGATGTTCCTTCCGTTGTCCTCAAGAATCGTGTCCATCCCATCTTGTAGATTGACAACGAAATCTGAAAGACCGGCAGCCTTAACCGCTGACTCGATGTCATCATACCCCGCCTCCCGATATAGTGTCAGGTTGTTTCTTAGAGTGTCATCGAATATGAATATCCTTTGCTCCACATTTGCAATACGTCTGAACCAGCTGTCCTTGCGTATTGCCTTTAGCTTCAATCCATCCACAAGTATATCGCCTCCATCCACATAGAAGTACTTCCTCAGAAGTCTCAGAAGAGTTGACTTGCCTCCACCACTGGGACCGACGACAAGGTACTTTCCGCCCTTTCTGAATGTAAGGTCAAGTTCCCTGAAGACTTCATTTTCGCCATATGAGAAGGTTGCCTTAACAATATCTATTGTTTCATTGAATGCATCAATACTATCAGTCTCTGGATTTTCACTGCTGTTTTTCAGTGATTCCTCCAGTGACCTGAAAAGGGGCTTTGACGAGATTATCTTCGGATATAGCTCGCCTGCCATCTGAAGCGGCCTCATCATCCTCTCTGAATTGTTTACTATCAGTATTACGCCACCCAGGGTGATTTCGCCTTTTATTGCGTAATATACCGAGGTTGCTATGATTCCCATGAAAACAAGATTCATGGAGCCATTCTGGAATGCATATATGTACGTGGAGTACTTGTCTATCTGGAAGCTCTTTTCCTGAAGCTTCCTCGATCTTTTACCGAAATCCTCCGACACCTTTTCATACAGGTTGTTCGCTCTCACGATCCTGAATGCATTCAGAACCTCGCTGGTGTATGTGGTATAGGCCTCATAAAGCTTGCTTCGTTCGCCAAACAGCTTTTTCAGCGGTTTTGATACAATGCTTGAAAGCACGCCCATGAACACCGTCAGGCCAATTATAAGGACGAGTATCCGTCCGCTTACACCTGCGATGATTATGGCAAATACAAAGAAGGATGCGAATGCTAGTGAAAGTTCAAACAATGCGTCGATAAAATTGGTATCTATTGTATTCATGTCGTTGGTTATGTTGGATACGTACCGGGCGCTGCTTTCGTTGTTGAATTCATTGATATTCTTCCTGAACACCCTCTGGAGATAGTCCTTCTTCAGCCTGAGGTTTGCGTCTCTCCTGTAAAAGCCCTTGAGCACTGACAGGATCGTGTTTGTTACTAGAACCCCGACAGCCAGCACCGATATAATTATAACCTCATCCATGAAGCCTTCTCCGTTCTTGTAGAAGGCAATGTCGATTATGTCCTTGATATGCAGGTTGAGGAATCCCTCGACTACGGCTGTAGCTATTCCGGACAGCAGCGCAATTGCCATCAGCGGTAAAGCCTTAAGGTATGACTTCTTCATGATTCCACCCCCGCCAGGTACTCTGAGGTTGTCATTTCCTTGACCTTCCCGTTCACAATCTCTATGACATGGTCATACTTCTCGGTAACTCCCGGATAGAACCTGTGTGATACAGCGATGACAGTCGTATCAAGGGAGAGCATGGTATCCTCAACAAGACGCCCAAGAGTTTCATCCAGTGCAGATGTTATCTCATCAGCGAAAAGTATGTCAGGCTTTCTTATTATGGCCCTTGCTATGGATATCCTTTGCCTCTCTCCGCCTGAAATATTCTTGCCATTCTCCTCTATTACCTCATCAAGACCGTTTAGCTTTGATGAGATGAATGACTCAAGACCCGCTCCCTTTACTGCCTCCATTATCTCTTCATCAGTATATGGCTTGTAGAGAGCGATGTTGTTCCTAATGGTATCCTCAAAAAGGAAGACGTCCTGATAAACGAAGCTTGCCTTTTCATTGAAGCTCTTCTCTGATATCTCAGAAAGCGCGGCTCCGTCTACGAGCACCAGTCCTTCTGACGGCTCAGCCACCTTGGACAGAAGGTTCATCAGCGTGGATTTACCTGCCCCGCTTGCACCCTTCACCAGATACTTCCTGCCTTTTACAATCTTAAACGATGCATCCTTCAGTATCATCCTGTCACCATAGGAAAAAGACAATCCTTTCGCTTCAATTACATTCTGGAACTGGAACAACTGAGTACCAGTAGACCCTTCCTCTTCATCCCTGGCAAGTATCCTTTCAACGACCTTTGCGTGGGATTCCGCCTCGTTCATCAAAGGCATCGCCTCAGTAATAGGCCATATCATTGAATTTGCTATGGTTACAGTAAAGAATATCCTCGCAAGGTCAGCCCCATCCATCATGAATGAAAGCACATACACAAGGAGCAGGATGAATACAATGGTTCCTATGAGAAAAGAGAACTTCCTCTGCCAGTACGTGAACACCGCGAACCTGAACTTCTTTTTCTCCACGCTGTCCACTTCCCTCATGGTATTATGAAGGAACCTGTCCTCGATCCTGTTAAGCTTAAGTATCTCCAGACCGGAGAAGGTGTTTGATACGCTTACCGTGAACTGCTCGCTGCTCTTCTGCACCTCAGCCTGCATTGCTACAGTCTTTTTCTGGAACAGCCTGTTGATCCAGTATACCCCCACTGACAATCCGAGCATTATGAGTGCCAGCCTCCAGTCCATGACCAATAGTATCAGGAACGCAACGCAGTATGTCGTCAACAGGAAAATTATGTTCAGTATCGAATAGAAGAAGCCGTTCTCGAAATTATTGATGTCATTGACAAGGTTTGAGATATATTCGCTCCTAAGCTTCCTGTTGAAGGACCTGTAGGATTTCGTGATTATCGTATCGAAGGCGGCATTCCTTACATAGAGGATGGTATCCTTCATGAATCCAATCCTCTTGAACCTGGAAAACACAAAGAGAAGCTGGCCCAGGACAGCCTGACCAACCATAAGACCAATAAGCAGATAGAACCTTCCAATGTCCTTGGTCTGGACCAACCCTACCAGATTGGAAAAAATGATATTGCTGACTATGACATCCTCAACAAAAAGTGTGGATGCCAGCACGTATATTATGAATGCCTTCTTGTTCCTGAGCAGTATATCTTTCATCAGCCTAACCTCACATTGATCCTATTACCTGTCACAACATGCATGATATCAGAAACTGTACCGAAAATGATTACAATCCAATTTCTATTGTACTCATATATCCAGCAATGTCACTCAATTCATGAGATTTTAATCTATCGCAATAAAAAAGACAGGTTTCCCTGTCAAAAATCATTTCTACCCTAAAAGTTCCAGATCTTCTCTCAGGTATCCAAGAACGTATTCCTTTGATCTTGGTTCGTCATGCCCATGAAGTGCAATTTCAAAATCGAGCCACTCCAGTGCTTCAATCAGCATACCCAGCTTTTCTATATAGTGCCTTCCTGTACCATGATGCAGGTCTTCAGAGGTTATGTCTCCAAGGAAAACTACCTTCTCCTCCGGAACATGGACTATCACACTGTCCTCCGAGTGGGAATTCGGAAGCTTCAATAAAATGCATGTCACTCCCCCAAGGTCTATCTCAACCCTTTCATCAAAGACAACATCAGCTGTCCTGATTTCTATCTTTGACCTGTCCTGGTATTCCTTCCTGATGATCTCATCGCAGAAAAGGATATCCTCCCCAGTCTCAATCCTTTTAGCCATCGCAGTATCTGTCCATTCCCAGGACATCATTTCCTTAAGCTTCAGGTTGGTTTCACGGCTTGCAACTGACACCGCATCTATACCGCACATTCCAAAGCAGTGGTCCCAGTGCCAGTGGGTTATCGCCACGTATTTAGGATATGACAGTCCTTGTGCATGGACTTCATCGATGAGCATGGCTGCATGCTCCCTTGAGTTACCGGCATCTACCATAAGGGACGCACGATCCCCTAAAATGTATCCCAGAACCGGCCGGTCAGTCCTCTCGTCTGCATCACTAAACCAGATTCTTTCTGTCAGTCTCTTCAAAGTATCCATGTCGATTCTTCCAGAACAGATGGTACATCCGCAAGGCTCGGTACTATCCTGTATGCAATGTTAGTTATTTCATCATCCGGCAGAGTGAAATCAGGCACGAAAATACACCTCATACCGGCACTCCTTGCACCCTGGAGTCCTGACCTTGAATCCTCAAGGACTATCGAATTCTCATTTTTTGCACCTGCAATTTCTGCAGCCTTCAGGAATATCTCCGGATCAGGCTTTCCCTTGCTGATCTGGTCACCTGTTACCATTCCATCGATCCTGTCCTTAAGGCCCAGCTTCTCCACAATGAATTCAGCCCTTTTCCTGTGCGACGATGTTGCAACGACCCTTCCATAGCCATTCTTATCAAGATAATCGAACAGCTCAAAAAGTCCCGGCATGGGATCCAGCTTCTCCTCGATCATACGTTGCGCAAGGTCAATCTTCTTTATGAACAGCTCGTCTACCGGTACATCTTTTCCATAAATGCCCTTTATAATTACTGCAATATCCCTGTTGTTCTTGCCCAGAGTGAAGTCGAATTCCTTTCTGGTGAAGTCAACGCCAAATTCCTTCATGACCTCATGCCATGCCCTATATGATACTGTCTCAGTATCAACCATAAGTCCGTCCATATCGAATATTACAAGCCTGTCCATATATCTCACTCCTGACCAAATTTCTAGTTTGCTTAACTAATTGTACCATAAGGCAATCCCTCATGTTTCCAACATTTGACCATACTGCATGAGGTTTGGTAATTTGCCTAAAATAAAACCAGGAACCAACAAATTGACAAGCTTTTTGTTCCGAATTTCAGATTACCCGTTACGCTAAATGCTCAATTCCAGATTGCTATAACATTTCCCATGTGTTATATCCCTATTAACACAGGATTAGAATATAGCTGATAGGATATCAGGGAGGTGTGCCATGAGTAAGCTTATCGTTGAACGGACAATAAATGTTCCTTTGGATAAAGTGTGGCCACAGGCAAGTGACTTCACCAAGTCTCCTGACCCAAAACTTCCATTAACAGTAATTAAAAATGGGGATGCAACAAAAATGGGGGTTGGCTGCGAACGGAAGGTCAAAATCGGCCTTTTAATCTTCCACGAGAGGCTGACATCCATCAGTCCGCCCGACTACTACACGCATGAAATACTTTCGGGACCGCCAGTAAAGTATCAAAGAAACAGAGTGGAGTTCAGTCAAACGGATGATTCAACTAACATCAGATGGATGACTGAATTCAAGACCAAATATCCGTTTACAGGTTGGATCCTAAAGCTGACCAACAGAATATATTACAACAGGTTCATCGATGAGCTTGAAAGGATCAGATGATAAACAGGGAGCATTTCTCTCGAATTGCTCCCTGCCCTTTTAAATTATAGCCTATTTTCCTGTAGTGAATGTGACAGTCCATGTTGTTGCATTTGGATTTCCGGCGGCATCCTTCACAGCACCCGGACTGACTGTCAAAGTATATTTAGTGTATGGCAACAAAGTAGCTATAGGGTCAATTACCAGCTTGGCTGCCTCTGTTGATGGATTTATATCCACTGTGGCTGAAGGGCTTGTCACTTCAAGACTTATTGCCCCTGAATTATTAATGGTTATTCCCTCACTGAAGGTCACAACAAGATTGTTCGCCTTCTTAAAGTTCTTTGCCCCATCAGCCGGTACGGACGATATGGCATATGGAGCTACCGTATCACCAACAGGAGGAGGATCAACAATGGTTCCGCCTGCAAGTTCAAGAGCCTTCTTTGCATTTACCATTCCACCTGTCACAGTTTTTCCTGCAAGCGAAAGAAGTGGATTTGCTAAAGCTGACTTCATGATGATATCCTTCACTTCAGCAGTTCCAAGACTAGTGTTCGCTCCCATCACAAGAGCGGTAACTCCGGTTACATGCGGAGCTGCCATTGAGGTTCCACTCATGTAATAGTATTCGTCTCCAGGATATGTGCTGGCAATATCAACACCGGGTGCACCCAAATCAACACGAGTCAATCCATAATTTGAGAATGATGCAAGAGCTCCCCTGTTATCTACAGCCGCAACTGATATTATGTTCGCACAGTCATAAGAGGCTGGGTAGCTTGCGACCCTGTCGATATTCCTCTTGCTGTTGCCAGCAGCTACTATGAATGGCTTTTCAAATCCATTGATGGCAGTCCTGAGCGCTTCATCATAAACTCCACCGCCCCATGAATTATTGGACAAATCGGCTCCATTATTTTTCGCGTAGTAGATTGCCTCTATAGCATCTGCTGTTGTTCCCCCATTAGCACCGAGGAACTTAAGGGACATGATCTTTACGTTTGGAGCGATTCCAATTACACCAATCGTATTATCGGCTGCTGCTATAGTTCCTGAAACATGTGTAGCGTGCCCGTCTTCTTCCACACCGACAAATACATTTGGTGTATCGTTTACGAAGTTCCACCCGTTTATGTCATCAACGTATCCGTTATTATCATCATCCTTAGCGTTTCCTGCTATTTCATATGTATTCACCCACATTTTCCCTTGAAGGTCCGGGTGGCTGGTATCGACGCCGGTGTCTATTACGGCAACAACAACCTCACCAATATTACTACCTAAGCTGCTCCAGGCTTCAGGAGCATCAATGTCGACATCAGCTACACCTGTCACACCGCCAATTGCCTGACCAGTATTGTTCAAGCCCCATAATAATCCATAATGTGGATCATCTGAAGGTTGCACATCAATCGTAGGATAGTAAAGGAAATTCGGCTGAACGCTCTTTACCATCGGATCGAAAGCAACCTTTGCCTTGGCCTGAGCTACCGTGAGCCCCTTGGGAATCCTGACCAGTTCCGTGTTTTCAAGTGGCAGATCCACAACCTTTGTCAGTGCGTGCTTTTCCCTAATCTTTACCTTATCGAAGATGCTGGCTGAATTAGCGTATGTCACAAGCAATTCGCCTTCCACGTACTGCGGCTTCCCGCTTGAATCTGAAAATGGCAGCGACTTGATCTCTGATGCAGCTGCTATTACGGAAGAAGATATGAATAGTGAAGCGATGAGTGAGGTTATGAGTATTTTCCTTGTCCCTTTCATCCTGAGTGCCTCCTCTTGTTGGAATTCATCAATTGTGCAGTGGAATTTACTTCCCCGTTTACTTAATTCTATTCTCGCATGAGAGGCCTTTCAATAGTTGTCAGACTATTCCACCATTTATATTTTTCATCATATTATGACAAAATTAAGGGGAATATCCCTCAAACTCTCCCTTTACGGGCTGTTTTGGAATATTCCCCTAATCTTTATTCAATATTAGCTTTTACATATACAGTACAGTTATTGTTTACGAACAGATTATCTTCAATTGACTCTGGCTCTCAAAGCAAGCTTTACTGCCTCTTCAGCATTGACCATTCCACCGGTCAGGATCTTGCCTGCAAATGAAGGAAGCTTGTTGCTTGTCGCTGACTTCAATACTATTTCCTTTACCTGCAAGGTTGTAAGACCTGGCTTTGCGCCAAGCATAAGAGCTACAATGCCTGATACGTGAGGTGTAGCCATTGAGGTTCCGCTCATCCATGCGTAGGAAGAACCAGGATAAGTGCTTGCGATATAGCCTCCGGGAGCTGCCACATCAACTGAGGTTATTCCATAATTCGAGAAGCTTGACATGAGTCCGGTGTTGTCAACAGAAGCTACTGAAATTATGTTCTTGCTGTCATAGGATGAAGGATAATGGGCGTCCAGGTCATTGTCTGCAGCTTCGTTTCCCGCTGCAGCTATGAATGGCTTACCGAAGTCCTCGATGGCATCCTTAAGCGCCTGGTCGTATCCTCCGCCTCCCCATGAATTGTTTGCGACATCCGCTCCGTTGTCCTTGGCATACTTGACTGCAAGTATGGCATCCGCTGTGGATCCGCCGTTGATTCCGATGAACTTCAGCACCATGATTTTAACATTCTGGGCTACTCCGGCAACTCCTATTCCGTTATTCGTCTGAGCTGCTATAGTACCCGAGACATGTGTTCCATGACCGTCCGCCTTGGCGTTTGTGAACACGTCGTTGTCTCTCTGGAAGAAATTCCAGCCGTTGAAGTCATCTATATAGCCGTTTCCGTCATCATCGAAGTTCTTCCGTCCGTTGACTTCAGCTTCATTCATCCATATGCTCCCCTGAAGGTCAGGATGATCGATGTCAACGCCTGTGTCAATTACTGCAACTATTACTTCATCAGGTGATGCTGGCATCAGCTCCCATGCTTCAGGAGCATCGATATCAATATCAGGTGTGCCGGCTATCCCTAAGATTGCCTGGCCTTGGTTGTCGAGACCCCACTCGATTCCGGCATACGGATCATTCGAAATCACGGCATCCGGATAATACAGAAAATTAGGCTGAACTGACAAAACACTTGAATCGAACGCAAGCTTATCTTTCGCCTTCATTGTTGTGAGTCCTGCCGGTAACTTTACAAGCTCCATATTGGATGGAAGGTCCCTGACTTTTTCAAATGAGTTCTTTTCCCTGACCTTGACCTTGTCGAAAATATTTGCCCTGCTATCATACCTGACTATCAGCTCGCCTTCAACATATGTCGGTCTTGACGAGACATCGCCTTCGATTACCTTCAGGTCCTTAGCAAAAACCATTGTAGTTGAAGAAGCTAGAAGCGCAGTGACAACAAACGAACCGATTAATCTGGCGGTTTTCTTCATATTGATCCTCCCTGACATTTGTGATTAAAGCAATGCGAAGCGAGATATGACCATGGATAATGCACTGAAATCCGCATCCATAGCCATTTCCTTCATTTTACTTCCCAGACTGCCTTGAAGCAACCAATTTTCTGATATTTCTGCACAATATATTCAATAAATATTGTTATGTTTTCTTTACATAGAAACAGCCGCAGCTATATAGCTGCGGCTGTAAGGATATCTTATGCCTTTATAGTGGTAACGACGCCTGAACCTACGGTCCTTCCGCCTTCCCTTATAGCAAACCTGAGTCCCTCATCCATTGCGATCGGTGTGATCAGCTCAACGTTCATGTCGATGTGGTCTCCAGGCATTACCATTTCCATTCCGTCAGGCAGCTTTATGCTTCCTGTTACGTCTGTGGTTCTGAAGTAGAACTGTGGCCTGTATCCGTCAAAGAACGGTGTATGCCTTCCGCCTTCTTCTTTCTTAAGTACGTATACCTGTCCTACGAACTTTGTGTGTGGCTTTACTGTTCCTGGCTTTGCAAGAACCTGGCCTCTTTCGATTTCGGCTCTCTGTACTCCTCTAAGCAGTGCTCCTATGTTGTCGCCTGCCTGTGCGGAATCAAGAAGCTTTCTGAACATCTCCACGCCTGTGCAGACGGTCTTCTTCTTCTCCTCTGAAAGTCCTACTATCTCAACTTCGTCGCCTACCTTGAGTATTCCGCTCTCAACTCTTCCAGTTGCAACGGTTCCTCTTCCTGTGATCGTGAATACGTCCTCTACAGGCATAAGGAATGGCTTCTCTATGTTTCTTACTGGTGTAGGTATGTAGCTGTCTACTGCATCCATGAGGTCATTGATGCACTTTGTTGCTACTGGATCATCTGGGTTCTCAAGCGCCTTGAGTGCTGATCCTGCTATGATCGGTGTGTCATCGCCAGGGAAATCATACTCGTCAAGCAGCTCTCTTACTTCCATCTCTACAAGCTCAAGAAGCTCTGCATCGTCTACCATGTCTGCCTTGTTGAGGAATACTACTATGTAGTTAACTCCAACTCTTGACGCAAGGAGTATGTGCTCCCTTGTCTGTGGCATCGGGCCGTCTGCTGCTGATACGACAAGGATCGCTCCGTCCATCTGTGCAGCTCCTGTGATCATGTTCTTGACATAGTCAGCATGGCCTGGGCAGTCAACATGCGCATAGTGCCTGTTGTCGGTCTCATACTCAACGTGTGCTGTGTTGATTGTGATTCCTCTTTCCTTTTCCTCTGGTGCCTTGTCTATCTCGTCATACTTCGTTGCCTGTGCATATCCCTTCTTTGACAATACTGTCGTTATTGCCGCTGTAAGGGTGGTCTTGCCGTGGTCGACGTGACCTATGGTTCCGATATTTACATGAGGCTTGTTTCTCTCGAATTTTGCTTTTGCCATTCTTTGTTGATCCTCCTTGATAT
>DIWI01000051.1 GCA_002428415.1 Clostridiaceae bacterium UBA6110
AGACACGAGGGAGACACAGGCTCACCAGAGGTGCAGATAGCTCTCCTTACCGACAGGATCAACTCTCTCACAGAGCACCTGAAGGAACACAAGAAAGACCACCACTCAAGAAGAGGACTTCTTATGATGGTCGGACAGAGAAGAGGACTTCTCAACTACCTTATGGCAGAAGATATAGAGAGATACAGAACTCTCATAGCTAAGCTTGGCATAAGAAGATAGTTCAGTTTGAATGCCGAGAGCCTGCTTAAGGTAAAGCAGGCTCTTTGTATATTACTTAGCCGGATCATGCAGAGGGAAGCCTTAACCATATCTTTCCAAAATTTTTTAAAAACCAAAGCATACATCACAGTCTGCATGTTTTGATTTTTAAAAAATTGTGAGGATAAGGTATGGAGGAACCCGACTGCATCGGTTCGAGAAAAAAACGATTGCAAGGAGGTAAATCATGCATCCAAAAAGAGAATTGCTTGTAGCTGGAAGAAAAATAGGTGTGGAGTTCGGTGAAAATCTGGGAATGCTCTCAGATACTGCACTGTTCATGAGCTATGGCGAAACTGTAGTTCTGCTTAACACAAACGCATCTGAAAAACCGAGGGATGGTATAGACTTTTTCCCGTTGTCGGTGGATTATGAAGAAAGAATGTACTCAGTTGGAAAGATACCAGGAGGATTCATCAAGAGGGAAGGAAGACCAACTGAAAAGGCAATACTTCATGGCAGAGCGATAGACAGGCCACTCAGGCCACTGTTCCCCAAGGGATACAGAAATGATGTCCAGGTCATTGCCACAGTAATGTCCGTTGAGACTGATAACCTTCCTGAAATACTTGCCATAAACGCAGCTTCGACAGCGCTGCTTCTGTCTTCAGTTCCATACACGACTCCGCTTGCTGCAGTCCAGGTAGGACTCGTCGACGGTGAATTCGTGCTGAACCCTACAACTGAAGAAAGGGAGCAGTCCAAGATGTTCCTTACCGTATGTGCAACAGAGCACAAGGTAATGATGATTGAAGCCGGAGCACAGGAAATTGACGAAGAGACAATGATCAGGGGAATAAGCTACGGCTTTGATGCCTGCCAGCCGATCATCAACTTCCAGAAGGAGCTATGGGCTGAATTCGGTAAGGTAAAGAAGGTTCCAGTACTCTACACTCTTAACGAAGAGGTTGAGACAGCTGTAAGAAGCTTCGCTACAGAGCCTATGAAGGCTGCGATGCACATTGCTGAGAAGGATGAGAGAGCCAAGGGAATTGATGCTGTAAAGGCTTCGGTTTCAGCTGAATTCTCCGAGAAGTATCCTGACAAGAAGTATGACATATCAGAGACTCTTTACAACATCCAGAAGGAAGTAGTAAGGGATATGCTGATATTCGAGAAAAAGAGGGTAGACGGCAGGGCATTTGACGAAATAAGGTCACTTGCAGCTGATGTTTCCATACTCCCAAGGACACACGGTTCAGGCCTGTTTACCAGGGGAAACACTCAGGTTCTCGCAGTCGCGACTCTCGGCGCCATAGGTGACGAGCAGATCCTTGACGGCGTAGGCCAGGAAGATTCAAAGAGATTCATACACCATTACAACTTCCCTTCATACTCTGTTGGAGAAACCAGACCTATGAGAGGTCCTGGAAGAAGGGAAATCGGACATGGAGCACTTGCCGAGAAGGCGCTTGAGCCGCTAATACCGGACGAAGAGACCTTCCCGTACACAATAAGGCTTGTATCCGAGGTCCTTTCATCGAACGGATCCACTTCACAGGCATCTGTCTGCGCTTCCACACTGGCTCTTCAGGATGCCGGTGTGCCAATAAAGAGGCCTTGTGCCGGAATAGCCATGGGACTCTTCACAACTGATGACCTTGAGCTTGAAGAAGTAATAACAGATATCCAGGGAGTCGAAGATTTCTTTGGAGACATGGACTTCAAGGTTGCAGGAACTACTGAGGGAATCACAGCTATCCAGGTTGACACCAAGCTTCACGGACTTTCAGAGTACTGCATAAGGACCGCCATTGAAAAGGCGAAGACTGCAAGACTTGAGATCCTGAAGGTAATGGAAGGCGCCATAAAGGAATCGAGACCTGAGGTTTCGAAGTACGCTCCTAAGATATTCATAATCAGGATAGATCCTGAAAAGATCAGGGACGTAATCGGATCAGGCGGAAAGACCATCAACAAGATAATCGCAGAGACTGGAGTCAAGATAGATATTGAGGACGACGGTAAGGTATTCGTCGGAGCTCAGGACATCGAGGCGGCCAAGGCTGCGATAAGGATCATAGAGGGTATCACAAAGGATGTAGTTCCAGGTGAGCTTTATCTTGGTAAGGTAACAAAGATCACAACCTTCGGATGCTTCGTCGAGATTCTTCCAAACAAGGAAGGACTTGTGCATGTTTCCAAGCTTGACCTCAAGAGGGTGGAGCATGTCGAGGACATCGTTGCAGTAGGCGACGAGATACTCGTAAAGGTTACTGAGATCGACAACCAGGGAAGGATAAACCTTTCAAGGAGAGATGCGCTGCTTGACCTCGAAAAGAAGGAAAAGGAAGCGAAAGAAAAGGAAGCCTCAGAAACCAAATAGCAAAAAAAGAGCGGACCGCGAAAACGGTCCGTTTTGCATTAGCTAAATATTCAGTTCACATAAACTGTCGTTCCATAAGGCATGTTGTCATAGATGTATTTCGCATTGGCTAGGGATACTCTTACACAACCCTTTGACAGGTACATTCCAAGCCTGCCATCAACAAGCTTCAGGTCCCAGTCGTAGACTACAGAGTGGATCAGGAAATCCCCATAGAACTGGGTGTAGTATCTGCAGATCCATTCCTCATGGTCGGGCACGGTGAAGTAACCACCTTTTCCGATGACTGAGAAGGTGCCTTTAATGGTTGGAGTGGAAGGTTTGCCAACAGTGCACCTCATGTCCTTCAGAAGCTTCCAGTTTCCTGCTGAGCCACTGAACACATAGAGATGTGTTGTCGGAGTGCTGACCCAAATGAGATATTCTGACGGGCTGGACAAACCCTTGTTGTTCACGAAGGCTTCAGCCTTTGATGCGGAAATTGATGTGGCTGCAGGAGGTCCCGAATATCTGGTCTTCGATGTCGGTTCAAGTGCAAGCTTCTGATAGGTAGCTCCATCTGCGATCCCAGTGACAGGTATTCCGTTCCTCTTCTGGAAATCCTTGAGAGCCCATGATGTGGCACTTCCGAAAATCCCGTCCAGGGCAAGCCGATAGTTAAAACGGTTGAGGTAAACCTGAAGCTCGAGGACTTCATCACCCTTTGAGCCCTTCGCCAGAGGAATCTCAGATGACGGTCCAGAGAACCTGGATGAGTCTGTCGGCTCAAGCATGAGCTTTTCCATAGTTATGACATCAACGGTACCTGTGACAGGAATACTGTTCCTGTTCTGGAAATCCCTGACTGCCCACTGGGTAATGAGGCCGAAATCTCCGTCAATGGAAATCTTGTAACCAAAAGCAGTAAGCCGGGTCTGTATGTCCTTGACGATCTGTCCACGGACACCGGGGCCGTATATGACCGGAGGCTCAGGTGTTGCCGGCACTTCTTCAGCAGGCGGAACTGCCTCAGGAGGCGCAGCCGGTGTTTCTGGAACTGTTGGTTCAGTCGGAACTGTTGGCTCTGCCGGTTTCTCGGGCGGTACTGCAGGAACCGTTTCGGATGGAACAGCAGGATTTACCGTAGGATCAGTTTGTGATGGTACCGTTACTGGGTCAGTTGCTGAAGGAACAGCAGGAACAAGAGAGCTGCAGCCGAAAAGAGTTACGAAAAGTAGTGGAACAAGCAGTCCGAAAGCTATAATATGTTTCATGGCTTTCATACAAATCACCCCAGGCACAATACTTGACCTCTGGATGCAAAGTCTTAAAGCGGAGCACAGTCATGTCCTTCCTTTCAAATTCATTGTACATTGATAATTTCTCGAATTGATTACATATTTATGAAACATGGAAATTGAATTATCAAATTAATATTACATAATAAATAATATGGATATTGAATTATTGTCGCCTTGTAGTCAGCTGAGAAGCCGGAGAAACATTCAGACAAAGAGTAAGGAGCCCGGAGGCTCCTTGTTGACCTGGCTTCAATTGCTAAGCTTCGCAGAAATCCTTGAGGTTCTCCAGAGTGTGTACAAGGTCGTTGTCCTTGACCTTTTCGATGAGAAGCTTGTCAGCAATCCTCCCGATGATTCCTGCAGGCAGAGTATATTCAAGCTCAATTTCTACTTCAGTTCCACCATCTTTTGCAGTGTAGGTGAAGATCTGCTTCCCAGTTATGTTGCCTTTTATCAGGCCTGTCCATCTGCAAAGTTCAGGGGATGAAAAATCTTCGGTGACTTCGATGATAGTCGGAACGTGCATTCCGAAAAGGTTGTACATCGACTCTATGACTGAACCTGCTCCGCCATCGCCTTTCTCAAGCTTAATCTCGCTCAGGTTTGCATACCACTGTCCCCATTTAAGTGGATCCCTCGCAAATGCATAGATCTTCTCTGGTGTTGAGTTAATGAAAGTGCTCTTCTTGTTGATATGCATAATGCTCTCCTTTCCATGTCAACATGACATGACAGATGCTGAACGAAGAGGAAATGCAGAAAATGCGCGAGTCTTATTAATGCTGACAAAAACTGCGAATGTTCCCAATCTAAATATACATTCATATGATTTCATAGGTTTATACAGGCTGTGAAATTTCTGTAATCTAGTGGCATTTGACAGAGGGAGTATTAGTTAGGAATGAATTGGATTCTCCAGATTGTTCATCAATTTGTTTATATGTATATGTATATGGTATGATGAAAACGTCAGGAAGGGGGATTTTACCATGGTTACGATTAATGATATCGCGAGGCTTGCAGGAGTGGCGAAAAGTACCGTATCAAGGTATTTGAACGGTGGGTCTGTAAGTGCTAAAACAAAGGAAAAGCTGGACAGGATAATCGCGGAAACTGAGTATACACCAAATGCATTCGCGCAGAGCCTGAAGTCCAAGAAGCCGAGCATGATCGGTATAATAATCCCCAGACTTAATTCGTATGCCACGAATGAAATACTGTCAAGCATTGATGAGGAGCTCAGGAACAAGCAGTATCAGTTGCTGATAACAAATACTAACCAGGACATTGACAGGGAGATAGAGAACATAAATACCCTTTCAAGGCAAAAGGTGGCAGGCATCATAATCCTTGCTACGGTCATAACGCCAGCTCATATGAAAGCGATCAGGAGCTCCGGGCTTCCTGTGATATTCCTCGGGCAGAAGGCCAAGGATTCCTACTCGATAGTGCATGATGAGATTGAAGCAGGCAGGAACATAGGTCACCATGCTGCCGAGCTCGGCCACAAGAAGATACTTTATGTTACAGTGTTCGAGGATGATGTCGCTGTTGGCCAGCTCAGGAAAAAGGGTGTGCTGGATGCGCTCTCAGAGTACAGGGACATTGAAGTCAAGGTAATAACAAGCGACTTCAATTATCAGAAGGCATATGAGCAGGCTCTTATGTACCTTCCTAAGAGTGACGCCACATACTGCATCTGTGCGACAGACAATATCGCTCTTGCCGTATACAAGGCGGCAGTGACACTTGGTAAGAAAGTGCCATCAGACATCTCTATTTCAGGGTTCGGGGGATATGACATAACAAACCTGGTGACTCCATCGATAACTACCGTGAAATATCACTACAAGGAAATGGGTAGGATAGCGGTGGAGAATATGATAAGGCTAATTGAAGGTGAAGAGGTGCTGAAATGCATAACCCTTGGCAATGAGTTTCAGCCAAAAGAATCGACTGCAAAACTATAGATATGGATATACAGACCGTGATTCAAGGATCGCGGTTTTTTGTTCCAAATTGCCAGATGAAGGTTGATCAATAGTACGGATGAGTATATAGATTATTCATAAAGTGATTGAACCGGTTCCGAAAATGATCCGAGCAGTAGTTCTTGTAGGTTCAGAATTTGCTATATACTGAAGACTCAATGAAAAACAAATTAATACTTTAACAATCATATGAGATATTTTAATGAAAATGCTAATTCTGCAAGTAATGCTTTACTTTCCGGGAATATACGTTTACAATGTCATTAAATAGAACCGGTTCCAAAACAAAACGCAAAGTTAATAAAGCTGATTCAAAACCTCAGATGTTAGAAACCGTTGGTATGAAAAGAGTGTCGATGCATTTATGATTATGTATTTCATTAAGTCAATTGTACTAAGCGAATTAAACTGCAAAAATATTGAAAATTACGGAACCGGTGCCTGTGAACGATGCATGAGTTTTACCCTGATCCACGAGGAGGAAATGTAATGAAGAATGAAAAAACCATCAAGAGCCTGCTGGAAGCAATCGGAGGAATCGATAACGTCAAGAACTTTGAAAACTGTGCTACACGGTTAAGGATCATACTCAAGGACAATGCTCTTGTTGACAAGGAGAAGGCTGAAAATGTACCTGGAAGCAAGGGGTACTTCTTCAACACCGGACAGCACCAGTTCATATTTGGTACAGGAAAGGTCAATGAGGTCTTCCAGGATTTCAAGGAATACACGAGCCTTGATGCCTCAGACTTTAAAGGTGACGTCTATGCAAACATGAATCTGGGACAAAAGATTGTAAGGACGCTTGCAGACATACTGATACCGCTCATTCCGGCCCTTGTAACGACTGGACTCCTTATGGGAGTCAGGGGACTTCTGCTTGAGCTTGGAGTTGAGTTCGGGACCACAGGACTCAGTATCTTCCAGATGCTTACTGATACGGCATTCGCATTCCTTCCTGTGCTCATAACGTATAGCGCGACTAAGAAATTCGGCGGCAATCCGATAATAGGTATCGTAGTAGGACTCATGATGGTTGCACCACAGCTGCCTAATGCCTGGGTTGTAGCAGGAGGAGGCGCAGAGCCTTTGTATGTAAGCCTGCTTGGGATAAGCATTCCACTTGTTGGCTATCAGGGCTCGATAATACCTGCCATACTTGCAGGGCTACTGGTATCGAAGCTGGAGAAATGGCTCAGGAGCTTCGTACCTCAGATGATAGACCTTGTAGTGACTCCATTCTTCACGCTTACGATCACCATATTCCTTATGCTGTTCATACTAGGACCTGTTACACATCAGCTTGAAGTGGCAGTTACAGACTTCATAATAGTACTTATTGAGGCACCACTGGGAATAGGCTATATAGTATACGGTGCGCTGCAGCAGCTGGTTGTAATTACAGGCCTGCACCACTCGCTAAGCATCATCGAGCTTCAGCTTCTTGCTGACACGGGCACTAACGTGCTCAATCCTCTTGGAACTGCAAGTATGGCAGGTCAGTTCGGAGCAGCGATTTCCGCTGCAATGCT
>DIWI01000072.1 GCA_002428415.1 Clostridiaceae bacterium UBA6110
ATACATCTGATTAAAGACCGCTTACTCAAAACCAAAGGAGGCAAACCAAATGGGACTTTTCACCGAGCAAGAGATCCATGACATGATGGAGACCAAGAACAGGGCCATACAGGACTACATGTCGGAATACAAGCTGGATGACCTGCCTGAAGAGAATCCAGTGTTAAAGAAAGTAGTGTCCCAATTCCTCATACGGCCCAGGTTCGTACCGACATCAGCAAAGGATGAGGACAAGGCGATTGTTGCTTACCTTGAAATGCTGGTAGAGCAGAACTGGATCATAATAAGGCAGCTTGGGAGGATTTCAGGCAATAACGAAAAATAGAACAAAGGCGAGACTGCACGAATGCAGTCTTTTTTTGCATGCATTTACCAAAATATAACAGCATATACATGCATTAGCTTGGTATAATTCAGGTATAGAAGCATTTGCCGTGTTCTAAGGGGGACAGAGGAAGGTGCTGGAAATGGGAGAGAACACACGATATAACGCAAGGGGCTTGACCGAGGCTGAGGTAAGGCAGAGGGTAGAGGATGGCAGAGTCAATGCATATGTCCAGAAAGCAAGCAGGACATATGCAGAGATAATATGGTCCAATGTGCTTACCAGATTCAATGCAGTGCTCGGAGGCCTGTTTCTTGTGGTCATCATAGTAGGGTCTATAAACGATGCTCTGTTTGGAATGGTTCTGATCCTTAACAGCCTTATCGGAATCATCCAGGAGATAAGAGCGAAGAAGACACTCGATGCCCTTTCACTCATAAGTGCTCCGAAGACAAAGGTAATACGTGAAGGCAGGCAAATTGAGATATCCTATGACCAGGTGGTAGTGGAAGACCTGATTGTTCTTCATCCAGGAGACCAGATTGTTGTTGACGGTATTGTATTATCATCTGAAGGACTGGAGATAGACGAATCAATGCTGACAGGAGAATCTCTGCCAGTAAGCAAAGGAACGGGGGAGGAACTGTTCTCCGGCAGCCACACTGTTGCCGGTACAGGAAGATATCTGGCAGTCAAGGTCGGCTCCGAGGCGTATGCACAGGAGCTTGCTGACAAAGCGAGGAAATTCAGCCTTTCCAAATCAGAGCTGAGAGAGGGAATTGACAGGCTTCTTAAATGGATATTCTGGAGCATAGTGCCGGTTGCAATGCTTCTGTTCTACAGTCAGGTGAGAGCAGGTCTCTCAATTCACGACACATTCATTGGTACTGTTGCAGGAATAGTCGGTATCATACCACAAGGTCTGGTGCTCCTTACAAGCATAGCCTTCGCAATAAGTGTTATCACGCTAGGAAGGCAAAGGGTCCTTGTGCAGGAGCTTCCTGCAGTTGAAGTCCTTGCCAGGGTAGATGTCCTTTGCGTAGACAAGACTGGCACTCTAACAGACGGAACTCTCCAGACATGCGAGATAGTGGAGTTTGAGGAAGGACTGGGCATAAGCAGCATACTTGGCGCAATCTGCAACGCTTCAATAAATAAGAATCCAACAATCGCTGCAATCGAAGTGAATTATCCCGACCCTCACTGGACCCTTACAGGCTCAGTCCCATTTTCATCAGAGCGCAAATGGAGCTATGCTGGCTTTGGTGAACATGGTCACTGGATACTTGGAGCACCTGAGATGCTTTTGGATGGAAAGGGAACTTCAGGGAAAATATCTGAGATTCATGAGGCATACGCCAAGAAAGGATATAGGGTACTTATGCTTGCAAGGAGTGAATCAGCTCCAAATAATGGTGCGCTTCCAGACTCACTTGTTCCGGTTGCTCTGATACTCATAGCAGAAAGGGTAAGGAAAGACGTGGCAGAAGCCATGAAGTTCTTCAGGGAGCAGGGAGTTGCAATAAAGGTAATCTCTGGGGATAACCCGTCTACAGCACTTAGCGTCGCAAGAAGGGCGGGAATTGTAAATGGTGGAGAAGCCTATGACGTCAGATTTCTGCCTGATGATGACGGGGAAGTTGCTGAAATCATGGAAGATTATGACGTTTTCGGGAGAGTGACACCGTACCAGAAACAGAAGATGGTGAAGGCACTTCAATCAAAAGGGCATGTTGTTGCAATGACAGGAGATGGAGTCAACGACGTGCTTGCGCTCAAGGACGCAGACCTTGGCATGGCTGTAGGTTCAGGTGTGGCAGCAACAAAGTCAGTGGCAAGGATAGTCCTTCTTGACGGAAAGTTCGCGACACTTCCAAGAATCGTCGCTGAAGGCAGGCGACTCATTGCCAACATAGAGCTTGTAGCCAATCTCTTTCTCGTGAAGACTGTTTGCGTCATGTTGATTGATCTTGTAACTTCAGTGACTGGCATGCCGTTTCCATTTCTTCCAAGGCACCTCTCCCTGGTAAGTGAAATAACCATCGGCATACCTGCATTCTTTCTGGCACTGGCACCGAACATCAGAAGATACAAGCCAGGCTTTGTCGAGAGGATACTGCATTTCGTTATCCCCATAGGGTCAATAGCCGCAATCTTCACTATGGCCTCCTTCTATCTGGCACTAAATGGAGGAGCTTCGCTAGAAGAGTCAAGGACAGCAGCCACACTGACATTGCTCCTTTCGAGCATGTGGGTGCTCATAATACTTGCCAGGCCGATTACTAAGCTCAGGGTCCTTCTGGTGTCATCAATGAATATTCTTATGGTAATGGTATTTTTCGTGCCATTCATGAGGAACTTCTTCGCTCTGGACTTTCCGGAGTGTAAAATACTTTTAATTACAGGCATCCTGACAGTGGCAGCGATAGTGGTGATTGAAGCGTATTGGAGGTTTCGAATAAGAAGAAAGGTTTCTGAATCTTATAAGGGGAGTGGATCAAATGGGCAATGACAAGGTTATGATTTCAAAGGGCGGATATGCCTTCAGCAGATACTTTCTGGCGGTGCTCATTTGGATCAGCCTCCTGCTGAAGCAAAGGGAAGTTCTCATAGTGGTCCTTGTATTCTTTCTGCTTGCAGTAGCACTTAAGCTCAGAAGGTCTCCACTGGTTGTCTTCTATGACAGCACTATAGGACGGATCCTTCCATCGAAGAAGGTTGAGATTGATGAGGACGGCCTTCGTTTCGCAAATGCACTTGGCAGCACTCTTTGCCTCGCATGCCTGGGACTACTGTACTTCGGTCCGGCAGCCCTTGGATGGTACATCACTGGATTCTTCGCTGTCTTCAAGACTGTGTCAGCATTCGGGTATTGCCCGGGACTAAAGCTATACTATCTGTTCAAAAAATGATGTAGAATGGAATTCTTAATGTTGAACAGAGAAGTGAGGTATACTAATGTTTTTTATTGGAATTTTCGGAGTAAAGCAGGGACAGAAGGAGATAGGGACAGAGAGCAATGTGATTTGTCCTGAATGCGGACATCTGACAAGGCTAAACGTCATAAAGCAAAGCTCATACTTCCATATATTCTTCATACCTATATTCAGATGGAATGTAAGATATTTTGCGAAGACACTCTGCTGTGGCCAGTTATTCGAGCTTAATGCTGAGGCAGGCAAGGAATTCGAGGAAGGAAAATCTGGCGCGATCTCTCAGGGAGACCTGACGAGGATAGGACCACAAAGACGGACCGGACTGGTAAGGTGCGGCAGCTGTGGTGCAAATGTTGAGAATAGCTACCGGTTCTGCCCACACTGTGGAAATCACTTGACTTGAAAAAGAACCCTTCACCAGTCGCAATTACACTGGTGAAGGGTTTTAGAATTCCCTTATTATTTATATATACCAAAAAGTGAAACTTATCAAACCCGCTGTATCTGACGACAATTCTCCAACACTTATTGCAGCAGAGAGTTAAGATAAAGCATCCTTGTCCGCGGCAATACTGCAGTTAAATATTAGCAAACAATGAACACATCGCAGTTAAAGTATGTGATAATTCGCCTTTTACGTTTTGAAGCTTATGCTGCAGCATCCTCAGGCGCTGTCAAACGCGGTGACAATGAGCTCTGCCGATGTTATGTTGTACCTGGATTTAGCCCAGGTTTCTAGTATGTGCTTTTTAAATGTTCTATTGCTGGAATCAGTAGAAACCCTGTGCCGGCTTCAGACTGTAGAATTCCTTATCCCTGAGTATCCTTCTGGCTGATTCCTTTAGATAGTCGGATTCCGGAAGGCGTCCGCTGTCTATAAGCTTTATCAGGTTTATAGCCCCATGCAGGGACTTCAGGTGTGAGTGCTGGGAGTAGCTTGACTGATGCTTCCTTACGACAACATAGTCAGTGAATCCAACCTTCAGAACCTTGAAGTTCTTATGGTAATAAACAACTCGAGACATTCAATCAACTCCTAAAGTAAATTAACTGAATATTCTTTTATTAATTTTATTATATACGATGTCAGACCAAAAATACAGACGTTTTTTGTAAAATCTGAAATTATTTTCGTTAATTCGACTTAACATAATTAGAAGCTGATAATGAACAGAATCTGAACAGAGATAATGTGTCATTTCCATGAATTTTGACTTAAGTCAAAGATTAGTTACATATATAGATGTAAAATCAAATTATGAGACTATGGCTGAAGGAGAGTGGGACTTGAAAAGGATAGACCTTAGGAAGTCAGTTTTTGAGATTTGCACAGCGGAGCATGAAGTGGCTGATATACTTAAAGGCCTTGGATTTACATCCATAACAGAACCAGGAATGCTTCAGACTGCAGGAAGGTTCATGACGATACCAAAGGCATCAGCGATGAAGAAGATCCCGATGCAAATGATAATTGAGGAATTCAAGAAAAAAGGATATGAATTGGAGGAGATTTGATGAGTGACCTGATCAACAACAGAGAAAAATTCATGACAAACGATGAAAAGAGACAGCAGATGCTGAGGAGCATGATACTGAAGCTTCATGACGGGGTTGACCCGGCTGAGGTCAAGAAGGAATTCAAGGAGAAGTTTTCCGGAGTGTCATCCTATGAGATTTCACAGATGGAGCAGAATCTTATTGGAGAGGGTATGGCGGTAGAGGAGATACAGAGGCTCTGCGAAGTGCATGCTGACATATTCAAGGGATCTGTTGAGGAAGTGCACACAAAGTCAAAGGAAGAAGAGAGCATAGGACATCCGGTGAGGGTACTAAGGGAAGAAAACTTCGCTATTGAAAGGCTCATAGATGATGAGATAATGCCGAAGCTTGATGCATACTTCAATCATCCTGAAGCTCCCATAAAGCACCTGCTTCTTGCTGACCTGAACCTTCTTCTGGACATTGACAAGCACTACTCAAGGAAAGAAAACGTCATATTCCCATTTATGGAGAGATATGGAATAACAGCACCTCCAAAGGTTATGTGGGGAGTTGATGACGAGATAAGGGCTGACCTCAAACAGGTAAAGGCTCTTATAACAGAAGACGACAGGGAGACGGCAAGGGACAAGGCTTATGCAGCCATGGACAGAGTCAAGGAGATGATCTTCAAGGAAGAGCAGATTCTTATCCCTATGCTCCTCGAGAAGTTCACCGAGGATGAGTGGCTGGAGATAGCATCAGACAGCGATGAGATTGGCTACTGCATAGTTGAGCCAAAGGGCAAGTGGGTACCTGACAGAGTTTCCTTCCTGATGAAGCCTGAGACAAAGAATATCCCGGTTGACGGCAACATAAGGTTTGGGATCGGATTCCTGTCGCTCAAGGAGCTGGAGACCGTACTCAACACTCTGCCGGTCGACATAACATTCATAGACGAAAAGGATACTGTTAAATACTTCAACCTTGCTAAGGAGAGGATTTTCCCAAGGACCAAGTCTGTAATCGGACGTACAGTCCAGAACTGTCATCCGCCCCAGAGCGTAGCGACTGTTGAAAAGCTGCTCGCTGACTTCAAGGCAGGCAGGAAGGACCAGGAAAGCTTCTGGATAGACATGAAAGGCATGTTCGTGTTCATCACCTACTATGCAATCAGGGATGAAGCAGGAAAGTACATGGGAACCCTTGAGGTAACCCAGAATGTGAAGAGCATAAGGGACTTGACCGGCGAGAAGAGACTCCTATCAGAATAATATATAGTTTGCTTTGGATACATAATGTTAATGATTCACTCACATGAAATTTATGTTTTGGCTGTATCATAGTATTTACAGAAATACTAATACAGCTGAATGAATAAACGAGAGGTGATTGCATGAAATCAGAAATCACAAAGCTTTTGAAATGGAGAAAGGGCGTAACCGAGGAAGAACCCCTTAAAGACTACTGGAGAACACTGACTGACCTTATCACCAGCAACGAGGAGCAGGGATACGAGATCATGAGGGAAGCCACAGACGATGAGGTTTACTATCTCAGCGAGATTTTTGAGGACATCTCAGAACGATTGAAAAGTGAGAAGTTCATAAGTCTGCTAAATGAGCTTAAAGTAAAATTCCCGGAAACGGTCAAGGATGATGACATAGAGCTGGCGATATCAGCAATGAAGAAGAAATAGCAATTTAAACCGCCCCAGGCAAAAAGCCTGGGGTATTCCTTTGCCCTTTCTTATAATCCGATTTTTTTGATTTGAAGGGAAAGGGAGGTTATAATGGATTGTATATGAAATTGGCAGGGGGTAATAGCTTTGAACAACGCTGACAGGCAATATCTTGATATAGTCAGGGATATCCTGGACAATGGCTGGTACGACCAGAACAGGACAGGGATAAAGACATATAAGCTTCCGCATAAGGTCATGCAATTTGACCTTGAAAAGGAATTTCCAATCCTTACTTCTAAATTCGTTGGATTCAAGACTGCAGTGAAGGAGATGCTCTGGATATACAGGGACCAGTCAAACTCGGTCCTCAAGCTCCAGGAGGAGAACGTGCACATCTGGGACGAATGGATGAAAGAGGATGGCACTATCGGTACATCCTATGGATGGGTGGTAAAGGAGTACAGGCAGGTTGACAAGCTCATTGAGCAGCTTAAGACCAATCCTCAGGACAGGAGGATGATAATGAGCCTGTGGCAGATACCTCACCTCGAGGGCGGATCGCTTTATCCGTGCGCATTCATGACCATGTGGGATGTCACTGGGGACAGGCTTAACTGCATGCTTGTGCAGAGGTCTGCGGACATGCCTCTTGGAGTGCCGTTCAACATGGCTCAGTACGCAGTACTTGTCCATCTGATAGCACAGGTTACAGGGCTGAAGCCTGGATTGTTCACTCACGTGATCAACAATGCACATGTATATGAGAACCAGATACCTGGAATGAGGGAGCAGCTCTCAAGAGGAGAAGCGCCAGAGCCTCCGAAGCTCTGGGTCAATCCGGAGATAAAGAACTTCTACGACTTCACCATAGACGACATTAAGCTTGTCGACTACAAGCATCTGGGAAAGATTGAAATGGAGGTGGCTGTCTGATGCTGAGCCTTATTGCTGCAGTCACGGACAACGGGATAATCGGAAACGAGGGTACCCTGATATGGACAATAAAGAAAGACCTTAAGCATTTCAGGGAAAAGACCATGGGCAAGAAGATGATCATGGGAAGGACAACCTTCGAAAGCTTCAGGAAGCCGCTGCCGGGAAGAGAGCACATAGTGCTCACAAGAGACGAATCCTATGATGTGCCTGAAGGGGTAAAGCTTATCCATGGCATGGAGGAAGCCCTTGAATACTCAAAGCTTGATGAGGAAGTATTCGTCATAGGCGGCGGGGAGATTTACAGGAAGCTGATCCTCCACTGCTCGATACTCTACATCACATGGGTCCACAGCGACTTTGATGGTGACACCGTATTCCCGGTTGAAATGCTGGACAGCTTCGAGCTTGTAGAAAGCATCGATGACACTGATGAGGAAAGCGGCATGAAGCTTACCTTCGCGGAGTACAGGAAGAAGACAAGGAAGAACTGAACAGCTCATGAAAATGTAGCTGAGAAATGGCGATAACCATTGGTATACGATGGTTATCGCCATTTCTGTGTGATTTTATAGTAAGGATGGTTTAGGCATACTAGAGAAGTAACAAGCGAAACGGATACTGAAAATGTATAACAATATAAATTAGGATTGATGCAAATTAACGTGTTAATTTGCATTGCTATTAACACGTGGTTGGAATAGAATTGTATTAAGGAGATGATTTAATGCCTAACATAAAGCCAATATCTGATCTAAGGAATTATACTGAAGTCTTAAGTGAAGTAAAAGAAAACAGTCCAGTGTACCTTACAAGAAACGGACGCGGTGAATACGCGATTATAAAATTGGAGGATTTGGACAGGTTAAAATCGACAATTAGATTATTATCAAAGATTGAGGAAGGTGAAAAATCAGCAAGAGAGGAAGGCTGGATTTCTGCTGATGATGTTGAAGCCATGTTAGGACTATGATAGTAACCAAGATTGAGTACTCTCCAGCTGCAAAAGAAGATTTGCGTCAGATACAAAATATAGTTGAGTACAATTCTGGCGGGACAGTCGCAAAAGAAATATTAACAAAGCTCACTACCAAAGTTAGGAGGCTTGAACAGTTTCCTTTATCCGGAGTCCAGCTTAAAGATGCAATTGGTGTGGGCGTGGACTATAGATATATTTTTGTTGAAAAGAACTATATTATATATCGAATTGAATCTGAAAGTATTCGTATCGTTCGAATACTCAATGAAAGACAAGATTATTTGTATCAACTAAAGGTACTCATTAAGTACAATAATATTGAGGAGTAAACAAGTTGAGATTGTATTGAATTAGAAATAAATATTAGCATTGGGAAGTGTTTTCCGAAAGAGAAACACAGAAATCCTGTTAACTGATAAGTCTTAATGCATAAGTCATATCTGACTATTCAACAACTTACATAAAACTTGTCAGAACAAAGATGAGACCAGTGCAGCTGCACCGGTCTCATCTTATGGTTGGGTTTCCTTACTTAAATTTGCTTTTTCGCTGATTCAATAATTAATAGATTTACAGTCTATTCTCCACCGTTAAGCTCTGCCCTCTTGTCCTTCACCATCGTCATGAATATTAAGGCAAGTACGAAGAAGAAAGCTCCGTAGAGGAACATTATGCTGAAGCCGAAGGTATCGACTATGAAGCCGAGAAGTGGAGGGGATATTATATTGGCTATGGATGAAAACAGGTAATATACGCCTGTGTAGGTGCCGAGAAGTCCCAGTGGGGACATGTCAGCTACCAATGGGTATGAGTTTATGTTAATGCATGCCCATGAGAATCCGACAAGGAGGAATAATCCCCTTATTATCGTTATTGCGTTAGGATTGCCTGGTTTTACGAAGTAGATTGCAACCATCAGAGCTATTACACCTGCTACTCCTATCCTTATGGTGTTCCTCTTGCCGATCTTTGTGCCGATAAGGCCTGCAGGAATGGCGAATATGAGGAAGCTTAAGGATATGAAGGAGAGGGTGAAGGCGGATACGGAAGGGTCAACTCCGAGGTACAGCGAGCCGTATCTTGTGAAGAAGGTCTCAACGCCGTTGAAGCCTATGAACCAGCTGCATATGGCGAAGAGCAGGAATGTGGTGTTCTTGTCCTTAAGTGCAGTCTTTACGCCGGTAACGAAATCCCTTTTCTCCTCAGCCTTCTCATAGCCTATGACGTCCCTTCTTTCCTTGATGTTCATGAAGAGGACTGTAAAGGCGATTAAGATGAGTACTGCGGAAAGGTAGAAGGGGTATCCTTCTCCGTACTTGAAGAGCCTTGAGCCTATTACATAGGCTATCAGCGAACCGATTCCGCCCATGAAGTTTATTATGCTGTTAGCTTTGGACCTGTGCTCCATGTAGGTTATGTCAGGCATTAGAGCAATTACAGGAGACCTGTAGAGGCTCATGGAGAGATTCATAAGTACCAGGAAGAAGACCAGGGAAGTCAGGTTGAAATGATTGGGTATGAGTGCCATGAATACGGCGGCAAGAGGCATGCCTATCATGATGAATGGCATTCTCCTGCCGAACCTGGTATTTATGCCGTCACTGTAGAAGCCTACGGCAGGCTGAATGAACAAGGCAAAGTAGTTGTCTATGGTCATTATGAAGCCTATCAGCGCTGAACTTTCAAGGAAATTTCCGAGAAGCANNTAATCAAGCTTTCTCTCCATGTTTACCAACTCCTAAAAATTCCATCATTTCTTTCGGCTTGTTAGTCATTATGCAGTCGACGCCCATGTCCATAAGCATCTTAGCTTCCTTGAAGTCATCCACGGTCCAGACGTTTACCTTGATGTTCCTCCTGTGGCAGGCATCTACGATTTGTTTGTTCACAAGGAGCCTGTATGGATGGATGGCATCTGCGGGAAGTTCCTCCGCATATTTGTACGGCTTGTAGATTCCGTCAGTATAGAGGATTCCTGTCCTGCAATCCCTGTCAATTTCCTTGAGGTCGTGACAGCTGTAGTGGTTGAAGCTTGAGAATATGACCTTGTCCATCAATCCGTTCTTCTGGACCATGCGGTAGGTCTTCTCCTCGATGCCCTCATAAAGGAAGGAGCCGTATTTGATCTCGATATTAAGGAGTATGTCCTTATCCCTTACAAGGTCAAGGAGCTCCTGAAGGGTAGGTATCCTTTCGCCACTGAACTGAGGCCCTTTCTTTATTCCGAAGTCGAATTTCTGGAGCTCTTCGTAGGTCAGGTCCCTGATCCTGCCTTTCCCATCAGATACTCTAGAAACATCCTCGTCGTGAAGAAGTACAAGAACCCCGTCCTTGGTAACCTGAACGTCGGTCTCAATGCCGTCCGCTCCGGCTTCAAGGGCCTTTTTGAATGCAAGCATGGTGTTTTCAGGATATATGTGGGAATAACCCCTGTGTGCCAATACTAGTATTTCAACCACCTCCATCAAACTGTTTGAAAATTTTGTAATCTCCCTTTTATTATACTATTCTTTAGGTTGGCTGATAACGGAAGTCTTGTTAATTGGACTTTATTTTTTGCAATAAAGATATATTGTATTATACTATTGTTTGTGAGGTGAAATTATGGTCGAAAAATTCATTGAATACTACAAGCCGCACAAATGGCTGTTCCTGCTTGATATGGCAGCTGCTACCCTTGTTGCCGCATCAGATCTTATATTTCCACAGATAACCAAGAAATTCATAAACGAGCTTATCCCGGGAAGGGATATAGACATGATCATGAAGCTGGGTATCGCAATGCTCGTGCTTTATGTCGTCAGGTTCTTCATGGACTACATAGTTGGCTTCTATGGTCATCTCCTTGGGGTTAAGATGGAGTATGCCATGAGGAAGGACATGTTCTCCCATCTGCAGAAGCTCTCCTTCAGGTATTATGACGACACCAAGACAGGTCACATCATGTCAAGACTTGTGAATGACCTGAATGAGATAGCTGAGCTGGCTCATCACGGACCAGAGGACCTGTTCATATCATTCCTGATGATCGTGGGTTCATTTGTCCTCCTTGCAAGGGTGGACCTTCCGCTTACGCTCATCATATTCTCAATAGTTCCTTTCCTAATGGGCTTTGCAATTATCTATAATTCCAGGATGAGGAACAACTTCAGGAAGATAAGGGTAAGCCTTTCTGAGATCAACGCAGGTCTTGAGGACAGCATATCCGGAATCAGGGTCGTGAAGTCCTTCACCAACGAATGGTTCGAGGAAGAGAAGTTCGACAAGGGCAACGACAACTTCATGGGACTCAGGACAGAAAGTGTGAGACAGCTTGGAATATTCAGCGGTGGCATACACTTCTTCTCAAACATCCTTAACCTGGCAGCTTTGGTATTCGGAGGTTATTTCGTATATCTCGGAAGGATAGACCTTGGTGACATGGTAGCCTTCGTAATATATATGAGCCTGATGCTTCAGCCTGTAAGAAGGCTCTCGAACTTCATAGAGCAGTTCCAGAAGGGAATGGCAGGCTTCAGGAGATTTGTCGAGGTAATGGCGGTTAAGCCTGAAATCATTGACAGTGAAGATGCTGTGGAGCTTAAGGATGTACAGGGTCATGTTGAGTTCAGGAACGTAGGCTTCTCCTACAACAATAAGGAAGAGGTACTCTCAGGAATAAACCTCGATGTACCTGTGGGACAGACCATTGCTCTGGTAGGTCCGTCGGGAGTAGGCAAGACAACCCTTTGCAGCCTGATACCGAGATTCTATGAGACTGATTCAGGGTCAATAATGATTGACGGCAAGGACATAAAGAATGTTACGATCGAGTCCCTGAGGGCTAATATAGGCATGGTACAGCAGGATGTGTTCCTCTTCAGCGGAACCATCTACGATAACATCTCATATGGAAAGCTTGATGCAACCTATGAGGATGTAGTTGCAGCTGCAAAAAGGGCCAATGCATATGAATTCATAATGGATACTCCTGACGGGTTCATGACCTATATAGGAGAAAGAGGCGTGAAGCTTTCAGGGGGACAGAAGCAGAGGCTGTCAATCGCAAGGATGTTCCTTAAGAATCCTCCGATACTCATACTTGATGAGGCCACATCATCCCTGGACAACCAGAGTGAGGCAGTGATACAGAAGTCCATCGAGGAGCTGGCTAGAGACAGGACAACATTCATCATTGCCCACAGGCTGGCAACCATCAGAAGCTCTGAGAGGATAATAGTCCTCACAAACGAGGGAATAACTGAAGACGGAACACACGAGGAGCTCCTGGCAATGAAGGGCGAGTACTACAAGCTCTACAATACACAGCTCCTGTAATAATTAACGAAAGGATGTCATTCTATTGAAGCTGTTACTCGAAATGTTCGTATCCTTCTTCAAGATCGGTGCATTTACCATCGGAGGAGGGTATGCCATGCTGCCGCTCATACAGAAGGAAGTTGTTGAAAACAAGAAATGGATCGGTGAGGAGGAATTCCTCGACATGGTTGCAATATCCCAGTCTGCACCGGGTCCTATCGCAGTCAACCTCAGCGTATTCGTAGGAAACAAGATAAAGGGGGTAAAGGGTCTTCTGGCGACAGTTCTTGGAGCAACCCTTCCATCCTTCCTTATAATCATACTTGTGGCATCTGTATTCATTGGAATAGAGAAGCATCCCATAGTTGCAAGGGTCTTCATGGGAATAAGGCCTGCAGTTGTAGCACTGATCGCAGCGCCTGTAATCAGGATGGCCAAGACTGCAAAGATGGACAAGAGGAATTTCTACATTCCACTATCTGCTGTAATTTTAGTAGGATTCCTGGGAGTAACTCCCATATATGTAATAGTAGGATTCATCCTCTTCGGGATAATTTCGACTTATATAAGAAGGAGGATGAAATAGATGCCGGTTTTACTTGACCTTTTCATAACCTTCTTCAAAATCGGGCTGTTCAGCTTCGGTGGCGGCTACGCAATGCTTCCTCTAATACAGAGCGAGGTTGTTGTAAAGCATGGGTGGCTGACTGCTGAGTCATTTATAAACATTGTGGGAATAAGCCAGGCGACTCCGGGTCCCATCGCAATAAATTCTGCCACATACGTTGGCTTCAAGACCGCCGGGATAATCGGGTCAACCTGTGCGACTCTCGGCGTGGTGATGCCGTCAGTTATCATAATTTACATAGTCTCAAGGCTCTTCATGAGATACAAGGATGGTATTTACGTACAGGGAACGCTTAAAGTGATCAGGCTCGGAGCTGTCGGACTTATTGCAGCTGCAGCTGTACTTCTAATGGATGACGTCTTCGTGAACATTCAGAGCGTTCTGATTTTCGTCGTCGCATTCATAGCCAATTTCAGGTTCAAGCTGGATCCGATAAAGCTCGTGATCCTTGCAGGTATTGCAGGGTTCATTATTTTCAGATAGACTTTTGACACGACTTTCAGGGGACCGGAGCGCTTCAGCGATCCAGTCCCCTGAACTCGTTTACAAATACAGTGAAAAGTGGTAGAATGTGACCAGGAAGTCATATGACCAAATGGTCATAAATAATGAGCCGGAGATGATACGATGCCAAAGAGCACTTTTTTCAATCTGCCTGATGAAAAGAGGAGAAAGATTGAGGCGGCTGCGACGGAAGAATTCAGCAAGCACAGTTACCAGAGCTCAAGCATAAACAGGATTGTGACAGCTTCTGACATACCGAAGGGAAGCCTGTACCAGTATTTCGAGAACAAGAAGGACCTGTACATGCACATCATCTCAATAATCGCTGAAATTAAGCTGGAGTATATGGGACCTTTGCTCCTGAATCCTCAGAACCTGGACCTTTTCACGCTCATAAGGGAGCTGTTCAGATCCGGAATTGAGTTCGGCATGGCCAATCCAAAGTACCTTGAAATAGGAAACAGGCTTATGAGGGACAAGTCGTCAGACATATACAAGGAACTGCTGCATGACAACAGAGGTAAGTCTGACGATATTTTCAAAGTGCTGCTAAAGGAGGCCGCAGCAAGAGGGGAGGTAAGGGAGGACCTGGACATAGACCTTGCCGCATATCTACTGACATCATTGAATTCCACAGTAATGGACTACTTCATCATGCGAAACGGCAATGAAGGCTACACGATCGATATCCTCAAGGAAGTGGACAAGCTAATCAGCTTCATCAGGTACGGAATTGCAGAGAGGAGGGATGTCACATGATCAAGGTAAAGAATCTTACATATACCTACGACAAGAGTGACCACAAGGCTGTTGACGATGTGAGCTTTGAGGTGGAAAAGGGCGAGGTGTTCGGATTTCTCGGGCCATCAGGTGCTGGAAAGTCCACCACCCAGGGTATCCTGACAGGACTTCTGCCTATTCAGGAAGGCGAGGGCAGCGTAGCCGGACATGACCTGAGAAGAATAACCAGTGATATGTTCAACAGCATCGGGGTTTCCTTCGAGCAGTCCAATGTATATGGAAAGCTTACGGCACTTGAGAACCTGGAGTTCTACAGGAAGCTTTTCGATACTGAAACCATAGACCCTATGGAGCTTCTGAAGATAGTCGGTCTCGACCATGTAGCTAAAAAGAGGGCATCAACCTTCTCGAAGGGAATGAAGCACAGGCTGACATTCGCAAGAAGCATGCTGAACAAGCCTCAGATATGGTTTCTGGATGAGCCTACGACTGGTCTTGACCCCGCAATTGGAAACCAGATCAAGGATATCATCAAGGAGAAGAACAAAGAGGGAACAACCATATTCCTGACCACCCACAACATGTTCATCGCCGATGAACTATGCAACAGGGTAGGCTTCATTGTTGACGGCAAGCTGCGGCTCATTGATTCGCCTAAGAACCTGAAGCTCAAGTATGGGGAAAAGATGATAGACATCGAGTACAGGGATGGCGACAAGATCATCAGGGAGACACTGTCAATTGTCGAAGACAACGATAGGCAGAGGCTCGGAAGCATTATTGACAAGGGTGGGATCCTTACAATGCATACGAAGGAGGCAACATTGGAGGAGATTTTCATCAAGGTCACCGGCAGGGGGTTGGTGTGATGAAGCTCTGGTATACGTTCTTAAGGGACCTGAAGGTATCATTCAGGACCTTCTACATCTATATAGAGATTGTGATGGCACTTATATTCGTAGCGGTTGCGCTGTTCGTCATTCCAGAGGAATATGTGCCTGACACAAGGGCATATGTGCATGTGGAAGAGTCCCCGTTGGCATCGGCCGTAAAGGAAAGGCTTGAAGAGGGCGGTGAGAGCATAGTTTTCGTGGACTCGAGGGATGCCCTCACAAGCAGCCTTTCTTCAGACAGGGAATCATCAGGAGTGTCTGTGACCTTTGACGGCAGCAAAATAAACTATGAGGTGGTGCTTCAGGGATATGAGGGAGACAGGGTAAGGAATATGGTAAAGGCATCGATACTCTCAGATTATCTTGAAAAGATGCCAGGGTTCGAATCCAAGGCTGAAATAAGGGTGCTGGATTCCAGAAGCACAAAGCTAAGTGACAGGATAGGTATACTTCCTGTGTTTCTGCTTCTTAATTCCGGATTCGTTGGCCTGTTCGTAGTAGCTGCCTATATCTTCATAGACAAGGATGAGGGAACGATCCGCGCACTTACTGTCACCCCGGTGAGGATAAGGGATTATCTTGTCTCAAAGATGGGAGTCATGATGATGACCGGAATCGCTACAGGATTTCTGACAACTCTTCTTGTAGCAGGAAAGGATGCAAATTACCTTTATCTCCTTCTCCTGCTCATAGGCACAAACATTTTCGGGACCGCTTTGGGGCTTCTGATTGCAAGCTTCTATGACAATATTGTAAATTCGATGGGAAGCATATTCATTGTAGTGTTCCTGCTCGCAACTGCGGCAGTCTCATACTATATGCCTGCATTTTCACCAATGGCAGTTAAGCTTCTACCCTCATATCCGATGCTTTTTGCATTCAAGGAAGTGTTCCTTGCTCAGCCTGACCAATCCTATGTTTTCATGGTTGCGGCCGGGTCCGCTGCTGCAGGCATCCTGATTTTCGGCGCGGCGCTTTATAGGTTCAAGAAGACTCTCACTGTGGTTGGAGGTGCATTCTGATGAGAAGGATACTTGTCCTGTTCAGGAAGGAACTCAAGACAGGCCTCAGGGACAGCATGATCGTTTATATTCTTATCGCTCCGTTCATTCTGGCTCTGATATTTAAAGCCGTATCAACGTCGGTTTCTGCGACTACCATTAATATCGCAGTTGACGGAACAGTTAGCGAGGAGACCTCGGCAATTTTAAGCGAATACGCTGAAGTATCCATATACGGATCAAAGGATGAGATCACTAAAAGGATAGGAGATTCTGACGATGTGTTCGGACTCACCATGGAGGGTGACAGATTCATAATAATAAGCCAGGGTGATGAGATGGAGAGGAGTGCTGAGCTTCTTGAAGGTATCATAAACCATATAAGTAACCTGGAGACACCTAAAGCCATCGATGTGACTGTAACGGATATCGGCTGGAAGCTGTCACCTATGAGTCAGTACGGTGGCAGCCTGCTTGCAGTGTTCGTATCGGTGTTCGGCGGTATGGTCATACTGATCGGCCTTGTCCAGGAGAAGCAGGAAAAGACAATAACGGCTCTGAATGTAAGTCCTATAAGGAAGACAGAGCTTGCGGCAGGAAAGGCTGCACTTGGATTCCTGTTTCCACTTCTGCAGGTTGTCGGAGTCATCGCACTTATGGGGTATGAGGAAATCGACTATATGATGGTCATTGTGGTCACAATTTCAATTGCGCTCATAAGCGTAATAGTCGGATTTGTAATCGGAGCCAACAATGACAATGTCATAGGGGCCATAGCAGGAATGAAGATACTCTTCGTCCCCATCCTCGCATCTGTGTTCGGCGCTATCATGCTTAAGGAAAGCCTTCAGTTCCTGCTTTACTGGTCGCCCTTCTACTGGGCATTCAAGGCTATGAACAAGATTGTACTGAATGAGGCAACGTGGCCATTGGTTGCATCCTACAGCGGAATAATACTTGCAATCACCTGTGCGGTATTCATTCTGCTGAGGAAGAAGATACAACGCGGGCTTGTCTAGATTAATATGCAAAGGAGGTTATTATATTGAACACAAATGCTCTGATAGGAATCCTGCTAATAGTCTATGCGGGTATAGTCGTGGTTCTGACTCTGAAAAAGCCGGAATCAATTTGGAAAATGAAGAAGATCCAGCTATTTGAGAAAGTGCTCGGTGCTAAGGGAACGGAAATTCTCTTCTATGCATTTGCTCTTATTGCTGGCATTGTCGGACTGTATCTTATGCTAAAATAGCTTAAAGGGCCGCGGAAGCGGCCTTTTACACTTTAGGTCATGATTCGGATTATCATTGGGCTTCAATGTGAATAATGAATTTCGACGACTTTGCATGGTCCTTTTTAAGATTTCCAGAAAGGTTTTTAAAAGTTTTTCAAATTCTTTGTTGACACTTATTCTAGAGTCGTGCTATTATATACAAGTCGCCTGAAGCGACAAGCTCTTTGAAAATTAAACAGAAATAGGTAATAAGACCAGAGTAAATTTTTTTGAGTCACCTCCATATTGGTTGGAGGAAGACGTCTCGAGTAGGAAACGAAAGA
>DIWI01000066.1 GCA_002428415.1 Clostridiaceae bacterium UBA6110
CTTTTATGGTATAATTGTTCCTCGTAAAAGGAAGTGATTGATTTGAACATAGCCGGAGACGGGTGCGAGATCCTGATGCCCATAAGCGAGAGAAAGACGCTTGAGGAAATCGAGAGAAGCATCACCACGACCTACAAGAGGAACCTCTTTGGGAAGTTCGTGAAGGGCATTAAGACATATAACCTTATTGAGCCGGGAGACAGGATAGCTGTTGCAATTTCTGGAGGAAAGGACAGTCTGCTGCTGGCAAAGCTTTTCCAGGAGCTCAAGAAGCATGGGATAGACAATTTCGAACTTGAATTCATAGCAATGGATCCAGGTTACCATCCTGACGTAAGGAAGCTTCTTGAGGAGAACTGCGAATACCTTGGAATACCTGTAACAATATATGAGTCTGGAATATTCGGGGTTATTGACAAGATCGCCCAGGATTACCCATGCTACATGTGTGCCAGGATGAGAAGGGGGTCGCTCTATGAGAAGGCAAAGGCACTTGGCTGCAACAAGCTGGCCCTCGGACACCACTTCAATGATGTCATAGAGACTGCCCTTCTGAATGTCATCTATGGAGGTACCTTCAAGGCCATGCTTCCCAAGCTCAAGGCCCAGAACTTCGAAGACATGGAGCTGATAAGGCCTCTTTACTTCGTGGAAGAGGATAACATAAGGAAATGGATACAGTATGCAGGAATCTGGCCTCTTAACTGCGCCTGCATGGTAGCTGCCAAAAAAATTGGAAGCAAGCGCTATGAAATAAGGGAGCTAATAAAGAACCTGAAGAAGGACTACAAGGATGTCGACAAGTCCATCTTCAGGGCTACGGAGAACATACAGATGGATTCAGTACTCGGATGGATGGATGAGAGCGGCAGACACTCATATCTGGATGACTACGATGAACATTCCTACACCGAGTAGAATGATTGCAAGCCTTGGAAATCATGTGTAACACACGTTAATCATGTGTTACAATCGAAGTATCTTTAATTGAATGAAATTATGAAATGGAGGATATACATATGAATATGGCTTTTGTGTGCAATGGAAGCAGCGTACGGGCACAGCTTGCTGCGGGGATAGCTGCTGATTTCTTCAAGGATGTGGAGATAATCGCGGCGGGAACCCTTGATGAGGCTGTGGATCCCGATGTACTTAAGGTACTGGAGGATAATGGCATGAACGGTTCAGGCATAAAGCCTGTGACCCTTTGGGACCTTCCTGAGCAGCTTGATTATGCAGTGGTCGTCGGTTGCGATGAGGGAGGATGCCCTCTGGTATTTGCTGACAAGGTCATAGAATGGGATATAACTAACCCAAAAGGTCTTGGTGAAGCCGGATACACGACGGCTGCATCGGAACTCAAGGAAGAGCTCAAGAAGCTCTGGGTCGAGTTTAATCCGGAATAATATACAAAAATTCAGGCGGCCTTGGGATAACCTTAGGCCGCAAGCTTTGTTTACAGAGACAGATAAAGTAAAACATATGTGCCGCCAGTTCTGGTATTGGTGAGCACCGGGAGGAAATAATGAAAAAAGGGTTCGATCCGCAGAAATACATTGAAGAACAGTCAAAGTTCATACTTGAGAGGGTACACAACTATGACAAGCTGTACCTTGAATTCGGAGGAAAGCTTATAGGCGACAAGCATGCCAAGAGAGTGCTTCCCGGATTCGATGAGGATGCCAAGATAAAGCTTCTTGCTAAGCTCAAGGATGACGCTGAGATCATAATATGCGTGCATGCAGGAGACATTGAGAGAAACAAAATACGAGGAGACTACGGCATAACGTACGACATGGATGTCCTGAGGCAGATAGATGAGCTCAGGGGCTACGGACTCATAGTCAACAGTGTGGTAATAACAAGGTACAATGGCCAGCCGTCCACGAAGCTCTTCATAAACAAGCTTGAGAGAAGGGACATCAGGGTATACAAGCATTCTGCGATAGAGGGTTACCCTTCGAACATAGATAAGATCGTAAGTGAAGAAGGATATGGAAAGAATGAGTACATCACGACCACCAAGCCTATTGTGGTTGTGACAGCTCCGGGACCGGGAAGCGGAAAGCTTGCCACTTGCCTCAACCAGCTGTACCATGAGTACCGCCACGGAAGAGCCGCCGGATACTCAAAGTTCGAGACATTCCCTGTCTGGAACGTTCCACTCAAGCATCCGCTCAACATTGCGTACGAGGCAGCCACGGTTGACCTGAAGGATGTCAACATGATGGATTATTTCCATTTTGAAAAGTATGGCCAGGTAGCCGTCAACTACAACAGGGACCTTGAGATGTTCCCTGTAATAAGAAGGATAATCGAGAAGATTACCGGAAAAGAGTCTGTTTACCAGTCACCTACGGACATGGGAGTAAACCGCGTAGGCTACGGCATAACAGATGATGAGGTTATAAGGGAAGCATCAAAGCAGGAGATCATCAGGAGATGCTTTGCGACTGAATGTGACTTCAAGAAAGGCATCATCGATGAGGAGATACTCAGCAGGATGATGCTGATAATGGAGGAGCTTGAGCTTAAGAAGGAAGACAGGAAAACTGTCGGACCTGCAAGAAAATATTCGGAGAGGCTCAGAGAGCATGCCGGGAACAATGATGTGCCTGCAGTCATAGCATTCGAGCTTCCTGACGGCAAGATAATAACAGGAAGGTCATCATGTCTCATGGATTCATGTTCGGCTGCCATACTCAACTCGATAAAGAAGCTTGCGAACATCGGGGACGAGATATATCTCCTGTCGCCGGTAATAATCGAGACTATCCAGAACCTCAAGAAAAGGGACCTGCACAGCAGGATAACAGCCCTTAACGCCAATGAGATACTTATCGCCCTCAGCATAGGAGCGGTTACCAACCCGACGGCGCAGCTCGCTGTTGAGAAGCTTTCTGAGCTTAAGGGAGTACAGGCCCATTCTACAGTGATGCTGAACAAGGATGACGAGCAGATACTGAGGAAGCTTGGCATCGACGTTACTTCCGACCCGGTATATCCATCTGAAAATCTCTACTATGTCTGATTTTACAGGAGGTGTTTCCATGACCTATGAAGGTGCGCTGATAGCACACGACCAGCTGAAGGATGAAATGGTGGAGTTTACTTTGAAGCACAGGGAGCTCCTGAAGAGATTCAGGCTCCATGCCACAGGGACCACCGGAAAGAGGATAATCGAAGCTACGGGACTGGAAGTGAACAGGCTTCTGTCAGGACCTCTCGGAGGAGACCAGCAGATCGGAGCACTGATAGCTGAAGACAGGATTAAGTTTGTGGTATTTTTGAGAGACCCGCTTACCGCTCAGCCTCATGAGCCGGATGTGCAGGCGCTGCTTCGGCTCTGCGATGTGCACAAGGTGCCGATTGCGACAAACATTACCACTGCTGAGATTCTCATAAGGTACATAGAAGAACTGTAGGGCCGTGCCGGAAGCAATTCCGGCCGGTCCATTTTGTTAACATTGTATATATTTTTGTAATGTTCTGTGAAAAAAGACCACATAACGACTAAATTTAAGTCTCTATCGGTATAATAATCATAAAAGGCCGAGGAGGTACAGGATGAAGGACAGGAGAATACTGATCGCTGCCATAGGGAACTGTGTTCATGCAGCGGGGATATACAATTTCAGCGAGATAGCAAGGAAGGAAGGCTGGACCATGGAATACATGGGTTCTGCTATTCCAGTGGAGAGGCTTGTCGGAGGAATAGTGGAATTCAAGCCTGACCTTGTGGCAGTAGGATACAGGCTGTCAGGTGAGGGCTGCAGATACCTTCTTCAGGAGCTGCAGGGACTGATTGCTGAAAACGGGCTTGAGGGAATCAGATACGTGTTCGGAGGGACCATTGAGACAGCTGAGGTTGCCAGGGAGTTCGGATTCATAGAGAAGGTGTTTGACGGCACTGAAGATGCAAGCGAAGCTGCAATGTATCTTAGGGATATAGAACAGGGCGTTAAAGAACGGAAGATGCCTCCACAGACCCTCAGGGAGAGGATAGAGTACAAGAAGCCATTCCCTGTCATAAGGCACCATATAGGCCTTCAGACAATCGAGGAGACCTATGAACATATCAGGATACTCGCTGAAAGCGGACTTCTTGATATTATCTCACTGGCTCCTGACCAGAACTGCCAGGAGTTCTACTTCCATCCTGAAAGGATGAAGAAGGGCGAAGATGGAGCAGGCGGAGTGCCGATAAGGAACGAAGAACATCTGAGGTTGATGTACGAGGCGACAAGGCGGGGTAACTATCCTCTCATGAGATGCTACTCGGGAACGGAGGACCTGTCTGAATTCTCCCCAATCCTGAAGGAGACCATCAACAACGCATGGGCAGCCATACCTCTGACCTGGTATTCCCAGCTGGACAGAAGGTCCAACAGGGAACTTCTTAAAGCTATTACCGAAAACATTGCAGCTGTAAAGCTCAATGCTGAGATAGGAGTGCCGGTTGAGATGAACGAGTCCCACCAGTGGGCATTAAGGTACTGTTCAGATGTAACAGAGGTCGCTGTGAGCTATATCACTGCAGAGGTTGCCAAGAGCGTTGGAGTAAGGGATATGGTCATGCAGCTGATGCTGGCGAATCCTCCGTCCATATCTCCCAAGATGGACCTGGCGAAAATGACAGCTAAGCTTGAGCTCATGGGTGAGCTTGAAGATGATAACTTCAGGATTTTCAGGATGGTAAGGACCGGCCTCCTTGCATACCCTGCAGACATGGATGCTGCAAAGGGGCTCATAGCAGCTACGATGTTCTACGGATCCTTCCTGAAGCCTGACATAGTGCACGCAGTATCATACTCGGAAGCTGTCATGAGGGCTACCAGCAAGGAGATAATCGAGAGCGTCAAGATAGTGAAGAAGGCCATGGAGATCGCAGGCAAAGGCATGTTCGAGGGTCTGGAGAATGACAGGGAATTCAGGGATAGGGTTGATTACCTGAAGGATGAAACCAGATACCTGCTGGATGAGATCAGGAAGCTTAAGGATATTGAGAATCCGCTGACTGACCCTGAGGTCATATACCTTGCCATTAAGGAAGGTCTCCTTGATGCGCCGGGACTGAAAGGGTTCTCCGTAGCAAAAGGCAACTTCCACACTGAAATCCATAACGGATACCATGTTACTGTGGATGATTCCGGAAACATTCTGGATGAAAGAAGCAGGATTGACCTGCTGCATAAGATGGCGGACAGTCTGAAGACAAGCTGATTGAAATTAAAAAGCTCCGGAAATTTTTCCGGAGCTTTTGCTACGCCCTGTATGCCCTGTCTGAAGGCATAAGTACTGCGAATATGATATAGAATATGACCGATGGACCAGGAAGCAGCGAGAACAGCACAAACAGTATCCTAAGGAGAGACGAGCTCACGTTCATATATTCAGCCAGTCCGCCGAGTACACCGAACAGCATCTTGTCTGTGGACGACCTTCTAAGTTCTTTCTTTTCATACATTTTCAATCACCTCATGAGCCTATTATGGTGGCTATGGATTAACAAACGGTGAAAAATGAGTTAAAAACAAATTAAAATGGTTGTCTAAATAAGTTTGATGAACAAAGCAATTTGCAGGAAATGCGATTTCTGGGTTTCATGAGCGTTTCTTCATGTAAACCTTTTAAGTGGTGAATATCAATGTATTTCATGAAATTGGCATGAAATGAGCAAGGAGATTCGATAAAAAAATAGCAGAAATCTGCAAGATTTCTCTTTATTAGTTGCAGGATTTAGGATAATATAATCATTAGACATTTATGTGAGGTGTGTGTTATGAGAAAAGAGTTCTCCCTAAGCGGAGGAAAAGTAATGATAAACTTCTCCGCTAAGTACTGCGACAATATAGATAAGGTTCTGGAAGCTGAATCATTCAGAAGAGTAGTCGTGTCCTATCTTGAGATGGTCAAGAGAAGAAATACAAAGCACTACAAGTATCTTAACGAGTCATTTATCCATGATGACATAGATGACATAAGCGACCAGATTGTGAACCTGTTCAAACTGCTCATGGTATTCAAGGCGCATGAGGTAATAAGGATACAGAATGACTGCAGGATGGCCCTTGAGAACAAGGATGAATTCATAGGATTCATCGAGGATTTCTACAGCTACTGGAGAAGACTCGAGAGGTATACCGTAGTCCACGGGAAGAGAAATACCGAAGGGCTTGCTTCGACAAGCTTCATCGAAGCGAACAACAAGTTTACCGGACTCATCCTTGAGATTTACAGGAAGATCGAGAGGAACGTACTGCTTATCGAGCCTAATGTTTACAGGCAGGTGCCTGCCGGAGCAAATGCCGGTCTGATACTCACAGACAGCATGTGGCCGATTCCATATGAATATGAGCTGCTTCATGACATACCGTTCGTAAGTGCTATCGTCATGGACTCTCCATTCATAACCTATCCCAAGAGCAATACAAGGGATGGTCTGTTTGCCGAGACCATGAAGAATCCCCTCAACACAGCCTACATCAACAGAGACCACTTCTTCTGCTATCCTGCGAAGGTAGGCAAGCTTCTGGCATACGTATACTTCCACAGGGACCTGATGGCTCACGGAGTATCACTTTCCAACCTCTTCGAGCTTGCAAGGGAAGATGAGTATACAGGCAAGAAGCCTGACATAGTTTATGTATTCGGGGCAAAGGACTGGGACAACAGCAGCAGGCAGGTGTTCTATGATGACGTGAAGAACGGGATCATGCTTGGATATGTCTCCTACAGTGAAGATGTCGATTATTTCGGCTACATGAAGAAGATGATACTTACCCTCCACAACCTGATCATGATCAAGAGGGGAATGCTTCCGATTCACGGTGCAATGGTCAACATAATCATGAAGAACGGCAAGTCAGCTAATGTTGTCATCGTCGGAGACTCCGGAGCCGGCAAGTCTGAATCGCTTGAGGCATTCAGAGGATTGTCTGAAGACCATATAAGCGACATGACCATAGTATTCGATGACATGGGATCCATTGACATTGAGAATGGGAAGGCCATAGGCTACGGAACTGAAATAGGTGCTTTCGTAAGGCTTGATGACCTGGACCAGGGATATGCATTCAAGGAAATTGACAGGTCCATATTCATGAATCCTGACAAGACGAATGCCAGGCTGGTAATGCCGGTATCGACATACAAGGATATCGTAAGGGGCTACCCTGTTGACCTCCTCCTATATGCCAACAACTACACGGTAATGGAGGAAGGCGGAAAGGCCATAAGCTATTTCAACACACCTGAGGAGGCTGTCAAGGTATTCAGGTCTGGTGCGAGGATGGCTAAGGGTACCACGTCTGAGTCAGGTCTTGTCGAATCATATTTCGCCAATCCTTTCGGACCTGCGCAGAAGATCGAGGAAACGGATGTGCTTCTCAAGAGGTACTTCGATGAGTTCTTTGCTTCAGGCGTGAAGGTGGGAGAAATAAACACTCAGCTGGGCGTCAAGGGAATGGAGAAATCAGGACCAAGAAGCGCTGCAATAGAGCTGTTCAACATAATAAGCTCACTATAAAAATAAAGGCTGCCGATTGGCAGCCTTTTCATATTAAGTTCAAATCAATTCAGTGCTTCAGTTCAATACTTCGTCAAACATCAGCATTGCATTCTTCATTCTAGAATCTGTAGTTCCTTATATCCATGACGGCACCTGTTTCCGGGTCCACATACTCAGTCTCGTGATAGGTTATCATGTTGTTCTTCTGTCTGAGGTTCAGACTGTCGTACTTCATGAGATTATCAGCTTCAAAGCCTGATGCTGCGTTGTCGTGGTACATGCTGAATGAATCAACTGGCTGAATTACCTTGTCTGTGAATATTTTGCGGAAGTGTTCGCTGACAGGGGCGACCTCTGATTTTGCAGAATGTCTGCTGTTCATTGCATCAAGGAATTTTTCATATGTTACGATGAAGCCCTCGACTGAATCATTGGACTTGCTATTTCCACGGATGTCCTTGATCTTGTTTCCGTCGAAGGGGTCCACGTATTCATATTCTCTTCCCGTTGTCTCCAGGTTCTTCCTCATCAGGTCAAGCTTGATATACTTTGAGAGATTGTCAGCCTCAAAGTCCGCAGAGGTATGCATCCCGGGATAGCAGTATGATTCGAACAGGTTTTCCTTCTTCATTTCCATGATCAATTTCTCCTTTGTAACCTAAAATGGTATTAACCCTATTTTATCCGTTTATCAAAAATAATCAAGAAAAATATCAATATATTCATATAAATTCAAGAATAATTACAAAATAGAAGAATAATCTTGAATATTGTTGACAATAAGATAAAATAGACTTGGATATGCGGCGGTTTGGTAAGAAATTTGCATCATCAAAAAATCGATTACATGATAATGAAGGCTGTCAGGTCTGGAAATGGACAGGGATTTGGTGTTCAAATCTTGAATATTGCGTTAACAAAGGAATAGCAGGAGGAAACCTCCGTTAAAGATGTTATTATTGATAGTAGGGACATTCCGCACTATTAAAGGTGCGAAGGAGGAAAGAAATTGAAGAAGCTTGAAATTACAGACACTTTGAAGATGGACAGGGTGGTACATGGACACTGGAGGCTCCTTGACTGGAAGCTTGGAAAGGAAGGACTGTACAAGCTCACCAGGCAGATACTTGAGCTCGGACTGTCAACGATTGATACAGCAGATATTTATGGAGGCTTTGCATGCGAGGAAGCCTTTGGTGAAATGCTGAAGGCTAACAAAGGCCTCAGGGAAGAGCTCACAATAGTCACTAAGTGCGGTATAGTGTTTCCATGCGAAAAGAGACCGCAGTATAAGTCCCATCATTACGACAATTCACGGGCCCACATAGTGGCTTCCGCAGAGAAATCACTCGAGAATTTCGGTACGGACTACCTGGACCTCCTCCTGATACACAGGCCTTCGCCATTCATGGATCCTGCTGAAGTTGCAGAAGCGTTCCGTGTGCTTCATGATTCAGGGAAGGTAAGGAATTTCGGAGTATCGAATTTTCCTGTATCCAAGTTTGAAATGCTCAGTTCATACTGCGAGCTTCCTCTTGTTACAAACCAGGTTGAAATATCCGCCACGCATCTTGATGCATTCAAGGATGGTACTTTAGACAACATGATGATGCGGTCGGTGTATCCTATGGCATGGTCACCGCTTGGTGGAGGAGAGCTTCTTACAGGAGACAATGACAGGGACCGGTCTGTAAGGGCTGCCCTTCTCGCTGTAGGTGAAAAGCATGGTGAAACCAGACTCGACACTCTTGCCTACGCGTTCCTGATGAGCCATCCATCCGGAATCATGCCAATCGTAGGTTCTGGAAAGATTGAAAGGATAAAGAATGCAGTAGACGCCATTGACCTGAAGTTTGATTCTGAAGAATGGCTTACAGTACTAAAGGCTTCAATAGGTAGGAATCTGCCATAGAGACTGCGCATAATTTAGACGGGAGGTGCAAATGTGTCTGAGAAAGATGTGAAAAATGAAAAGAACGAGCCTGCCAAGGGTGAACGTGTAGTCCTTGGAGAGGATGTCTTCAAGAAAACTGAGGATATCAAGATGCTTATAGAGAAGCCTGAATTGAATGGTGAAGAAGAGGCCGGCAGGGAGTACGTAGAGGTAGATAAGGTCATAACCGAGCCAAAAGGAAAAGTAAAGCCGAAACGCAGCCTTATCGACAATCTGAAGACTTATCTGATATTCTTTTTCGTTGTTGCAGCAGCAGCGCTTCTTGCGAACTTAATCCAGGGGCTGGTGTTCAAATCGCCGGACTCGCTTATATTCCTTGGCAATACAGGGTTGCTTACTCCACCTATTGGAGCGGTCCTCGCAGGCTTCGGTGTCCTCACTCTCATTTTCGGGGTGATTTCCGCCGTACACAAGAACTCGAGGCTTACCGGAAACATGAAGGCCTTTGCGGTTGCGGGAGGACTTTTTCTGATATTCATTGGCTACACCACATTCGTGAAGTATGTGGATTTCAGGGAGAATACAATACTTGACAGCAGCCTGTTCAGCTCTAAGGGATTTGCTTATCTTGACGTTACTGAGGTCAGGGCTTCATACGACTCGGCAAAAACTGAGGGCAGGAGGCTCCTGTATACCTTCACTCTCCCGGGAGGAAGATCCTATGAGATCGATGTTACAAAGTCAACAATGGACAGCCTTAAACTGATAGACACCAAGGTGGGGATGACTGCGAAAAGGGTAATTGACAACTATGCCCTGCAGGAAATCGTAAGACTCGGAATGTACACTGAGGAGGAAGCGCTAAAAATATTCATGATGAAATAATTGAATAAATATTCAATAAAAATGCAAAAACATGCAGAATTCCGAAACAGATGAATTCGGGTCCTGCATGTTCCTTGTTCGTATTCAGTTATCCTTTGCGAGAAGGTATCTTGAGAGCTCCAGTATCTCCGGGGTGCCCAGGGAGTTGATGATTTCTATCGACCCGTTTCCAGGTCCCGGATTCAGAAGCTCCCTGTCCGCGAGTATCCTGGCAAGCCTTCTCGCTGTACCGTCGCTTCCGTCATAAACGCTGACTTCATCGCCAAGGATCTTAAGGATCGACTGCTTCACAAAGGGGTAATGGGTGCAGCCCAGGACTACGGCCCGGACGTTTCTGTCAACATCGGCAAGGGCTTCCTGCAGATACTCGAAGGACTTCTCTTCGTCGAAATCGCCCTTCTCGATTATCTCAACAAGTCCCGGAAGCGGCATCCTGATTATCTCACGGGTTCGGGCCACGCTTTCCATCAGGGCGTGGAACTTCCGTTCCGTAAGGGTCCTCGGTGTCGCAAGCACCAGTATCTTGCCGTCCTCCGTGCTTTCGACTGCCGGCTTGAGTGCAGGCTCGATTCCTATTACCGGAATGGTGCTGTACCGGTCCCTTATGTAGTCTATGGCAGCGCTGGTAGCCGTATTGCAGGCGACAACGACAGCCTTGCAGCCTCTGTCAACAAGCAGGTCGATTCCTTCGGATGTGAGCCTTTTGATAGTCTCCACATCCTTTGTGCCGTACGGTGCATTCTTTGAATCTCCGTAATATATGTAATTTTCCATTGGCAGTATCTCAACGGATCTCTTGAGTACGCTTATTCCGCCCACTCCTGAATCGAAGAAGCCTATGGGTCTTGTATTGTCCATGTTTGCGCCTCCAACAGCTTTATATAAGCAGTTTATCAAATCGGCACATTTTTTACAAATAGACGAATGATTCACAAATATTTTGATGTAATCGTATTTCTCTTAACATATTCGTTGACGCGTATTTATGTACGGTGTATCATTTACATTATTCTTTTATGGAAAGGACAGAGATATCATGAGGAAAGACCTGATTTATACCATACCAAAGGAACTTCATTCTGTACCTGAAATTACAAAGCTGCTTGACGACCATGAGGAGATCAAGTTCGTCTCCATCGCAGGCGTCGACCTTGCCGGACATGAGACAGACACCAAGATACCAGTAAGGCTCTTCAGAAAGGACATGGAGACGTTTCTGCATGGAATGGCTGCCCAGACTGACGGATCATCCGTTGTGCTGCCAAGGATAGCATCACTTAACGACGCGAAGGTGGACATGAAGGGCGATATCAACGCGAACTGGCATGTTGACTACAACTTCAGCTTCACTGCATCTGATGAAGAGAAACCGGTAGGAACCATCAAGATTCCATGCTTCCTTTTCCATAAGGGCATCGAAGTTGATTCGAGGTCGATCCTTAAGAATGCCGCAAAGGATTTTGAGGATAATCTCATGGAGAAATTCATGACTAATGAGAGACTCCAGAAGGAATTTGGATTCACTGCTGATGATATCGAGAAGATTGACATAACCACTGCAACAGAGCTTGAATTCTGGGTAAAGACTCCGAGCATCTCTGGAAACGTGGATGAGCTCTCTGCATCTCAGGAGCTTAAGGAGCAGTATTGGGGCAGGACCAGGGGCAATGTAAGAAGCGCCCTTGAAGAATCTCTCATGCTTATGGAGCTTTATGGCTTCAGTCCTGAAATGGGCCACAAGGAAGTTGGCGGAGTAAAGGCGAAGCTTGCTGATACTGGAAGATTCGCATCCGTAATGGAACAGCTGGAAATTGACTGGAGATTCGGCGACCCAATGGGAACCGGAGACTCCGAGATATTCATAAAGGAGCTGGTCAGGGACGTTTTCGCAAGGCATGGCCTTGAGGTAACATACCTTGCAAAGCCAATCGACGGCGTAGCAGGAAGCGGCGAGCATACCCATGTAGGTGCTGCTGTGAAGCTCAAGAACGGAAAGAGGGTCAACCTTTTTGCACCGACTGAGGACAACTTCCTCTCATCACTCGGCTTCGGTTCACTTATGGGAATACTCAAGAACTATGAGGTCATTAATCCGATAGTCACTGCTTCAAATGCTGCTTTCAGAAGACTCAAGAAGGGCTATGAAGCTCCTATATGCATAGTTACGTCTCTCGGAGTATCCACAAAGATACCATCGAGAAACAGGACGATCCTTATCGGCCTGATAAGGGATGATAACAACCCTATGGCAACAAGGTTCGAGCTCAGGGCTCCGAATCCGCATACGAACACTTTCCTTGCTACGGCTGCAATGCTTATGACAATGACGGACGGAATAAACTATGCAGTTGAAAAGACTCCAACTGAGCTTCTCGAAGAGATATCGAAGGCTCCTGAGGACAAGGCAGAGTATCTTGAGGAAGGCAGAGCATACAGGACTGAGAAGGATGTATTCGAGGACTTCACAGACGAGGAAAGGGAAAAGTTCTTCGGAAATGCTCCTTCAACCGTATACGAGAACATAACAGCATTCAGCAAATACCCTGAGAAGCTTGAGACTTTGAAGAGAAATGGCGTATTTTCAGCAAAGATACTTGAAAGCTTTGAGGTATTCTCAATAGACAAGTGGCTCAAGGAGCTTGAACACAGGATAATACCTGGCTTCGTCAACGAGCTTCGCAACTGCAGGAAGCTTCATGACTCGGAATATGGTAACTCCTACGATGATAAGAAATACAGGAAGGTATCCGATGCAAGGGATGCCCTCATGAAGGACAAGGAAGGCGAGCTTTGCCTGTTCTCCACAATCAGCAAGGCAATACATGACGAGGATTATGAGCTGGTATCCAATCTCCAGAAGGAAGTCTACGAGATGATGAATGGAGTAAGGAAAGACTACTCAGCATACAAGGCAAACCTTATACACATCTAATAATTAGTGGCCCGGTGTTCTAAAATGTGAACACCGGGCCATTAGAGTTAAGAATCAGTGAATTTCCTGATTCGGGTAAATTTCCTTCATTTCCATATGTTATATTGGTCGTATACAATACGATTTATTCGGACAATATAGGAGGAAAATCATGACCAGCGATGCGAGAACACCGGAAGAATATATGAATGAGCTGCCTGAGGACAGGAAAGAGCCGATGGAGAGGCTCAGGAAGATCATTAAGGAAAACCTGCCTGAAGGATTTGTGGAAACCATGTGGTACGGTATGATCTGCTACGTAGTACCGCTGACCAGATATCCGCTGGGATATCTGGAAGACAAAAAGACGCCGCTGCCATTCATGGCACTGGCATCACAGAAGCAGCACATCTCACTCTACCATATGGGTGCATATGGAGAAGATTCACTTGCAAAGTGGTTCAAGGAACAGTATGAAGAAAAGGTAGGCAATAAGCTCGACATGGGCAAAAGCTGCTTCAGGTTCAGGAACATGAAGAAGGTACCTTACGACCTTATCGGGGAATTCAGCTCCAAGATGACAGTAGACGAATGGATCGAGCTCGTCGAAAAATCAGGAAGGAACAGGAGCCGATGAGCAAAATGACAGCATTTGAAAAAGCTTTGTGAGATATGGGCTGATATGACAAAAGACAGGCGCTGCCTGTCTTTTAATATATACCAATAGTTGTATACCGATCAGAACATCCTGTCGGACTTCTTGAATGATGATGATATGAAGTATCCGGAGAGGGTCAAAAACAATGCGGGGAAACCCTTTCCCTTGAGCACAAACTGGAATACTCCGTTTGGAGAGAAGTTGTTTCCGGGTTCGAACAGTCCCATGAATCCGATGGTAGCGAATACTATTAGTGTCGCTATGCCTAATGACAGTCTGGGTATGTCTATTTCCAGCTTGCTCCTGGTCCTGAAACTGGCTGCAATCACGTCGGATCCAAGTACCAGTCCGAACAGCAGATATGCTGAGGTCGTGCCGAGGAAAAGAGGTATATTGTAGAATTCATCAGGGCTGCCTGCCGAGAGGCTGCGAATCAGGAACTCTCCCAGGATGGCAATTAATATAAGAACCAGATATTTCAAGAACGATGGAACTATAGATTTCAAGAAGCTATCCCTCCCAGATGTTGTTATTTTAATTATAACCCATCATATCAGAAAAGGAACACGGATAAAGATTTAAGATATAAAAAAAGGCCCCTTTCGGGGCAACGGTATATATAGGGTGCCGGAGCAGCCTGCACTGGAAGCTCCGGTAGTATTTCAGGCATTTGCAGCAATGCTGTCAGCGCTGTAGATGGAAAACCTGTAGTTGGTGTTCTTGATGAAGGGATTGTTGTTGACGATATATTCTGCGTCATTGAACGTTTTTGCGTTAAATATCATGGTAGCTTCATTTTTCATGTAGGATCCTCCGCAGAGCATGAATTTGCCTTCGTTGCTCTGCTGGTCCCTGAGCATTGACTTACTATGTGCCGACGGACTTTTCCTATCCATATCGTATTGTATCTTAACGAATAAACCATTCTTTTTCTGCATCCTGATCACTCCTTACTTGAACTTATGTTCTGGTTTCAGTATATAAGAACAGACGTTCTAAGTCAATAGCGTTAAGAAAAAATATAGACCGTATGTTCACTTTTTTTAGGGCTCTGTTTGAAATCTGTGTTGAAATGGATATTTTTTCCTTGTATTTTAGTATATGATATAAGAAGATTAAGCTATATCTAAGACGTATAATTATGTTCATTAGATATTTTGGAGGGGTCTTATATGATGGCAATATTGGAGTTTATTGGTGGGCTTGGCGAAGTTTTAATGGTTATTACTCCTCTAACGTTTGTTATTGGAATCATCAATGCTATAAAGAAGGATGGAGAAAGTTCTGCAGTATACAAAGTAATGGCTATCATAAGTGCATATCTAATTATAATCCCTTTAATTCTCAACTCTGTTTATTGAGGGTTATACAGGTAATCATGCAAAAAGGGATTCAACTGGAATCCCTTTAAATACTCGATTTTCAACACTGCACTCATACAGAGCCTTTTTAGAGAGCTGCATACTGATTTCTGGATGCTTAGAGCATCATGTATTTGTTATTGGGCGACTGTAGGTTATAATGGTATGAGAATAACATACAAGGAGATTGATTAAATGAATCCAATAGTAACAATAGAACTTAACAGCGGAAAGATAATCAAGGCAGAGCTTTATCCTGAGATAGCTCCAAATACAGTGAAGAGCTTCGTATCCCTGATAAAGAAGGGGTACTACGACGGACTGAAGTTCCACAGGGTGATACCTGGTTTCATGATCCAGGGAGGATGCCCTACCGGAACAGGTGCAGGCGGACCTGGATACAGGATCAAGGGAGAATTCACAGCAAATGGTTTCAAAAATGACCTGAAGCATTCTACCGGAGTGCTTTCCATGGCAAGAGCACAGATGATGGATTCAGCAGGAAGCCAGTTCTTCTTAATGGTTGCTGATTCACCGCATCTTGACGGCCAGTATGCTTCCTTCGGAAAGGTCATTGAAGGTGTGGAGCATGCGATAGCCATGTCAAATGTGAAGACTGATTTCAGGGACAAGCCGATGGAAGACCAGATCATGGTGAAAGTAACTGTAGAGAACGCTGATGAGATCGGTGAACCTGCGATACTGTAAAAGGAGACAGACATGAGAGAAGGAAGAGTGCTGCTTGTCCACGGACTAAGCGAGCTTGAAAGGAATGAGCTTCTTGGTGCAGGCTTCAGCCTGGATATAGTAGATGACAGCAACGCAGGAGGCACGCTTGAGGACATACTCGAAGGCAGAAGCATAAGGTATGAAGGAAAGCCCCATCAGGCAGTCAAGATAATCATATTCTATGGATATGAGACAAACGACGAACTGAAGGAAGCTGTGGTAATGATAAGAAAGAACCACGTATATGGAGCCATAATGGCTGTAGTCACTGAAAACTCCTACAGATGGAAGTTTTCCTATCTCATTGAGCACCTCATAGAGGAACGTGAGGAGAACAGGAAAATCGAACAGGAGAGACGGGCCAGAGAAGAATCCGCAAGGCAATAGATTGGAGTGTATTGATTGAGCAGAGTAGGAGAACAGCTTAAGAAAGCCAGGGAAGAATCCGGGATGAGCATGAAGCAGCTCGGAAAGAAGCTTGGAGTTTCAGATAGCTTTGTCAACGAGGTTGAACAGGGCAGAAGGGTTGTCAATGAAGCCCTTCTCGAAAGGTTCACTAAGGTATTCGGTAAGGATGTAACCAAAATGGGACTCGGATCCCTTGAAGCTTCAGTGACTAATGACGAGCCTGAAGTAAAAAGGGTTCAGGTGAAGCCCAGGGAGGAATACAAGGCACCTGCAACACCTGTGAGCGAACTCTGGAACCAGGCGTTTGGCGATAACATCAAGAACATACCTGTATATGACTATATGATGAAGGATCCCATCGAGAACAGGACATATGCCGTTACAGGCAAGAAGATCGAGGGACATCCTGCTGACAAGGTTGTAGCCATCAAAGTAATGGAAGACGACCTGATTGGCTTCAGGATAGCAAAGGGGGACCTGGTTCTTTGCACAGAGGTGAAGGAAATCCAGGGAACCTCGGTACTGCTTGTGGAGTACAAAGGGAAAAGGATGCTGAGGAAGGCGATTAATCTAAATAACGGCAACATCATGCTCCTCACAAACAAGAACGGTGAGAAGTCTGAAACTATGTCGGTTAAAGATGTAAAGCCGCTTATGAAGGTTTTCAAGGTTGAGTTTTTCATATGAATTCAAAGGGGACGGTTATTCCGTCTCTTTTTATATCCGCAACTTCTTACATAGTGCCAAATATGTGTCAGCATTCTGAACAATCCACAAGTGGATTGTGAGCAATGTGGATAAGTGTGGAAAACCTGTGGATTGTTGACACATGCTGATATTGAAGGTTTTTAGGGGTTTTTGGGAAAAAGTTATCCACAGGCCTGTGATTGTTTACTGTTTATTCTTTGTTTTGACATGGAATGGTTTCATTTTGAATTGCCTGACAGAATATAATAAATGAAAGATGCCTTTTTTGGCTTTTAGGAGGACAAATGATGAGATTGAATAAACTAATAATAAGCGTTATTGCGGGAGCTTCGATATTGGCATTATCTGCGTGCGGAAGCAAGGCTGAGGAGCCTGTTGTGAAGAACCAGGGTGATCCGATCACTGTCGGGTCTTTCGTTGATACTGAAGGCGGTATCCTTGGCAATATCATACTTTTGGCACTTGAGGATAAGGGATATCTAATAGAAGACAAGGTTCAGTTCGGGACACCGGATATACACAGGAATGCACTTCTCCAGGCAGAGCTTGATATTGGAGTGGACTACACAGGGAACGGACAGTATTATGTGGAAGGCTTTGCTGAGTCCGTCTGGGTGAAAGCAGACACTGCGTATGAATCAATAAGGACTGCGGATGAAAAGAACGGACTGCTCTGGATGACACCTGCAAAAGCCAACAACACCGAGGCAATTGCTGTAACCAAGGACTTTTCAGAGAAAAACAGTGTGAAAAGTCTCGCTGACCTTGCTGCATACATAAACAAGGGCGGGGAGATAAAATTCATCACAAGCCAGCTGTTCGCTGAAAAGGAGGCCGGTCTGCTGGGTATTGAAAAAGCATATGGCTTCAAATTCCAGCCTTCCCAGCTGGTGCTTCTGCCACATGGAAATACGGCTGAGACGCTTAAGGCGCTGTCCGAAGGACGCGACGGGATAAATGCTGCTCTTGCATACGCTACAGACGGATCCCTTGTGGACCTTGGCCTGATAGTGCTTGAAGACCCTATGTCGATTCCGCCGGTATATGAGCCGGCACCGATCGTAAGGAAGGAGACTGCAGACAAGTATCCTGAAGTCAAGGAAATACTGGGAACGCTTTTCGCTGGACTCAGCAAGGAAAAGCTGCAGGAGATGAACAAGAAGGTCATTGTTGACGGCGCATCACCAAAGGATGTTGCTGAAGCATACCTTAAGGAAGCGGGTATTCTCGATTAGGCGGTGGTACATTTGAACAGGAAACCTGAAGGCACGCTGCTGCTTTTTGCAGCAGCTGGCTTCATATCAACCTTTTTTCTTGACTTTGCAGAGGCGAAGCCAAACAGGATATTAAGCGGAGTGAGACTTGGATCCTTCGATTTTCTCGGTATCTATGCCGGAATACTTGTTCTGGTCTTCGCAGTAGTAATTGTCTCATCAGTTCTCAGGGATGGAAAAATAAGACACATGATATCTGGAATGGCAGCTTCCGCAGGAATTGCGGTGCTGCTTCTTTCTGTTGGTCCGATGGCAGGTCTGGCCATACCTGCAGGGACATCCCCCAGGATAAGCATATCGAGCGGCATGTACATTACCCTTCTCTGCCTCTACATAATTCTGGGTACATCCATGAGAAGGCTTAAGGGACACAGAACACTTAAGCTGATCCTGGTTGCTGTTGCAGCACTATCTGCACTTTTCGCAGTTGCATCAGGCAGCTACTCTGACCTCTCGATCATGAAGGAGTACCAGGTAAAGAAATCCCAGTTTGCAGGAAATCTCGAGACACACCTCTTCCTCTCCTTTGGATCCACCCTGGCTGCTGCAGTAATTGCCATGCCATTTGGATACCTTGCATACAAGAAGCCGACGCTTGAGGGAAAGATAATGACTCCCATGGCATTCTTTGAGACAATACCATCACTGTCTCTGTTCGGAATGCTGATGGTCCCCCTGGGCTATCTGGGAAGCATAGGTATTTTCAAGGCGATCGGGGTGAGCGGCATAGGTTGGGCGCCTGCGTTCATAGCGCTAACCCTTTATGGACTATTGCCGATTGCAAGGAACACTCTGGCAGGCTTCAAGAATGTAGATGCGGGAGTGGTTGAAGCTGCTGAGGGCATGGGAATGGGAAAAGGCAGGGTGCTTTGGAGAATTGAACTCCCTCTGGCATTTCCTGTCATCTTTGCAGGAATAAGGGTTGCACTGGTTCAGGCAATAGGCGGAGCGGTTCTTGCAGGTCTTGTCGGAGGCGGAGGCCTTGGCAGCTTTGTTTTCCTGGGCCTTGCAGAAGCTTCAAGTGACCTTGTGCTGCTGGGAGTCATACCAATAGTTCTGATGACGCTCACAGGAGACTCACTCATGAAGGCGGCGGTTAAAAGGCTTGAGATTGGAGGTGCGATATGATTAGGCTGGAGCATGTTACGAAGGAATATGACGGATTCAGGGCCTGCGATGACGTTACCTTCACCGTTCAAAAGGGTGAGATCCTGGTAATACTCGGACCATCAGGATGCGGGAAGTCAACGACCTTAAGGCTCATTAACAGGATGGTGGAGAGGACTTCAGGTACCATTGAGGTAAAGGGAAGGAATGTAGACACAATCAAGGGAGAAGAGCTCAGACGGGGAATAGGCTATGTCATACAGAATACCGGACTCTTTCCTCATATGAGGGTGGACAGGAATATCGCCACAGTTCCATCAATACTTGGCTGGGAACAGAAAAGGACAGATGACAGGGTAAGGGAGATGCTTGACCTTGTAGGACTTGACTATGACAGGTATTCGAAAAAGTACCCAAGGGAGCTTTCCGGTGGCGAGGCTCAAAGGGTTGGAGTCGCAAGGGCGCTTGCTTCGGATCCGGACATAGTGCTGATGGATGAACCCTTTGGTGCGGTAGATCCGATAAACCGTCTGAGACTGCAGAAGGAATTTTCGCAGATACAGCGAAAGCTCCATAAGACAGTGGTTTTTGTGACTCACGATGTTGAGGAGGCCATGCTTCTGGGAGACAGGATATGCATCATGAGACAGGGTAAAGTAGTGCAGATCGGAACGCCGGAGGAAATAGTCCTGAAGCCATGCGATGACTTTGTTGAGAGCTTTTTCGGTGCCGAAGGCGCGCTGAAGCTCCTGTCAAGGTACAGGGCAGCTGATTATGCTGAAGATGTGCATTCGGAAGGGTCGCCGCTTGAGACTGATTAAAGCCTTAAGGAAGCCCTTGCTTCAATGATACTTGAGGGAAGGGAAAGGGTTCCGATAGGAGATGGAAGCATTGCGCTTTCATCCATTCTGGATGCCCTGAGGAGACAGGAATCATGAAGCTTAAGAGAATATTCCCGGTTGCAGCCCTTACTGCAATCCTTGTACTTATGCTTTTATTTTCAAGGGAATTCGAGATATTCATGTACGGGATATTTAACACAAAGACCCAGACCGGCTCAAGGACACCGCTCATAGTGCTGTTTGCAGAGCACCTTAACATGGTGGTCGTCTCCGGAGTCATTGCAGTCCTTATGGGCCTTGCCCTCGGAATATTCATAAGCTCCGGTCCGGGCAGGGAATACAGGGATGCATTCGAGGAGATCATAAGCCTCGGGCAGGCATTCCCATCTGCGGCACTATTGGCTCTCGTTGTCCCTATAGTCGGGTATGGCTCTGAAGGTGCCCTGATTGCACTCGTAATATATGCACTCATGCCTATCGTCTACAATACCTATGCCGGACTCACAGGGGTGGATCCTGATTGTATCGAGGCTGCTAAGGGTATGGGCATGGAAGACAAAAGGATATTCACAAGGATAAGGCTGCCTTTGGCCGCAAATGTAATCCTTGCCGGTATACGGACTTCGCTGGTCATAAACATAAGTGCAGCGACCCTTGCCGCAGCAGTTGGAGCCGGAGGGCTTGGAGTTCTTGTGGTTAACGGAGTCAAGGCCTTCGACCCTGTTCTAATACTGGAAGGAGCGATACCTGTATCGCTTATGGCAGTCATTGCGGATCTTGTGATGAAGGAAATCGAAAAAAAGCTGAGCTATAGCTAAAAGGACCCGGTAAACCGAGTCCTTCGTAATTATATGAAATATTTCAGCATATGGGTCTCCTGGATGGGATTACAGTAATGGATATACCATCAGGCTTTTCGTGTGACCTTCCCATCCATAATTGCGAGGAGAAATTTGGCAACTCCATCATGGTCATTGTCATCGCTTATATAATCTGCAATCTTCAGAAGCTGGTCCACTGAATTGGACATGGCTCCCTTGATGCCTGCAATTCTGATCATTGAGGTGTCGTTGTAATTGTCGCCGATTGCTGCCACATCATCAAGGCTTATGCCCTTCAGCTCGCAAAGGCGCATAAGTGCCGCTCCCTTGGAGGCTTTGCTTGAGGTAACTTCAAAATTGTACTTCCAGGACGAGAAGGTCAGAAGGTTCTTGTTCATGGAGAAGTGGTCCATTCCGCTTCTTATCTTGTGCTTGTATGCGCTGATGCTTGATATTGTATTTGCGTGGTCAATGCTTGCAAGTATGTCATCGAGAGTTGGCACGATCTTCAGGTTGCCCTGCGAAAGCACCAGACCGAGAACATCCTTGTATAGCTGCTCCCTCTTTTCGGAATCCTTACCGAGGTCTTCAAGCTCCTGTTTGAGCAGATCTATGCTTCCCTGGGTTACATAAGTGTATTCATCAGTGGACGCTTCAAACTCAAGGCTGTGGTCCTCCAGGTATTTCATGGCTGCAGCTGCCTCATCGATGGGAATGGATGTGGTCATCAGCTTTTTTCCATCCTTGTCGTGAAGGCTGGCTCCATTGCTGGATATGATATACGGGGAAATCCCATATCCGCTGATTTTTTCCACGATGTCAGCATATGACCTTCCAGATGCTATGCAGACTTCTATACCTGAATCGATGGCCTTCCTGAGAGTCTCCATACCGAATTCCGTTGATTTGTGTTCCGAGTCCAGTAACGTTCCGTCCAGATCTGTAACAAATAATCTCATAAACTTCCTCCTGAACTTTTGTTGTCATCAGTATAACACCTGAATAGGTTTTCAAAGAAATGAAAATTTCTGAAAGTCATTCTGTTAGCTGGAGAATCGCCGCATAATGGACATATTCTCACTGTAAACGTTTTGACAGAAGATGTGACTTGGTGATAACCTGAATAGTGGATAAGCAAACCGCATTTTTGGCGGTCAAGGAGGAATCAGATGCGCGCAGATTACTTTGCAGAACCGTTCAGGATCAAGATGGTGGAGCCGATAAGGGTCCTTTCCGAAGATGAAAGGCTTGCCAGGATCAATGAGGCAGGCTTCAATGTATTCAATCTAAAGGCGGAGGACGTCTATATTGACCTTCTCACAGACAGCGGTACCGGAGCAATGAGTGCAAGGCAATGGGCCGGTATGATGATGGGAGATGAATCCTATTCGGGAGCGAAGAGCTACTACAACCTAATGGATTCCTGCTCTGAAATCTTCGGCTGCAGGTATTTCCAGCCGGTGCACCAGGGAAGGGCTGCGGAGAAGGTGGTCATGCCTATACTTCTTGGCAAAGGCAAGGTTTCCATAGCCAACATGCACTTTGACACGACAAGGGCTCATGTGGAGATAGCCGGAGCAAGGGCAATCGACTGTGTTGTCCCTGAAGCCGGGGATACTGCAAGTGAAGCACCTTTCAAGGGAAATATGGACATAGAAGGCCTAAGGCTTCTTGTGGAAGAACACGGCAGGGAAAAGGTGGGAGTGGTCATAATGACCATAACCAACAACAGCGCCGGGGGTCAGCCAGTTTCAATGGAGAACATCAGAGAAACATCGAAAATCTGCAAGGAATATGGGATACCTTTCATGATCGATGCGGCGAGGTTTGCTGAAAATGCCTTCTTTATAAAGGAAAGGGAGCCGCAGTACAAGGATGTCGCAATTGAGGAGATAGTACTGGAATGCTTTTCCTATGCGGACCTTTTCACCATGTCGGCAAAGAAGGACGCCATAGTGAACATAGGAGGACTTATAGGAGTAAGGGATGATGCAGCTCTTTTCGAGAAGGTGAAGGCGGCTACGATACCCCTAGAAGGCTTCATATCCTATGGCGGACTTGCGGGAAGGGACCTGGAGGCAATGGCCATAGGACTAAGGGAAGGGATAGACCTTGAGTACCTGAAGTACAGGACGGGGCAGGCAAGGTATCTTGGTGAAAGGCTCAAGGAATCCGGGATACCATTCCAGTCACCTGCAGGAGGTCATGCGATATTCGTGGATGCAGGAAAGCTTTTGCCGCACATTCCTTACTATGAATTCCCGGCACAGGCGCTGGCGATCGAGCTATACAAGGAAGCAGGAATCAGGGCCTGTGACATAGGTTCCTTCATGATGGGAAGGGACCCTGATACAAGGGAACAGCTGAAGTCGCAATTTGAGTTCACTAGGCTGGCAATACCCAGAAGGGTATATACACAGTCACATCTCGATGTTGTAGCTGATGCCCTGGCGGAAATCAAGGAAAGGGCAGGGAGCCTTAAGGGCTACAGGATAACCTGGGAGCCGGAGGTTTTGAGGCACTTCACTGCAAGGCTTGAACCAGTTAAGTAGCAAATAATACCGGCAGAAAATATTCTGCCGGTATTTCCATGTTTATTTTTGCCTTATGTTCACAATAAATACATTGCTTTTGCTACAATGATATAAATAAGAGTGAAGGAAGGTAATTATGGAAGAAAAAAGCAATTTGAGAAAGGCAGTGATGATATTCCTGTTCTTCGTAAGGATCGGAGCCTTCACCTTCGGTGGAGGATGGTCGATACTTGCCCAGATGCAAAAGGAATTTGTAGAAAAAAGGCAATGGCTGACAAACGAGGAGCTTATGGACATAGCCTCGGTGGGCAGGTCACTGCCTGGAATAATGATAACCAATATAAGCGTTATTTTCGGATACAGGATGGGGGGAGCTTTATGCGGAACTGCAGCAGCAATCGGAGTCAGCCTTCCATCAATATTGATTCTGTCTGTTGTGACGCTTTTCTATGATAAGCTGAGGGATACTCCCTACATGGCAAAGGCTTTCATAGGGATCAGAGCGGCTGTTGTTCCGATCATAGGTTCAGCTGCACTGGCACTACGGAAGGCATCTCTGAAGGATACAGCCGGATGGGTCATCGCGGGCTTTGCTCTGCTTCTTGGCCTTTTCACCGGTATCAGCAGCATCTGGGTGGTTGTCGCAGGAGCCGCTGCGGGACTCGCTATAAAGGGAGGTGGCGCAAATGGTGCTTCTTGACCTTTTCACAGCATTCGTAAAGATAGGTTTCACAAGCTTCGGCGGTTTATCCATGATACCTCTCATAAGCTCAGAGATGACAATGAATGGATGGATGACCTCCACTGAGGTCCTTGATATCGTGGCTATAGCTGAAATGACTCCAGGACCCCTTGGTATCAATGCAGCCACATTTGCAGGAATGCGTGTGGCGGGTATTCCCGGAGCGCTCAGCGCAACACTCGGAGTGCTTGTTCCCAGCCTTACCCTTACCATGGCTGCAGCAATATTCCTCTCAACCTTCAGGGACAACATTATCCTTAAAAGGATCATGAACGGGGTACGTCCGGTATGCATGGGTCTGATACTTGCAACAATGGTTTCATTGGGACGTGAAAGCTATTTTGCAGGAAGTGAGCCTTTGTGGACCGGAATAGCCATTGGACTTGCGGAATCATTCATCATTTTCAGATGGAAACCAGGGGTGCCTGTAATAATAGCATCTGCGGCTGTTATGGGACTGGTCCTCGCATAATATGAGTTAAATGTCATATTATAAAATGATGCAGGATTACATTTTAAAACTTTCATTTTTACAGCCCTCAATATCTGTCAGTATTGACATGCGAGTGTGCATAATATACAATTCACTTAATATTTATCCAAAATCATCATCTATCATAGGGAGGCTATAAATAATGAAAAGAAAGTCAATTATGACTCTTGCAATCGCCATGTCAGCGGTAATGCTGCTGTCAGCCTGCGGAAAGAAAGAGACCTCGATCAGACTTGCAACAGGCGGAAATACTGGAACCTACTATGCATTCGGTACTGCGGCAGGGCAGATACTCGGTGACAAGGCAGGCGTATCCTTCAATATTCAGTCGACTGGAGCCTCAAAGGCCAACATACAGCTTATAGCTGCAAAGGAAGTCGAAATGGCGATCGTCCAGAATGACGTCATGGATTATGCTTATAACGGAACGGACCTTTTCGAAAAGGACGGAGCCGTAAAGGGATTCTCGGCAATGGCTGCCGTATACGCAGAAGTAGTTCAGATAGTTGCAGACCCTTCAGCCGGAATCACAAGCATTGCTGACCTCAAGGGAAAGAGTGTTTCGGTAGGAGATGCCGGAAGCGGAGTCGAGTTCAATGCCAAGCAGATACTTGAAGCATATGGAATAACCTTCAACGATATCAGCAAGCAGAACCTGAGTTTCTCTGCATCAGCGGATGCGTTCAAGGACGACAAGATAGATGCGTTCTTCTGCACTGCTGGAGCACCTACCACAGCTATAATGGACCTTGTCACCACCAAGGAGATCACCATACTGAACGTTGAGGCTGACAAGGCTGCAGCGCTAATGGCAGCGCATCCGTTCTATACCGTATATGAGATACCTGCAGGAACCTACAAGGGCGTTGATGTTGCTACAAATACGCTTGCTGTAAAGGCTACTTTCATAGTTAGCGACAGCCTGGATGAAACTACAGTCTACAACCTGACAAAGGCTCTCTTCGAGAACAAGGACGCCATAGCGGCAGCTCATGCGAAGGGCAAGGAGCTGGATACCACATATGCGGTTGAAGGCATATCCATACCTTTCCATAAGGGTGCTGAAAAGTACTTCCGTGAAATCGGGATAATGAAGTAATATGAGAAGGCGGAGACTCCTTGCCGTATCTGTTGCGGCCGTCTTAGTGGCAGTCTCCGCCTTTTGCTTTTTGACGTTTCGGCAGAAGAAGCTGGTGGTGTACGATGCTGACACTAAAGAGGTGTACGGATCGTGGCCTGTAGCAGACGGGACAAGGTTCACAGTGGAATTCATCCATTCGGTCAATAAAAGTCCAATAAAGGATGAGTTTGAAACGAGAGGCAGTGACATCTATGCAGTCAGCACCACCTATAGCTCCTTCGGTGCCGGGGTGCAGACTGAGCTAAAGGATGGAGAGAAGCTGGAGTATGATGAGAACGGGAACATGGTGGTGTCTGGATTCGACCTGAAGTTTGAAAGGCTTAACTTCATAGTCGGGACAGTATACGACCATGTGCTTGCGATTGGCGATGATGTGGTAAGCCTTACTGAGCTGTGCGGGAGGAATTCTGCAGTGGTTTTTGAAGTAAGATGAAATTTGGCATAATATTGAGAAAGAAGTGATTGGTTTTGAAAGACAATGAAATCAGGCCGAAAAGCCTAATTGAGGAAGCTGAGGTAGACGCCAAAGAAATAGGCGACCTTATGGCCGAATTCGACAGGGAGTCTAATACGAGGCATTTTGCCGGAACACCTCTGCTTATAGTCAAGGGCATGCTTATTGCCTTCACGCTTTATGTATTCTGGATGACACTCATAGCCACTCCGCCGGAGCAGGTCAGAAGGTCATCATTCATAGGACTTTTGATATTCCTTGGATTCATCAACTATCCAATAAAGAGGAGCCACGCCAAGAGGGTAAACCAGGTGCCTTGGTATGACTGGATTTTTGCTGTTGCCGGAGGCGGAGCGTTCTTCTACTATGTAGTGAATTTTGAATCCATTGTAGGCAAGGCGGTAAACATTGGAACAATTGAAATAGCGGTCGGAGTAATCGGGATACTGCTGCTTGTGGAACTCTGCAGAAGAGTGGTCGGACTTCCCATACTTGTGGTTGCAGGCATTTTCGTAGGATATGCATTCTATTCGGGATATTCGCTCAAAAGAGTCATTCACCAGCTCTTCTATACGACTGATGGCATAATAGGTACTCCGCTTGGAGTCTGCGCTACGTTCATTGTGCTTTTCATAATCCTCGGGGCATTCCTTGAGAAGACAGGTATAGGAACATTCTTCATTGACATAGCAAATTCCCTTGCTGGGTATGCATCAGGCGGACCAGCAAAGGTAGCTGTAATATCAAGTGCGCTTGAGGGAATGTATTCAGGAAGCTCTGTTGCAAATACAGTCGGAAGCGGAAGCGTAACCATTCCGGTTATGAAGAAGACAGGGTATACTCCTGAATTCGCAGCTGCTGTTGAAGCGGCGGCTTCAACAGGAGGACAGATAATGCCTCCGATAATGGGAGCTGCAGCTTTCCTCATGGCTGAAATGACAGAGACACCATATGCGACGATAGCTCTTTCCGCGGTGCTTCCGGCCCTTCTTTACTTCACTGGCATCTTCATGATGATTCATTTTGAAGCCAAGAAGCTGGGGCTGAAGGGACTGCCTAAGGAAAGCATTCCGAAGTTCGGAAAGCTGATGCTCAAGAAGGGATATCTCTTCCTTCCCATAGTTGTTCTCTCGACACTCATGAGTATGGGAAGGACGCCTGCGTATTCAGCGGTATATGCTATAGTCACCGCAGTTGTCGTCAGCATGTTCAGCAAGGAGACAAGGCTTACTCCGAAGACCTTCGGTGAAGCTCTTGAAAACGGGACAAGAAATACAGTAGGCGTTGCCATAGCATGCGCCATAGCAGGAATAATAGTTGGCATAGTTACGCTTACAGGACTTGGGCAGGACCTTCTGAACGTCCTTATGTCAGTTGCAGGAACAAGCAAGTTCCTGGCACTGTTCCTTACAATGATAAGCTGCATAATTCTCGGAATGGGTGTTCCGACTACTGCAAACTATGTAATCATGGCGACTATAACCGCTCCTATAGTAATGAAGATGGGTGTTCCAATGCTTGCGGCACACATGTTCGTATTCTATTTCGGAATAGTCGCGGATATTACCCCGCCTGTTGCGCTTGCGGCCTATGCAGGCTCGGCGATTGCGAAGTCGGATCCGTTCAAGACAGGAGTGACTGCAACAAGGCTTGCGATAACTGCCTTTATAGTACCTTATATATTTGCCTTTAATCCGGCAATGCTGCTTATAGACACGAATGCATTTGAAGTAATCAGAATAGCAATAACATCATTCATAGGCATATTCGGAATAGCAGCAGGGATGGAGGGCTATATGTTCACACACCTCAAAGCTTGGGAGAGGGCTGTGGTTATTATCGGCGGACTCATGCTGATAGACCCTAACATAATAACAGATGTTGCGGGAGTCGCGATAATAGGCCTGATGGTACTGTCCCAGATAGCAAAGTCAAAGAAGCTTAAACTTGCCTGAGAGCAGGTACCAGGGCCCGGTGGATTCACCGGGCCTTATTAATATACATATATGATTAATATGAAGTAAATTTGAACTCAAGGTAAATTCTATCCCCATCTCATAGCATTCGGGGGAACATGTTGTATAATTAAGTAAAGAAGAACTTGGGAGGGCTGAAAATGCTTAAGGTAGTGAAAAGACGAGGCAATATTGTCGAATTCAATCCGGACAAGATACAGACGAGTGTAGCCAACAGCGCTGAGGATGCCAATGTTTATCTTAATGAGCATGAGCTTGAGCTTATAGCCAAGGAAGTCGAAAATATCATAATAGATGTAAGGGGGCCTGACGGCACTACATCATCCTATGAGATCAGGGGAGTTGTGGTAAGGGTTCTGAAGAACATGGGCTACAAGGACATAGCAAGACTTTTTTACGAAGGAAAACAAGCCTGACATAATTATTTGCAGCAGGCAGAAGGAGGCTGGAATATGGAGCTTATAATCGTAACGGGAATGTCGGGATCAGGAAAGTCAGTAGCAGTAAATGCGCTTGAGGACATAGGCTTCTATTGTGTAGACAATCTGCCTCCTGAATTCATTCTTCCATTCGCCAAATTCCAGTCGAAATCTGAAGTTGCAGACAACAAGCTGGCACTTGTCGTAGACTCCAGGAGCAAGGACCTTTTTCCGAAATTTTCAGATGAGCTTAAGAAGCTCGATGGTGAACACATAGAGTACAACATACTGTTCCTGGATTGCTCAGACCAGACACTTCTTAAAAGGTACAAGGAAACGAGGAGAAAGCATCCGCTCATGGACAGCGAGATGTCTTCCCTTGAGATGGCTATAAGCAAGGAGAGGCAGAATTTCGAGGTGATAAGGGGCAGGGCGGACTTTGTAATCGACACTACCTTCCTTTCCGCAGCAAAGCTGAAGAAGCTTGTAACCGAGAGCTTTACGCAGAGGAAGGGCGAATACATGCAGGTCAAGACAGTATCCTTCGGATACAAGTTCGGAATACCTTCAGATGCAGACCTCGTATTTGACCTCAGATATCTGCCGAACCCATTCTATATCTCTGAGCTGCGGGACCATACCGGACTCAATGACGATGTTTATGAGTATGTCATGTCGAACCCTCTTGCTGAGGAGCTGTTCAAGAAACTTCAGGACCTGGTCGAGTACCTTATCCCGCTATATGTTGAGGAAGGAAAAAGCCAGCTGGTAATCGCGTATGGATGTACGGGCGGCAAACACAGGTCAGTGTCATTCGCGAGAAAGACCGCGGAGTATTTCAGGAACAAGGGCCTTAACGTTGTTGAATACCACAGGGACATCGACAGGAAAAATGACGGAACCCATTAGGAGGGCATTATGGAAATTCTGATACTGATTCCTCTTTTCATTATCGGATCGATATTCACGATAATTCTCATAGCCGTCATTTTCTCGAAATCGGTCCTGAAGGCTGCAAAACCCAATCAGCACATGGGCAGTCAGATACGAGGCTGGGATTCGGGCAGTTCAAGAAAGACCGGCGAGCTTATGTACAAGGAGAATGCAACTGATGAGATCCGCAATTCTGCTGGTAGTATGGGAGGAATGGTTGACCTTGAGGATAAGTTCAGGGAAGCCAATATCGAATATTCCGATAGAAGCACGAAGACCAGGCGAAAATGATTTAGGAGAGAATGATGGATTTTGAAGAAAGGTATTATGATTTGAAAAGAAGGCATGCCGATGTCTTCGGAGTTCAGCCAGGGGCTGAAGAAACCGAGGATGAGTTCCTGAAGAGGCTTCCGCTCAGGGAAAAGCTGGCAGACGATGTGTTCGAGCTTGCTTTTGAATATGTGAAGTCAGAACTGGAAAAGTCAGGCAAACCACTGGATATCGTACTATATCCGGCTTACATACTGGATATCTTCGAGGAATCGGAAACGCCGGAATACCTGTTCACATATCTGAGGGATATAATAAAATACGAGGACATAATAGAAGGAAGCGTAGTTGAAAGGGTAAACAGGATGAGATAATCTCCTGTCTACCCTTTATTCATGTCCTTTTTGATCACTCCATGAAGGTCGAAATCAGGAGTGTAAGACTCGCTCTGTGATTCGCTGCCCTGGATGAGGCAATTCTTAATTCCGAGTGAAACAGCATATGCTACTACTGACCTGTACTGGGATGCCGGAAGCCTGACCCCGAGCTTTTCGTGTCCGATTGCCCTGTGCATCGGCACATACTGGTTCATTATGCTTATAAAAATGTTATCCCCGTAGGTTTCATACAGATGCTTCAGGATCATCTTCGAGTCCAGTGCAAGGCTTGGAAGGCACAGGTGCCTTACGATCATTCCCTTCACCATCATGCCTCTTTCATCAAGGATGACCGGACCTGTCTGCCTGTACATTTCAGCTATGGCAGCCTTTGCGGTGTTGAAATAATTGGTTACTCCCGAATACTCAAATGCGTGCTCATCCCTGAAGTACTTCAGGTCCGGCAGATAAATATCAATAAGCCCTTCGAGTCCTTTTAGTGCCTCAACGCTCTCGTAGCCAGAGGAGTTGTATACTATGGGGATTCCAAGTCCACGGGCCTTAGCTTCCCTCAGCACATCCGGAAGGAAGGCTGCATAGTGGGTAGGCGTAACCAGGTTTATATTTTCTGCACCCTTTTCCTTCAGCTCGAAAAAGATCTCAAGGAGTCTTTCATCAGAAATATAGGAGCCTTCAAGGCCTTCCGATATTTCATGGTTCTGGCAGAATATGCATCTAAGGCTGCAGCCTGAGAAAAAAACAGTGCCGGAGCCTCTGCTTCCGGATATCATAGGTTCCTCAAACGGATGCAGATATGCCTTTGCAAGCTTAAATTCCCTGGTTGTTCCGCAAAAGCCCCGCACCAGGCTCCTGTCTATTCCGCAGTTCCGCGGACAGCTGCTGCATCTCATTTTCTCAGCTCCTTTTTGGTTATCATGGTGTATAGTATACCAGAAGCATAAGCTATGGAAAAGCGAGGTCTATCGCAGGTGTTTGCAACGTGGTATTATGAGAATAATAAAATGAAGTGGTGAAAAAATGACAGAAACAGAAGGAAAAGCATACAGGAGCCTTAACAGCTTCCTGAGGGAGAAATTTGGCGAGAAAGTATACAAGATAAGCCTTGACGGCGGATTTTCGTGTCCTAACAGGGATGGAACCCTCAGCAGGACAGGATGCCTTTTTTGCAGTGAGAGGGGTTCCGGTGATTTTGCCGGTGACAGGGATTTTTCAATAAGCAGACAGTTTGATGACATCAGAGGGATGATGGAGAAGAAGTGGAAGAACGGAAAGTACATCGCGTACTTTCAGGCTTACACGAACACCTACGCCGAGCCGGAGGTCCTCCGAAAGAAATACAGGGAGGCTGTCGGGAAGGAAGGAGTTGTCGCGCTATCAATAGCGACAAGGCCAGATTGCCTGGGAGATGAAGTCCTTGATGTCATTGATGAATTCAGCGGCGAGGTCTATACGTTCGTTGAGCTTGGACTTCAGACCGTGAGTGATGCGACAGCTGCAAGGATAAACAGGGGATACAGCCTTGATGTGTTTGAGAAGGCCCTTGGCGACCTTCGCAAAAGAGGGATTGATGTGGTAGTCCATGTGATTTTTGGGCTTCCCGGGGAAACAAGGGAAGATATGCTCAAGACGGTGGAGTATCTTTCAGATAAGGATATACAGGGGGTGAAATTTCATCTGCTTCATGTGATGAAAAACACCCCAATGGAAAAGCTTCTGCAGAACGGAACCCTGAGACTCATGGAAATGGATGAATATGTTGAGACAGTATGCACTGCGGTTTCAATGCTTCCTCCTTATGTGGTCATACACAGGCTGACAGGTGATGCACCCCGGGAGCTTCTTCTGGGACCAATGTGGTCTCTAAGGAAGTGGGAGGTGCTGAATGCAATCGACAAATATTTCAAGGACAACGGACTGTATCAGGGAAAGAGCTGCGGGATAATACGATGACCGCATTGAACTTAGGAGGAACAGCATGAGAATAGACATAGCAATTTCCGGTGACCATGTCAATGCAGACCTTGTGAAGGGGAAGACTGTGATTGTGGTAGACACACTGAGGGCGACAACCGTAATCATAACGTCTCTGGTGAACGGAGCGAAGAGCGTGGTGCCCGTTTCCACTGTAGAGGATGCACTCAGTATAATGAAGAGGATGGAGAATGCTGTACTCGGAGGAGAACGCAAGGCGAAGAAAATCGAGGGGTTCAATTTTTCCAATTCGCCACTTGAGTATTCCAAGGAGGCAATAAGCGGCAAAAATGTCATACTGACCACGACCAACGGCACAAAGGCAATCTCAAGGTCAAAGGACGGAGCCCGGGTACTGATTGGAGCCCTTGTGAATGCAAAGGCTGTAGCGAGGAAGGCATATGGTTACTCTGAAGACATAATCATAGTTAACTCCGGAACTGATGGCAGATTCACCATGGATGACTTCATAACAGGCGGAGCGGTAGTTGATGAGATTATCTCAATGGGTAACGCAGAGCTTTCCGACATAGCAAAGACGGCCCTCCTGATATACAGGAGCCACAAGGACATTAGGAGCTATGTGAAGGAGGCGGCGCATTTCAGGATCCTTGAAGACCTCGGACTTCAGGCTGATATTGACTTCTGTCTTCAGAAGGACATCTTTGCGATTGTTCCGGAATTCGACCACGGTGTCATAAAGCTGTCGGAGGGACAGATAAGTCTCCTGTAACGATGATAAGCCAGGAAATGAATCGCTAAAGCAATGATATTTAATTAATATAAAAATGAATATAAAAAAGAATGTATTTATTTCGTAAAGCACTTATAAAAATTAAGAGTTGATATATATGCAGAGGACCCGTCCGGTTTTTCCGGACGGGTCCTCTGCATATGTTTTTTCCTGAATGCGGTTGTTCTTACAGGCCTCTTGCTTCCCTGACTTTGGCAACGAAAGCCTTTGCAGCAGCTGTCATCTCTTCGCTGGTTCCCTTTGTAAGGTTGCCGCCGACTCCTACTGACATGCAGCCGTTCTTTATCCACTGGCCTACATTGTCAAGGTCAACGCCGCCTGTAGGCATGAGTACTGCCTGAGGAAGCGGCCCCTTGATTGCTGATATGAACGAGGGTCCGAATGCGCTTCCCGGGAATACCTTTATGACATCAGTTCCTGACTCCATTGCCTTCACCATCTCGGTAAGGGTCATGCAGCCGGCCATGTATGGTATCTGATACCTGTTGCAGAGCTTTGCTGTCTCAGCATCGAAGCTTGGTCCGACTACGAACTTGGCGCCGGCTAGTATGGCTATCCTTGCCGTCTCGCTGTCAAGTACGGTTCCTGCACCTACTATGAGCTTGTCTCCGAATTCCTCGGTAAGCAGCTCGATTACTTTGGTTGCTCCTGGAACAGTATAGGTTATCTCTATTCCGGTAACTCCGCCTTCCATGCATGCAAGGGAGATCTTCTTTGCCTCTTCGGCATTCTTTGCCCTTACAACTGCAATTACTCCGGTAGCCTCGAGCTTTGACAGGACTTCATATTTTCTCATTTGCTTCCTCCTTGTGCTGAGCACAGCTTGTTAAGAATCTGACAAGTTTTTGTTCCATACCTATTATATAAATATGGGGGTGTAAATTCAATGGATTTTCATGAAAATAAAAGATTATTCTTTTCAATAAGAAAAAATATAAAGAAAATATTTTCAATGTAAACGGTTTATATGATTAAAGGGTATGGAATTGACATTTTTTGTGATGTACAATGTATTTGACGATTGCAGAATAAATGGCAATCAAACAAGAACCAAAAGGAGAGAAATGGATGAGCGTTAAGATAGCGGTTGTTAATTCAAGCAGTTTCGGCAAGGTGTTTCCGGAGCACATGGACAGACTTAAGGCATTGGGACAGGTAGACAGGTTCGACGTGCCAAAGGATATGGGCGGCAAGGAGCTTGCAGACAAGCTGATGGGATATTCATGCATCATAGCCAGTGTTACAGCTCTCTACAACAGGGAATTCTTCGTTCATAAGGATGAGACTCTCATAATAACCAGGCATGGCATAGGATACAACAACATCGATGTGCCAGCGGCTACTGAAAAGAACTGCTTCATAACGAAGGTTGAAGCTCTCGTGGAAAGAGAGGCAGTAGCTGAGAATGCGATAGCGCTTCTCATGGCTGCAATAAGGCAGGTAGTACCGGCATCGCTGAAGGCAAAAGAAGGCAAGTGGGCTGAGAGAGCTAAGTTCATGGGAATTGAGATAAAGGACAAGACCGCAGCTGTAGTAGGCTTCGGCAACATCGGTTCAAGAGTAGGAGAGATACTTAAGAATGGATTCAATGCAAATCTTATAGCCTATGATCCTTACCTGACTCCAGAGGAGATAAGGGCAAGAGGAGCTGAGCCTGCAACTTTGGAAGAGGTCCTTGAAAAGGCTGATATAATATCCTTCAATGCGTTTGTGGATGACAAGAGCTACCATCTTATCAAGGATGCGGAGTTTGCAAAGATGAAGAAGGGTGTATTCATAGTCAATACCGCAAGAGGCGAGCTCATTGACCAGGACAGCCTCATGAGAGCGCTGGATGCAGGTATAGTCGCAGGAGTTGGAATGGATGTTGTCGAGGGTGAGCCTATCGATGAGAACCATCCTCTGCTCAAGTACGGTAATGTCGTCATAACACCGCACACATCGGCATACACTTACGAGTGTCTGTATGGAATGGGCGAGAAGGTAGTTGGCGATGTGGAGAAGGTACTTAGGGGCGAAAATCCGGACACTGTAATAAATAAGGAACTTCTCAAGTAGAAGCAAGTGGAGGTAACCATGAAAGATATAGGTATCCTTGGACTTGGAGTAATGGGCAGAAACCTTGCGCTTAACATAGCGCACAGGGGATTCGGGGTATCAGTGTACAACTACACTCCGAATGAGACAGAGGAATTTGTAGCAAAGCATATGCAGGGGGAAGACATATCGGCATTCTATGATGTGGAGTCCTTCGTAAAGTCACTTAAGTCTCCAAGAAAGATATTCCTCATGATCATGGCAGGGAAGCCTGTCGACAATATGATCGAGGTGCTGATTCCGCTCCTTGACAAGGGCGACCTTATCATAGACGGAGGAAACACATACTACTTCGACACTGACAGAAGGATGAGGTATCTCGAAGAGAAGGGCATGCTTTACCTTGGTGTGGGAGTGTCCGGAGGAGAGTCAGGAGCTCTCAACGGTCCTTCGCTGATGCCCGGAGGCTCAAGGGAGGCATACGCTCTGGTTGAAGATATTCTGATCGCGATGGCTGCAAAGACTGAAGCAGGACCTTGCTGTACCTATGTGGGGAACGGCTCTGCAGGACATTTCGTGAAGATGCTGCATAACGGTATCGAGTACGGTATGATGCAGTCCATGTCTGAGGTGTATGACATAATGAGGAATGTCCTCAAGCTGTCAGCGGATGAGATCGGTGATGTGTTTGAGAAATGGAACGAGGGAGACCTTAATTCCTACCTTATGGAGATTTCTTACAAGATAATGAGAAAGAAGGATGATGAGACAGGAAAGCCTCTCGTTGACCTGATCCTTGATAAGGCAGGACAGAAGGGAACTGGAAAATGGACTGCGGAAGCGTCTCTTGACCTTGGAGTACCGGCACCATCGCTCAGCGTAGCAGTATATGGAAGAGTAATGTCATTCTTCAAGGATGAGAGGCAGCGCCTGTCAGAGCTTGTGAAGAAGGAGCCGACTGATTCTGCCATAGACAGGGACGTACTGATAAATGACCTTGAAAATTCTCTTCTGTTCTCCAATTTCGTAATGTATTCCCAGGGAATATGGCTGATGAACGAGGCTTCGAAGGTTTACGGATTTGATATAGACACTTCTGAGGTACTTAAGATATGGAAGGGCGGATGCATCATCCGTGCCAGGATGCTGGACCTTTTGATTGACATCGTCAAGGAAGACAGGAGCAACATCAATCTTCTTGGGAGCGAAAAGGCGCTCTCATTCCTGAGGGACAGGCTGCCTTCGATGAGAAGGGTTACCATGGCTGCAAGGGACCATTATGTGCCGGCTTTGGTTCATAACACCGCGCTGGATTATATTTTCAGCATGATCGAGGCGGATCTTCCGGCAAATCTGACACAGGCGCAGAGAGACTTCTTTGGAGCACATACATATTCGAGAATCGACAAGGAAGGAATCTTCCATACAAAGTGGGAGTAATCAGATTCGAATATAAAATTTTAATCTGATTAAAATAGTTTTGAGTAATTGGATGTTGTGTGGAAATGATTCCCGGATGGTAAAAATAGCACGGAAAATTACTTCAAACATGAAAAGTTTGCCAAAATTTGTTAATCGGAAATTGGGCGTAAGGCTAAAAGTGTTGGGCTGCAATGGATATCGAGTTATACGTACAACGTCTTAAAGTATTGACAAACAGGCAAAATCACATTAAAATAGGTAACGACTGAAGTCGATGTCATACCAGGTTGCCCCTGGTGATACTATCATTCGCAATGTTATTCCAGGACAGCTGATTATATGAATGTTGAAATCGTTGTTAAATGTTATTCAAATATTGGAAGGCTTTTTCAATAAAGCTATCGGGAAGGAGTGTAAAATTTCTCGTTACTTTCAGGCTTTGGATGAATGACAACAGGATTCATAATGATGATATTAGCATTTAAGGCGATGCACGCATTGATCTGTCCGGATAATTTTTGGGGCGTTTTTGCTCCTTTTGTGAAGGAAATTATTTTCAAAGGTATCGGGGTACGGCAGCGAACAATCAGAGTTTCTATCATAAATAATAAAAGGGGGAAAAAGAAGAATGGCACAAAGTCTAACCGCTGGACAAGCACTGATCATTTCTTTGTGGGTTGCCCTGGTCGAATCCAGAGCACTCGGGTATGCAACACTCAACCTCAGATTCTCGCCTATGATGACAGGTCTCGTCGTAGGAATAGTAATGGGAGATGTTGCTACAGCAATGGCCATCACCGCTTCAATACAGCTCATATACATGGGCATGATCGCACCAGGAGGNNGCAATCATGTCAAACCTTCAGCCGACTGAGGCTATCGCAATCGCGGTACCGGTAGGTCTGCTCGGAAGCTACCTGTATTCATTCAGGTTCTTCATAAACACATTCATCATAAGGCTTACTGACAAATATGCAGAGGCTACAAACGACAAGGGACTTTTCGCATCAGTAATACTCCTGCCGACTCTTGTAAGCTTCGCACTCTTCGTACCTGCACTGTTCGTAGCTCTTTACTATGGAGCACCGGTAATAGCTGACTTCACTGAGACTCTCTCAGGAGGAAAGATATTCCACATACTTAACGTCGTAGGTGGCGGACTCGCAGCTCTCGGTATAGCACTCATCATAAAGGTAATAGGAAAGACAGAATACCTGGTGTTCTTCCTTCTCGCTTACTTCATGACTGTAATGCTCAAGCCGCTTGGAATCAACACAGTAACCTACGCGATAGTAGGAGCCATAGTAGCAGTAATATATGCACAGCTTGCACACAAAGCTGAAGCTTAACAAGGAGGTAGGAAAAAATGAGTGAGAATGCAATCAAGAATACAAGCAATGCTCCTGAGTCACTGACCACTGCCGACCTTGGAAAGGCATGGTTCAGATGGTGGTACGCAAATGAAATACCACACAGCTATGACCGTATGATAGCTCCTTCGCTTCTCTGGGCGCTTACGCCTTCCCTGAGGAAGCTCTACAAGGATCAGGACCAGCTTAGCGAAGCATACATGAGACATACTCAGTTCTACAACACCCAGGCAGTCTGGGGAGGCGGAACGATCCTCGGAATCACTTTGTCACTTGAAGAGGCGAGAGCTAAGGCACTTGCAGCTGGAGACGAGGAGAATGCAGTAAGCGAGGAAGTAATCGAAAATACAAAGATCGGTCTTATGGGACCTCTTGCAGGAATAGGCGATGCGATAGATTCAGGTACAGTCCAGTACATACTTATCGCAATAGCTCTTCCGTGGGCACAGGAAGGAAGCGCTTTGGGAGCATTGTTCCCATGGGTAGGCTTTGTAGCCCTCACATACATCTATGGCTTCTATTTCACAAAGCTCGGTCACAGCCTCGGACGTGCAGCAGCTTCTGAAATAGTTGGAGGAAAGTCCATAAGGAAGATCCTCGACACACTTTCAATCCTTGGTCTGTTCATGATGGGAGTTCTTGCAGCTTCGTACGTAAAGGTTTCTACAGGCTTCAAGTGGACTATTTCCGGCAAGGAGTTCATACTCCAGGAGATCCTCGATAAAATACTTCCAGGCCTTCTGCCTTTCATAACAGTACTTGGTGTTTACCTGTACTTCACAAAGAAGGGACTCAAGGTAACTCAGGCGATGGTAGGACTCTCAGTAATACTGGGTGTGCTTGCAGCCATAGGACTTCTGTAATAAAATGGAGCTACGGAGGATTCTTCCTTCGGACCTCTGATATGACCTGATTGTCTCTCATCTTTGGTTTGACTCAAACGAACGGATTGGATCAAAGGTGGGAGACTTCAATTTAATTACCGGTATTGATATACCTGAATCAAATGCCTTCGGGCGCAATAACATATGAGGTGAAAAATGAGCAACAAAGCATTATTGGTTATTACTCACGGCAATTTTGGTATTGAACTTGTAAAGAGTGTCGAGATGATCATGGGAGAACAGGAAGATGTCAACGCACTGGGACTTAATCCTGGAGAAAGCGTGGAGGACCTGAGGGAATCTGCTGACAGGATCGTGGAAGCAAACAAGGAAGCCGGCAAAGAAACCATAATCCTTGTTGACATTCTGGGTGGAAGCCCTTCGAACGTTGCCCTGTATCTGATGAAGAAACACGGCATAAAGCTCGTTACCGGAGTTAACATGTACATGCTTATCGAGATGTTCTCACAGAAGGACTCAGTTGAAACAGCAGATGAACTTTGTGATATAATGATTGAAACAGCTACAGAGAACATCAAGAAGTTTTAGCTTTGAAACCAATTGAATTGATATAAAATATTTGAAAGGAAAGTGATCTCAATGGGAGAAATCGTACTTGTAAGAGTAGACGACAGGCTCATCCACGGTCAGGTAATGACAAAGTGGTCAAGAGGAATGAACACGAATGCGCTTTTCGTAGTTGACAATGCGACAGCAAAGGATCCGTTCATGAAGGACATCTATACAATGTCATCTTCAAGCTCAGGAATGACAATAAAGGTATTTTCTGAGGATGAGGTATTGGAGTACTGGACAAATACAGGCTTTGAGAAATTCAATGCGATACTGCTTTTCAAGACCATAGCGGCAGTTGAATCTGTAATCGAGAAGGGACTTCCTGTCAAGAGGCTTAATCTTGGCGGAATAGCAAAGAAGGCGGATTCAAAATTCGTAATCCCGACAGTGGCTGTAAAGCCTTCTGATGTGGAACTTCTCAAGAAGCTCGATGAAAAGGGAGTGGACATATTCTTCCAGACGGTACCGGATACAAAGTCCGTTACATTCAAGGATGCTTTAAAGTCCCTGTAATATCAGATGGTTGTGCATGGGAGACGAAGGTCTCCCTTGTTTTTTCGCAAAAAACAAGGATACATAAGAAAGTGAAGGTGCAAAATGAGTAAAAAAGTTCTTGTTACTCCAAGGTCGTTCGGCAAGACAAGCAGGATCCCTTTTGAGATGCTTGAGAAGCTTGGCTATGAAGTCATAGTGAATAAGACCGGAAAGCAGCTTAATGAGGAGGAGCTGATAGAAGCCGTCAAGGATATAGACGGACTGATTGTCGGACTTGATCCGGTTACTGACAAGGTTTTGAGAGCTGCCAGGAATCTAAAGGTAGTTTCCAAGTATGGAGTCGGAACCGACAACATCGACAAGGCATCTGCAAAGGAGCATGGGATTGCGGTCACGTATACTCCCGGCGCTAACAATGAATCAGTTGCAGATTTCGCTTTTTCACTTATGCTCGGTTCAGCCAGAAGCGTTGGAAAGCTGGATGCAGTAGTCAGAAGTGGCAAATGGGAAAAGATCATAGGAACTGAAGTCTATGGCAAGACCATCGGAATAATAGGTACGGGTGCTATTGGTAAAGGCGTTGCGAAAAGGGCCACAGGCTTCGATATGAACGTGCTTGCCTTCGACATATATCCTGACCAGGCCTTTGCTGACAAGATCGGGATGAAATATGTGGACAAGGAGACCCTTCTTAAGGAAGCTGACTTCATATCCCTCCATGTACCTTTGACAAAGGAGATGCATCATTTCATCGGCAAGAATGAGTTTGCGCTTATGAAGAAGACGGCATTCATCATAAATACCTCCAGAGGCGGGATAGTGAATGAATCAGAGCTCTATGATGCGCTGAAGGACAATGTCATTGCAGGAGCTGCCCTCGATGTCTTCGAGGTTGAGCCACCTGTAGGAAACAGACTGCTTGAGCTTGACAACATTCTTCTTGCTCCTCATTGCGGCGCATCGACAACCGATGCTACCGACAGGATGGGAGTGATGGCGGTAGAAGGACTTGCAAGCATACTTGAAGGCGGAGAACCAAAGTACCTTGCAAGGTAAAGAACCAAAAAGTCAGGAGGAACATATGGTATTGGACAGGGAAGCGCTTGACAGGGTAAGGCTCGTCGCACTGGATATCGACGGGACTCTCATTGATGATGACCTTGAGGTCTCAGAAAATGCTGTATCAGCGATAAATGGACTAATTAAGAGAGGCATACGTGTGGCTCTTGTATCCGGAAGGACCTGGAAGGCGGCAGAACATATCAGGCAAAAGCTGGGAGTTGAGATTCCTGTTGTCTGCTACAACGGCGCAAAGGTAGTCATACCTGCAATCGACCATGACTTCACAACGAAGATTCCGCTTGCTGAAGCAAGGAAGATTATTGCCTACGGAGAAGAGAGGGAACTATATACCAAGATGTATATTGACGATGTTCTCCATATCAAAGAGCCTGATGAGAAGTCCCTTGCCTTCTGCAGGAATTCCCACATCGACTACAAGGTAGTGGGTAAGCTGAGTGAAAACGTGCATGAAGATGTCAACATGATCGTAGTCTATTATAAGGAAGACCACTATGGGGTCATTGATGAGAAGCTCAGGGAAATCGATGTGACAGTAACAACGTCGATATCCAACTCAATCGACGTGATTCCAAAGGGGATTTCAAAGGAACGCGGACTAAGGCTTGTTGCAGAGCACTTAGGGATAAAGAGCAGCGAGATACTCGCCATGGGCAACAGCCTGAACGATATCGAGATGCTTAGGTATGCCGGTATAGGCATTGCCATGAAGAACGGGGATGTAAGCCTTCTTTCCAAATGGAGCAATGTGTCTGAACATACGAACAACGAGGACGGAGTTTATCACGTGTTGAAACTTCTTTGACGAGGAGCAGGGGAAACCCTGCTCCTTGCTGCTTTCGTCCACTTGACTGCTTTTAGTGCAATGGAAGTGCCATTTGGTATATAATCGAGTTGTTTGGAATATTTTGCTTCAGGCGGTGTGTAATGGGATATTTGGGAAAGTACTTCAGGAGACATTACAGGATGTTCTTCCTGGCGATAATCATATTGATGCTTGAGACGGCAGCGGACCTTACGCAGCCTTATCTCATGTCGTCCCTGGTAGATGATGGGGTGCTTAAGAACGACCTTATGCATATATACAGGCAGGGTGGCCTGATGCTTATGCTTACCGCCATAGGGGCTGTTTTCGCTTTTTCAAGGAACATAATATCAAACACTGTAGCTTCTGAATTCGCAAAGGACCTGAGGAGAGACATGTTTGCAAAGATCCAGGGCTTTTCCATGGAAGAGATGGACAGCTTCAGCAGAGGGTCTCTTGTGACGAGGCTTACCAGCGATGTAACCCAGATGCAGAATTTTGCTGGCGGTATGATGAGGATATTCGTCAAGGCGCCGATGATTTTCCTCGGCAGCCTGTTCATGACATGGAGACTTGACCGCAGGCTTGCGATGGTAGTCACTGCAGTCATACCTATAGTCGTATTTCTGATGTACCTGAATGTGAGGATAGGATATCCGCTGTTTAGAAGGATGCAGACATCCCTGGACGTTGTGAATGATCACGTGCGGGAATATCTTTCAGGCGTGAGGGTAGTAAAGTCCTATGGAAGCGAAGCTGCTGAAAAAAGGGCCTTTGACGGTGCAAGCGGGAAACTGGCAGATGACAGCGAGAAAGCCATGCGCACAATGTCCTTCTTCAGTCCCATGATCGCCCTTGTACTTAACCTTTCCCTTGCAGCAATCCTGTATCTCGGAGGAATGTTCCACTCCAAAGGAGAGATAATGCCGGGACAGCTGATGGCAATGGTAAACTACATGACCCAGCTTTTATTCAGTATCCATATGATCGGGAACATATTCAACGTATTTGTGAGGGCGAAGGCATCCCATGAGAGGATAGACGAGGTATTTAGTTCGGCAGGAAGTGAAAAGGACGGGGAATATGAGCTTGAGGGTCAGGTAAGCTCTCTTTCGTTCAATGGAGTATCCTTCTCGTATCCTGAGGGCTCTGGGATATGCGCGATACAGGACATCAGCTTTACCGTCAGATCCGGTGAGACCCTTGGGATAATAGGATCGACGGGATCTGGAAAGACTACTGTTGCAAACCTTTTACTGAGACTCTATGACACTGAAGAAGGCACCATACGCCTGTCCGATATTGACATCAAATCGATCAGGCTATCGTCGCTGCGCAGAAAAATCGCAGCAGTCCCTCAGAGGCCTGTACTTTTCAGCGGTACGGTCAGGGAGAACATGCTCTGGGGAAAAAGTGATGCTGATGACGAAGAGATAAGGAAGGCGCTTGGCCTGGCAGATGCCATCGGATTCGTAGATTCGTCAAATGAGGGGCTGGACACCAGGGTTGGAAGAGGGGGCATGACCCTCTCCGGGGGCCAGAAGCAAAGGATATCTCTTGCAAGAGCTCTTATCAGGAGACCTGACATATTGATTCTTGATGACTCTTTCAGCAAGGTTGATGCTGTAACAGAGTCGAGAATAAGGGAATCGCTGAAGTCTGAATCTGAAGACTTGATCACCATTCTGATAGCACAGAAGATAACTTCAGTAATGAGCTGCGATAGGATCCTCGTCCTTGACAAGGGTATTTCTGTCGGACTGGGGACACATAGGGAACTTCTGGCTGAATCCATGGAATACAGGGAGATATACAGGTCCCAGATAGGTGAGGTGGAAGATGGCGCAAGATAAGGGGAAAAATCAGGACTACGGTCTTCAGGGAATGAAGGGTGCCGGACCCGGCCACAGGAGATTTGGCGGACCTGTCCAGAAGCCTAAGGACATGAAGGGCACTCTTGTGAGGCTATGGGGATACCTGAAGCTTCAAAAAGGGCTTTTCATTGCTGCATTCGTTCTTGTCGCCCTTGGGAATCTGGCTAGCCTTTCCGCTCCATACCTGATTTACAGGAGCATCGATACTATAGCTGAAGGGAATGGCCTGGAGAGGCTAAGGCTCATACTGATAGCCCTATCATCGGTTTACCTGGTTGATTCGATACTGTCGGTGCTGCAGGGTGTCCTTATTGCCAGAGCATCTCAGAAGGTTGTCCTGGGGCTCAGAAGAGCTGTCTTTTCCAAGCTTCTGAAGCTACCCATGTTCTTCTATGACACAAGAAGCCATGGGGACCTCATGTCGAGGCTGACAAATGACGTTGACAGCATTTCCACATCTCTGTCTGGTTCAGCGGTACAGTTCATGCATGCAGTCATGACAGTAACAGGCTCCTTCATTCTTATGCTTTCGCTGAGCCCGGTTCTTACGCTTGGAGCTCTTATAACTCTACCTCTGTCAGCTCTTGCAACCAGGGAGGTAGTAAGGAGGACATCGAAGCTTTTCAAGCTGCAGCAGGCGGACCTCGGCGCACTTAACGGATACATGGAGGAAAGCATTTCCGGATTTGAAGTGCTTAAGTCATTCGGCAGGGAAGAGGAATCCCTGAATCAGTTCACAGTGGTGAACGAGAGGTTGAAGACCGTCGGACTGAAGGCTCAGATAATTTCAGGTGCCCTGATGCCCGCTATGAACGTTATAAGCAACCTGGGCTACGCTGTAATAGCGATACTTGGAGGGATCCTGAGCTACAGGGGTTCGATTTCAATTGGAATCATAGCAGGATTCCTTGGGTACTCGAGGCAGTTCACGAGGCCCATCACTGATATTGCAAGCATATTTAATACCCTTCAGTCTGCAGTGGCAGGAGCTGAACGGGTTTTTGAAACCATAGATGAGGTTGAGGAAGCAAATGACGCTTATGATGCGATAAGGCTGGATGATGCTTTCGGAGATGTTGAGTTCAGGAATGTAAGCTTCTCATACAAAAAAGGAGAACCGGTAATAAGGGACATAAGCTTCAGATGTGAAAGAGGTATGACAGTAGCTCTGGTAGGTCCTACAGGAGCAGGCAAGACGACGATCGTGAACCTCATGAACAGGTCCTACGAAGCGGATTCCGGAACCATACTCATTGATGGCCACAGTATCAGGAAAATCAGAAGGGGAGACCTCAGAAGGCTCTTCGGGATCGTTCTTCAGGATACTTACCTTTTTTCAGGTACCATCAGGGAAAATATAGCATATTCAAGGCCCGATGCGTCGATGGATGACATAATCGGCGCGGCTAAGACGGCTGACTGCCACGAATTCATAATGAGGCTTCCAAAAGGCTACGATACTGACCTTAAAGAGTCCGGTTCCTCTCTTTCAGAGGGCGAAAGGCAGCTTATAGCCATTGCCAGGGCAGTGCTTTCGGATCCTTCCATAATGATACTGGATGAAGCCACAAGCTCGGTGGATACCAGGACTGAGCTAAGGATACAGGAAGCCATGAAGAGGATCAAGTCAGGCAGGACCAGCTTCATGATAGCTCACAGGCTGTCGACGATAAGGGAAGCTGACCTTATACTTTTCATCGAGGACGGCACCATAGCGGAACAGGGTACGCATGAGGAGCTAATGGACAAGAAGGGACGCTATTACAGGATGCACAGCATACAGTACGCGAATATCGGGGAAGATATTTGACCAATGAAAAAAGCTCCATAGCGGAGCTTTTTTCATATCATCATCTCAAGCTTTGCCAGAGGCACCCAGCCTCTGGCCTTTTTCTCCGGATTAACGCAGAATGCCCATCCGTTCATCTCATTCATAGGAATGAGGATGTCTCCCTTGTTGCAGTCAAGTTCCCTTGAAGTGTAGTCTTCTGTCAGGTAATACTCTTCACCCAGGTCAGCCAGGAGCTGTTTTGGTATCCAGCCTTCCCTTAAAGTGCCTTCGGAAATGCAGTATACCCAGTTCTTCCATATAGGATTCCCAATGAATTCCTCACCCTTGACAACCCTGTCACCTTTCTTGAGGTCAAGAAAGTTTATCTCGTTGGCGATATGTGGAAAGACAACTCTGTATTTCATATCAGATACCTAAAGTCTCGATGATATCTGAGATTGAGAGATCCATCTCTTCAGGCTCGAGGTTCTCTCCTATCTCATAGTAGGGTGTCGCCATGCAGTTCCTGTCAAAAAGCCTGAAAAGCTCAAGCATGACAGGACTTGTTTCCGGTTCCATCCTCTGGGTTTCGTCTCCGCGGTATGTAAGAACTCCAACGAATTCATCACCCGACTTGACCTTTTCCATGACCTGTTCCACATATGGCACCAAGGTTCTTTTTGCATAGCTTTCAAAGCTCTCTGGAGTGGTCTCCTTGTCTTCAGACGATCTCTTGACGTAAAGTGAATAGAATTTTTCCACATCGGGTATCTGGACTATGTTAAGGCCCAATGAGACCAGGTCAGAAACCAGAGGGAGGGCTCCGTTTGAAAGCCTCTTGTCCTCAGGAAGTGATGACTGGTTCATAATGCTGTGGGCTACTACAATGATCTTATTTGTCATAATTGCACCTCTTTTGTCGTATAGGTACATTATTGCACGTTGAGGAGCAAAACTCAACAAAGCAGGACTTTGGCAAAATGTTTCAATGCCAAAGTCCTGTATGAACATGTATCCAAAATTCAAGGTGACGATATCTATCTGAAAATGAGCTGCCAGGTTATTTTGAACCTGTCGGTCACCCAGGTGGCTTTCCTGATGTCAAGAACGGGCTCCGGACCCATAAGCACAGTGCCGTCCCTGGAAAGCTCAGCAAAAACTCTGTCGAATTCACTCTCATCCTGGAATTCGGTATAAAGTGACATAGCCCAGTTGAAGGCCGGAGCGTATTTTTCGTCCATATCCATTGCAAGAAGTAAAGTACCGTTTATCCTGAAAGCTGCAGTAAGGACCTTTCCAGGCATACCCTGCATACCTTCCTCGAACCGGTCCAGTGAGACAAGCTCTGAATCCCTGAAGACCTCAAGGTAAAACTTTACAGCCTCTTCGGCATTTCCGGGGAACGTAATGAAAGTGGTGATTCCATCTGTAAATTTATCCATATTGATTCTCCTTAAGGATTTTTGTGTACCTCCATTCTAAAGCTTAATTCGCGGGGGGGTTGTATACAAATTGTTAGGACATTGTTAATAATGGCTTTTTGCGAAGGTAGCATTTTTTCGATGTGGTAGAATGGTATCAAGAAAACAAATGTGAGGTGGCTTATGGAGAACGGACTTAATGAGGAAATTCTGGACAAGCTTACTAAGGTTTGTCTGTGCAAGGCGATTCCGAGGAAAAGGATGAAGGACGCAATAAGGGCAGGAGCCGACACTGTGGACAAGGTTAACAGGGAAGTCGGGTCTGGTACCGGAGGCTGCGGCGGAAAAAGATGCGGACCTAAGATCGCGGCACTCCTTGAAGGCTATAGGAACGGAGAGTGGGTATGATATGGATGTACATGCTGCCATAAACAGCAGGAGAAGCACCAGGAGGTTCAAGCCTGACAAGGTAAGCAAAAGCCTCATACTGAAGGTGTTCGATGCTGGAAGGCTGGCTCCGACTGCAAGAAACCTGCAGAGCCTGAAGTTTGTAGCTATTACCGAAGAAGCAATGAAGGAACGGCTGAGACCTCACCTCAACGGACAGAATTATGCTCTTGAGGCGCCGGCTCTAATGGTAATTTGCTCAGTTGACAATTGCAGGGTGATGAAATGCGGTGAACCTGCAGGGACCATAGATGCAGCCATTGCACTTTCATTCATGATGCTGAGAGCTGAGGAGCTTGGTCTATCCACCTGCTGGATGGGTAATTTCGATGCAGACGGCGTAAGGATTGCGCTTGGTGCTCCGGAAACTGTGAAGGTAGTTGCGATATCTCCACTGGGCTATTCCGATGAAAGACACTCTCTAAGGATGAGGAAAAACCTTTCCGAGTTTGTGTCCTTCAACGGCTACTATACTGAATGAAGGGTGTTGTATGAAGAGACTATACAGGATACTGACAGGACTCCTTGTCCTGATGTTTTTGACTTTGTCAATTTCTGGCTGCGCGAGCCAGACAGAACCATCAAAAGGGACGACTCCGTCAAATGTGACGGTGCCATCCAAAGAGACTGTTCCCTCAAAGACAGAGGAAGCGAAAATCAGGGAAGATGGCCATTACTATACCAAAAATGATGTGGCGGAGTACATCCATCTTTATGGGAAGCTTCCAGAGAACTTCATAACCAAGAACGAGGCTGAGGACCTTGGCTGGGTTGCAAGCAAGGGCAACCTATGGGAAGTCAGCGACAAGCTGGTCATAGGCGGAGATAAGTTCGGAAACCGTGAAGGACTGCTTCCAAAAGCAAGCGGAAGGGTCTGGTATGAATGTGATGTCAACTATGAAGGCGGCTTCAGAGGCGACGACAGGATCGTGTTCTCAAATGACGGGCTCATCTATTTTTCAAGCGACCACTATGCAAGCTTCAAGAAGCTTTACTGATGGGGGGACGTAAAATGAGAAAAGCGATCCTGAATGGAAAAAGGATGATCAGCAGGGAAGTGGCACATGCTTATCTTAAGAGGAAGCTCAGCTTCCCTGATTACTACGGAAAGAACCTTGATGCTCTATGGGACCTTCTTACGACTATCCATGAGCCGATTGAGATCAGGATATTCAACAAAGAATCCATAATTGAAAAAATGGGCGAGTACGGGGAAAGTCTTCTTTCGACGATTGATGAGGCATCAGAGGAAAATACCAGGATTACAGTAAGATACTGCAATTGACAGTTTTATGCGCATGTAATATAATATTAACGATTAAAATGCGTTGAGCAGGAAGAGTATTTTTCCATAACCGTACAGAGAGTGGCCGTCTGGTGCAAGGCCTCCGGAAAGGAAAATGAAAATCACCTGGGAGCATGTAGGCTGAAAACCAAGTAAGCCAGCACGGGAATCCTCCGTTACAGGACAGGGCATGATGGTGCCTTTTTAAATTAGGTGGTATAGCGAGACCTCGCCCTATTTTGGGCGGGGTTTTTTATTAGATTAAGGAGTTGTGATCAATGTACAAGAAGGTTGACGGATCAAAGACCTTTACAAGCATGGAAAAAAATGTGAGGGATCTCTGGAAGGAAAAGGACATCATCAACAAGAGCTATGCGCTCAATCCCGATGGCGAGACCTTCACGTTCTATGACGGACCTCCGACAGCAAATGGAAAGCCTCATGTAGGCCATGTCTTGACCAGGGTGGTCAAGGACCTGATACCAAGGTATAAGTCAATGAAGGGCTATCAGGTATTAAGGAAGGCGGGCTGGGACACTCATGGACTTCCAGTCGAGCTTGAGGTTGAAAAGAAGCTTGGAATCTCAGGCAAGCAGGATATCGAGGCATTCGGAGTGGAAAACTTCATCAAGGAATGCAAGGAGAGCGTATTCAAGTATGTTGGAATGTGGAAGGAAATGTCCGATATGGTTGGCTTCTGGGTCGACATGGACAACCCATATGTAACCTTCGACAACAACTATATAGAATCTGAATGGTGGGCTCTGAAGACCATGTGGGAAAGCGACCTGCTTTACAAGGGATTCAAGGTCATGCCATATTGCCCAAGATGCGGAACCGGGCTTTCTTCCCATGAGGTTGCGCAGGGGTATAAGGATGTAAGGGACACTACTGCAATAGCCAAGTTCAAGCTCAAGGGCGAGGACAACAAGTACATACTTGCCTGGACGACTACTCCATGGACTCTGCCTTCAAACGCAGCACTTGCCCTTAACAAGAGCTTTACATATGCAGAGGTCAGGGTAGGAGATGAAATACTCATACTTGCAAAGGAACTGATCGGAACGGTACTCAAGGACCTTGAGCATGAGGTTGTCAGGGAGTTCCTGGGAGAGGAGCTTCTTGGAAAGGACTACGAGCAGCTGATACCTTTCCACACTCCTGAAAAGAGGGCGTTCTTCGTTATACACGGCGATTTCGTAACTCTTTCAGATGGTACCGGAATAGTCCATATCGCACCTGCATACGGTGAGGATGACTACAATGTGGGAATGAGGAACAACGTCCCATTCATCCATCTTGTAGATGCAGAAGGAAAGTTCGTTCAGGAAGTTACTCCATTTGCAGGAATGAACGTGAAGAAAGCTGATCCGGAGATACTCCACTGGCTGGAGCATGAGAACAAGCTGTTCTCGACGGACAAGTACCTGCACTCATACCCGCATTGCTGGAGATGCGATACGCCGCTCCTATACTATCCTAAGGACAGCTGGTTCATAAGGATGAGTTCGCTAAGGAATGAGCTCATGGAAAATTCGGACAGCGTCAACTGGTACCCTGATAACATCAGGACTGGAAGAATGGGTAAATTCCTTGAGAATGTAATAGATTGGAGCCTTTCAAGGGACAGGTACTGGGGAACTCCGCTTCCGATATGGGAATGCTCATGCGGACACAGGGAGTGCATAGGTGGAATACAGGAGCTTAAGGAAAAGGGAATCGACGTTCCTGAGAATATCGAGCTTCACAAGCCTTATATAGATGAGGTATTCCTCACATGTGAAAAGTGCGGCGGAACCATGAAGAGAACCCATGAGGTAATAGACGCATGGTTTGACAGCGGTTCAATGCCTTTTGCGCAGTGGCACTATCCGTTTGAGAACAAGGAGTTATTCGAGAAGAACTTCCCCGCTCAGTTCATATCTGAAGCTGTAGACCAGACAAGAGGATGGTTCTATACCCTTCTCGCCATAAGCACTGCACTCTTTGGAAAGAGCTCCTTCCAGAACTGCATTGTCCTCGGACATGTGCTGGACAAGAAGGGCATCAAGATGTCGAAGCATAAGGGCAATGTAGTAGAACCGATGAAGATACTTGAAGAGATCGGAGCGGATGCTACCAGATGGCACTTCCTTACAGCATCAGCACCATGGCTGCCGGTAAGGTTCTCGGAAGAGGATGTTGCTGAGAGCCAGAGGAAGTTCATATCGACCTACTTTAACGTGTATTCCTTCTATGTTCTGTACGCGGAGCTCGATAGCTTTAATCCGCTTGAATACAGGGAGTTCCAGTCTGAGAACATAATGGACAAATGGATACTTTCAAAGCTCAACAGCCTTGTTAAGGGAGTTGAGGAACATATGGATTCCTATGACATAACAGGAGCTGCCCTCCTCATCGAGGATTTCACAGACGAGCTTTCAAACTGGTATGTAAGAAGGAACAGGTCAAGGTTCTGGTCCGACAGGCTTTCTGAAGACAAGATCGGAGCATATACCACGCTATATGAGGTACTTGTTACCCTGACTAAGGTAGCTGCACCGTTCATACCATTCCTGACTGAGGAAGTATATCAGAACCTGGTTAGGGGACTTGACCAGGATTCACCTGAATCAGTGCATCTTACGAACTTCCCTTCATGCATCGAAGCATGCGTGGACAAAGAGCTCGAGAGGCAGATGGACCTTGCGTACAGCCTTGTGAAGCTTGGCAGAAGCGCAAGAAACGCAGCAAACATAAAGAACAGGCAGCCGCTCAGCTCAATGCTCATATCAGAGAAGGAGCTTCCGGAATATTATGGTGACATAATAAAGGATGAGCTGAACGTAAAGGAGGTCGTGCTTGGAGCCGACCTGTCAAAATACGTCAACTATGAGATAAAGCCAAACCTTCCGGTGCTTGGCAAGTCTTTCGGCAAGCTCATACCTGGCATCAAGGCTGAGATTGCCAAGATGGACCAGATGAAACTGGCAAGAAGGGTAGACAAGGGAGAGACTGTTGAAATAACGGTAGCTGGAACTGAAATCGGACTATCCAGCGAAAACCTGCTTGTAACCATGCAGGGACTCGAAGGCTTCGCTTTCTCCGGTGAAGGAGAGCTGGGAGTAGTCCTCGACACCAACATAACCGATGAGCTGAGAGAGGAAGGCAATGTAAGGGAAGTCATATCCAAGATCCAGACTATGAGGAAGGAAAAGGGATTTGAGGTTGCCGACAAGATTGTGCTCTTCGTAAGCGGGAATGAACTAATTGAGGACATCATACGAAAGAACAGCGAACATATCATGAGGGAGACTCTCACACTGGACATAAGGTTCGGTGAGGAAGAGGAGTCCCAGGAAGCTAACATCAATGGCGAAAAGCTCATGATGGGAGCAAAGGTCGCTGGAAAATAAGTAAATTTGGGTCGCAGGGCTAACCTGCGGCCTGATTTTTTTATTCAGTCATTTGAACAGATGTAAATATTTCAGAAAATCTTCGGATTTTCATACTTTTTTATTGAAACAAGGAACAATTTTGCAGATAATGTATTATAATAAAAATGATAAGGTTTACTCTAAAACATTGAAAAGAAATGAGTGGCTATCGTTCGTGATTTTATGAAAATGAATGAAAATGATAGCCTGAAATAATAGGAACACAAGACAATCTGTAGTATAATATCAGGATATGGTTTAGAAGACTTATTAATAGAATATAGGGGAGTGAATTATAATGGCAGCTTCAATCAAAGATGTTGCTAAGTTGGCTGGGGTTTCAATAGCAACCGTATCAAGAGTTTTGAACAATGTTGACGTGGTTAATGATGATACCAAGAAAAAGGTGCAGGATGCAATCCAAGCCTTAAGCTACAGGCCAAACATAGTAGCAAGGAGTCTTAAGACTCAAAAGACAAAGACAATAGGAATACTGATTCCCGACATATCGAATCAGTTCTATCCTGAGGTAGTAAGAGGAGCGGAGGACGTAGCCAACATATATGACTACAACATAATACTCTGCAATTCAGACACTGACCTTGACAAGGAAAAGGAATATATCAAGGTTCTGAAGGAAAAGATGGTGGACGGAATGCTCTACATGAGTTCACAGCTTGATCCTGAAATCCTTGACCTCATAGACGAGCTTGAACTGAAGACCGTCCTTGTGGAGACTAAGGCACCTGGCAAGAAGCATCCCAGCGTCACCATCGACAACAGGAAGGCAGCCTACGATGCTACAAAGTATCTTATAGACAAGGGTAACAAGAGAATCGCTTACATAGGCATGAAGAAGGACAGGAAGAATGCTGTAGCCAAGAGATATGAAGGCTACGAGAAAGCCCTCAAGGACAGTGGCATTGAGCTTGACCCGGACCTTCTGTATTATGGAGACCTCAAGCCACCGGCAGGATATAAGGGAATCAACGTCATACTTGAAAACGGAAGCATAGATGCGGTTTTTTGCGCATCCGACGAAATTGCAATGGGCGCAATAAATGCACTCAGGGACAAGGGCATCAAGTGTCCTGAAGAAGTAGACGTAATAGGCTTCAACGACATTTATCTGGCTTCTATCTTCTATCCGAAGATAACAACCATAGCACAGCCTATGTACGACATGGGATCAGTGGGAATGAGGATGCTCATAAAGGTCATTAACAACAAGCCGCTTGATGAAGAGCAGTATGAACTCCAGTACCATCTGGTTGAGAGGGATTCTGTAAAGTAGGACCCCATAAAAGGACGAAGCTTAATGCATATCGTCCTTTTTTATCTCCATTTATAATATCATTACGATATATAATGAAATGACAAAAATAATTAGAATCAGCGTGAAAGGGGATCGTTTGTATTGGAAGCGTTGCGGATAAAGCTTCTTAGTGGAAGATACGGAGTTGCAAGACTCTCAGGCGGTAGTCTGATTCCTGATTGGATTAAAGGTGAATTCATATCAGTTACATTAACGACTGATGAGCTGTCAGTCACTTGCCTTGAAGACTGCATTCCGGATGGGATAACATGTGAAAAGGGATGGAGGGTGCTGAAGATCCTAGGACCACTGGATTTCGCTCTGGTAGGGATTCTGTCAAGAATCAGCGGCATCCTTGCTGAGAAGCAAATCAGCATTTTCGCAATATCAACATTCGATACTGACTATATACTCGTCAAGAATGACAAGACACCGAATGCTGTGGCAGCATTGAAGGAAGAAGGATTTGTGGTCACTGGAATATGACCGCAAAAAGCTTATTATGAGGCAGGGATATAAACAACAGAAAAATTGAAATTTTAGGAGATTAGCATGGAAAATAACATTAGCTTCAGGTTCGCATCAGCTTCCGATTCCGACCTGATACTTCAGTTCATAAAGGAACTGGCAGAATACGAAAATCTTTCTTCAGAGGTAGTCGCAACTCCTGAGATTTTGAAAGAGTGGCTGTTTATTAAGAAGAAGGCAGAGGTCATCATTGGAGAAGTGAATGGATGCCCTGTTGGTTTTGCACTCTTTTTCCATAACTTCTCAACGTTTCTCGGAAGAGCAGGCATTTACCTTGAAGACCTCTATATCCGTTTGGAGTACAGAGGCAGGGGATTCGGGAAGGCTTTCATGAGAAAGCTTGCAGGGATAGCTGTTGAAAGAGGCTGCGGTCGTTTCGAATGGTCATGCCTTGACTGGAACAAGAGAAGCATCGATTTCTATATGTCCCTTGGAGCAAGACCAATGTCAGATTGGACCGGATACAGGCTTGATGGGGACTCACTAACTGAACTTGTTGGAATGGAATCAATTTAGGGAGGTTTATTATGGCTTATAAGTATGATATGGAGGAGCTCTACAGGATGACTGTGGAAATACTGGAGAAACGAGGGGTAAAGCTGGAAGACATAGCCGAAATAGTCATGGTCCTCCAAAAAAAATATTATGAGGACCTTACAATCGAAATCTGTCTGGAGAATATCAGGCAGGTTCTTAGAAAAAGGGAGATTGTGCATGCTATCCTTACCGGTGTGGCTCTGGATGAGATAGCAGAAAAGAAAGGGCTTCCTGAGCCTTTGCAGAGCATAGTGGAAAGCGATGAGCCTCTTTATGGCATTGATGAGATAATTCCTCTCTCGATAGTCAATGTCTATGGAACAATCGGCCTTACAAACTACGGATATCTCGACAAGGAAAAGATTGGAATAATAAGAGACCTTGACTTGATGAAGCATCAGAATAGGGTACATACATTCCTGGATGACCTTGTTGCAGCAATAGCGGCAGCTGCTGCAAGCAGGATTGCCCACTCGGAAAGAAAGTGAAGTGCAAAGGAATGTATGTCTGGTCGATAATCATAATTGTCGTATCCAATATCCTCTACAATGTTTCTCTTAAGCTGACGCCTGAGAATGCAAGTCCTTTTCCGGCTCTCCTTGCTACTTATGCAGCAGCTGCAACAGCTGTTGTCATAGCATCACTTTTTGACAAGTCAGGCAAAGGACTAATAAGTGGCATGAAGGACCTGAACTGGACAAGCATTGTTCTCGGGCTCTCGATTGCAGGTCTTGAATTTGGATATCTTATGGCATTCAGGTCGGGATGGAACATTAGCACGGGTTCCCTTGTTGCAAACATACTTCTCGCAGTGACAATAATTCCTATAGGGATAATATTCTTCAGGGAGGACTTCAGCCTCATGAAGGCTGCGGGAGCGGCACTATGCATATTCGGGCTGGTGCTGATAAATTGGTAGGGGACATCGCAGGTATTTAGCGGTGAAGGAAATAAAAGCTTAATAATATGTAGGTAAAAAAATCGACGAAACTTTGGTAAGTTTTCGTCGATTTTTTTGCAATTATGGATTTGAGGTATTGAATAGATTTCCACAAACCCTTCAAATTTGTAAATAACATACTGATAGAATGGATCAGCTGGACTTGTGGATGTAGTGGCAACCCATATGTTGATTCAGTAGACTGAATTTGTCATGTCATGACTTTGTTCATATAACTGATGAAGTCCATTCTGTTCAATTGCTCAAGGATTAAAAATGAAAGACGTAGATTTAACTGGATGCGTTCGTTGCTTAAGTCTAAGCTATGAAATTCCTCTATTCTTTGTAGTCTGTATTTTAAGGTGTTGTAATGAATATGCAAAATATCTGTGAATGATAATCTGATAGTGTAC
>DIWI01000015.1 GCA_002428415.1 Clostridiaceae bacterium UBA6110
CGTTCTGCGATTCTTCGAATCTGCACGAACGATCCAACAAACCCTTGGTTTGTTGGTATCTGGTGTCTATAACTTTGAGGGTTACACCCGTTCCCATTCCGAACACGACGGTTAAGCCTCAAGGTGCCAATGATACTGCAGGGGAAGCTCTGTGGGAAAGTAGGTCGTCGCCAGATTTATCTTTTTAAAAAAAGATATAAAAATGGATATTCCGCGATAGCTCAATGGTGGAGCACTCGGCTGTTAACCGATAGGTTGGAGGTTCGAGCCCTCTTCGCGGAGCCATTTTTATTTTACAGACAATTTAAACCGGCAGAGATGCCGGTATTTTTGTCGTAAAAATCAAGTGTATTCGCTTTGTAATTTAAAGTATGGCATATGTGGTATAATTTATTGTATTGGATGATATTATAATGGAGATGAGATTTTGGATAAGAAGCCATACGTACTTTTTATGAATGAAAGCCCATCAATTCTTACCAGGATGATAAGTAAAGCAAGAATATCCCTTAATCTGGGTGATACTGACAAATTGAGAAAGCTGACTGAAGAAAAACTGAAGGTTAAGATTCCTGATGGAGTGTCAACTGAGGATGTTATCATCAGCAATATGAGCTGCATGCTTTCAATACCAAGGGGAGCATCACAGGATGAATGTATAATGTATCTCCATGGTGGAGGTTATACTTTTGGTGGTGGCGCTTATATGAGAAGGAATGGGATAAATTTTGCAGATGAATTCGGAGTAAGGACCTTGTCTGTCGAATATCGCCTTGCTCCAGAGAATAAGTTTCCGGCAGCTCTTGATGATGCGCTAAGCGCTTATGAATATCTGCTTGAGAGATATTCTCCTTCAAAGATTGTAATAATCGGGGATTCAGCCGGTGGGGGGCTTGCGTTCTCACTGGTACATAAGCTTAAACAGATTGGAAAGCCTCTGCCTAAGGCAATTGTTGCATTTTCTCCATGGACCGACCTATTGTCAAGGGGAGAAAGCCATATTACGAATAAGAGTAAAGATTTGATTTTCAGCAGGAACATGGATTTTGCTTCAGAATATGCTTCTCCTGATGACTATGAGAATCCCCTTGTATCACCGATATATGGAAGCTTCAACGGTTTTCCTCCTATTCTTATAATAGTGGGGGGAGACGAGATATTGCTTTCAGATTCACTTGATCTGGCAGAGAAGGCACATAAGGAAGGCGTGAACGTTGAGGTTCAGGTCTGGAACAGGATGTTCCATGTTTTTCCTGTCTTTGGAAAGTCGGTTCCAGAAGCAGCGAGAGCGCTGCGGTATGTTACACATTTCATCGACAGGCATATGACAGGTTCATGACAAAAAAGTGAGAGATACCTTTGAGGCATCTCTCTTTTTATTTTAAACAAATTCAGTTCATTTCTCTTCAGGACTGTAGAAGTCGGAAGATTCTCCCAGAGTAAGTATTATTGGCTTACCATCGGTGACAACCACAGTATGCTCGAACTGAACCACCTGGTGCTGGTTCGGTGTCTTCAGTGTCCATCCGTCAGCATATTCCTCAACATAGTCATCTCCTTCGGAAATGAAGGTTTCAATAGCGAGAACATGGCCTTTCCTGAGGATTATAGAGCCACGCTTTTCGTTGTAGTTAAATATGTTCTCCGGATCCTCATGAAGGCTTCTACCGACTCCGTGACCAGTAAGGTTCCTGATTACATTGAATCCATTCTTTCTGGCCTCGTCATATATTACTCTTCCAAGATTATTGGTCCTTGTCCCTATCACTGCCTTTTCAATCGATTTGTAGAGCGCAGCCTTTGATACTTCAACAAGCTTAGATTGCTTATATTTAACTGGGTGAATCACTAATGTCATACCTGTATCTGCATAGTAGCCGTCAAGGGAGGCAGATACGTCGATGTTAATTGAATCTCCGGGATTTAGCTTATAATCTGATGGGATGCCATGCGCTACCACGTCATTCACACTTATACAGTTGAAACCGGGGAAATCATACTCGCTTTTTGGTGCTGAAACAGCTCCATTTTCTTCAAGCACTTTCTTGCCTATCTCATCCAGTTCAAGTGTTGTTATTCCGATCTTAACAGCTTTGGCCATTTCATCTCTTGCGATGGCAACAATTCGCCCTATTTTTCTGAGACCCTCAAGGTCTTTCTCATTCTCAATAATCAAATCAGTCAACTCCTTCAACAATATAATTATAAACCATGATAAGCTGAAGCATGAAAAAATATTGTTTAAATAGCAATAAAAGCAGGTAAAATAACTGAAAATAGGCCAAAGTATAAACTAAAGATAGAAAATACTCTGAAAATTTGATATGCTAATGTGGTAGGTTAAAGGTTTACATTTAACTTCGAGGCTAGACACAAGAAGGAGGAAATGATATGCACATCAAAGAGTACAGTATCAAAAATTTACGAAACGTCGGACTAATCGGCCACAGCGGCACTGGAAAGACAACTCTCGCTGAGGCTCTTCTCTACTACACCAAGTCCATCGACAGGCTGGGAAAAGTTGAGGATGGAACAACTACAACGGATTTTGATCCTGAAGAGAAGAAGAGGCAGATATCACTCCAGGCTTCTGTGGCGCCTTTCGCATACCAGGAAACAAAGATAAACCTGGTGGACGTACCGGGTTATTTCGACTTCATGGGAGAAGGCATCCAGGGAATGAGAGCGGTAGACATAGCTACAATAGTAGTATCCGCAGCTTCAGGAATCGAAGTAGGAACGGATAAATCATGGGCTTACGTCAACAAGATCAAATTGCCAAGAGCGTTCTACATCAACAAGCTGGACAGGGAGAACACTGAATTTGACAAGGTATTTGACAGCCTGAAGGAAAAGTATGGCATGTCTGTAGTACCGATACAATATCCAATAGGCACTGCAGAAAATTTCCGCGGTGTAATTAACGTAATCTCAAACAGGGCCAGGATACACGATCCTGTTACATTTGAAATGAAGGAGCAGCCGGTTCCTGAAGAATATGAGGACAAGGTTGCAGAGCTTAAGGAAATGATAGTCGAGTCAGTCGCACAGACTGACGAGGTTTTGCTTGATAAATTCATAGGCGGAGAAGAGCTGACCAAGGAGGAGATATACAACGCACTAATTAAGGGTTGCGTAAGTGGAGATATTGCTCCTGTAATGTGCGGAAGCGCAACGAAGGTCATAGGAATGACAACACTACTTGAAGATATTCTCGAGTGTTTCCCTACTCCTGAATACGCAATACCACAAAAGGCAGTTGACCTTTCAACCAACGAAGAGGTGTTTATCGGTCTGACTGAGGACAAGCCCTTCTCGGCTCTGGTATTCAAGACGATAGCAGACCCGTTTGTTGGAAAAATTTCGCTTTTCAGGGTAATAACCGGAAACGTAAAGCCAGACCAGGTCGTTGTGAATACCAACAGCGACAAGCAGGAAAAGCTGTCGAACCTGTTCTTCCTCAGAGGAAAGCAACAGTTCCAGACAACTAAGGTCATCGCAGGTGACATTGGAGCTGTATCGAAACTGCAGTATACAAAGACGGGAGATTCCCTATGCGATCCAAAATTTAAGGTAGTTTACGACAAATTTAATTTCCCTGATCCTGTAATGACGATGTCTGTAATACCAAAGGCAAAGGGAGATGAAGAGAAGATATCATCAGGCCTTTCAAGGCTTCTTGATGAAGATCCGACTTTCACTGTAAAGAGAGATACTGAAAATGCTGAGACTCTGATTTCCGGACTTGGAGAGACACACATTGAAATACTTGCATCCAAGCTTAAAAACAAGTTTGGCGCAGATGTAAGACTTGAGCTTCCAAAGGTAGCATATAGGGAGACAATCAAGAAGATGTCGGATGTCCAGGGTAAGCATAAAAAGCAGTCTGGAGGGCATGGCCAGTACGGAGACGTAGTTATCAAGTTTGAACCAAGAACAGACGGAGAAGTTGACCTGCAATTTGTAGATGCAGTAGTTGGAGGCGTTGTGCCGAGAAACTTCATACCAGCTGTTGAGAAAGGCTTGAGGGATTCGATAAAGGAAGGAGTACTTGCTGGATACCCGGTAATCAAGCTTAAGGCAACACTCCATGACGGCTCATTCCATCCGGTAGACTCATCTGAAATGGCGTTCAAGGTTGCTGCCAACCTGGCATTCAAAAAGGGCATGGAATTGGCATCACCGATTCTTCTTGAACCAATCATGAGAGTCGAAGTGACAGTTCCCGATGAGTACATGGGAGACGTCATAGGAGATATCAACAAGAAGAGAGGAAAGATATTGGGAATGGAACCGGTTGATGGACTTCAGAAGGTAATGGCTGAGGTGCCTCAGGGTGAAATGTTCAAATATTCAACTGACCTTAGGTCCATGACACAGGCAAGAGGAGAGTTCAGGATGGAATTCGCGAGGTACGAGGAAGTGCCTGCTGCAGAGGTTCCAAAGATAGTCGAAAAGGCAAAGGCCGCAAAAGAGGCCAAGGAATAAAAATGCAGGGAGTGAGGATCTCTTGATTTTCACTCCCTTCTAATTGAACATTTATTTACGGTCATGTAAGAAGACTAATGCCAAAGCTTAATATCCAAACGACTGTATGAGAAAGGTCATGATTATAAGACTCAGGATTATGGATATGGAGTTTATGGCACCGGACTTTTCCACATCAGCATTGCATCTCAGAGTGCTAATTACATTTACTCCGGAAACCGGAGAGAACAGAAGTATTATGAGTATCTGTCGCACCTCAAGGCTGAATATCGGGCTGGTATATAGGATTATCGATGCTAATGCAGACACTGAGTATCGTATGAAGAGGAGCTTGAACACATCTCCAAGCTGTCTTAAGTTTTTTGGGACCTCAAATACAATTCCAATCATGAACATCGAAAGGAAAGCATTTGCTCTTCCAATATTGCCCGAAATCTCGTAAATGAACCATGGCAGCCTGATATTCATGAAATAAAGCAGCATCATTACGACATAAATGTCAAAAGGAACTAATGAAGTGACTTTCCTTATGAATTCCGCAATCTCGAATCTTGCATTGCTTACAAATCTCGACGCGATGGCGTAGGTAATGCCTGTTGTCATTATTGCATTTCCTGTATCGATAGAACTGCTACTACAATCCCCAATGGTCCGATAAAGCTTTGGAGATACGGCATGGCAAACGTTCCGATGTTGTATCCTGAATAATTTATTATACCGAACGACTTCTCCGTATTTAATTTTCTGAATGCTGAAAGGTATCCGATACCTATGAAAAGAAGGTTCATTAAAATTCCGAAGAGAACAAGCACTGCAAGAGAGATCTGTCTGTTGTAATTTGCGAAGCTTGATATGACTGCTGCAGGCAAATAACCATGAGAATGATATTTGAAATAATCTTTACGGCTTCTCTCCCGAAAATCCAGGCCATTTTCATGAAATAACCGATTATGATCATCAGAACATAGCTGCTGGCTTTAACAAGTATTTCTAACAATATGACATAACATACTTTATCTTTTGTGCTGAAGTCAGCCTGAAAGCTGATTTCATTAAAAATTGCTCATGTGATAAATGATGCACATGGCATATTGCAATGTCAAAGAATGCGCGAAACGTTTCGTGTGATTTACAAAATATGGTACCATTATGGAATTTCGGGCCAGCACACAGACTGTAGTTCAAAAGCCATAATTTGCACAAAGACTGCGTATAACCCTTTACATCTCTTGTGATATAATTATATGGAATGACTAATAGACAATATTTTCCAACCATAAATTTATGAAGGAGTTGAGAGTGGGTGACCTGCCCTGGAAGCCCCGTATTATGAAGAAATACGTTATTGGAGTAGATCTTGGAGGAACAAAGATTACGACTGCAATCAGCAGCCTGACTGGCGACATAATTGAGAAGACTACGCTGGCAACGGGCTCATCTCTTGGTGAGGAAGTAGTTCTCGGCAGGCTCATGGACTCAATTTCAATGGTTCTGGAAGCATCTCAGATAAAGGAAGAAGAGGTTAGAGGAATCGGAATAGGTTCACCAGGACCTCTTGATTCAAAGAGGGGTGTAATCATCACAACTCCGAATCTCCCCTTTAAGAATTTTGACATTGTAACTCCGATAAGGAACAGATTCGGTATACCAGTATACCTTGACAACGATGCCAATGTGGCAGCCCTCGGAGAATATACCTTTGGTGCAGGTAAAGGAGCACAAAACATTGTATATATGACAGTTTCGACTGGAGTCGGAGGTGGAGCTGTCCTCAATGGAAGGCCTTACAGAGGAAATACAAGCAATGCTCTAGAGATAGGCCATATGACAATCGAACCTTCAAGCAAGCATCGCTGCAATTGCGGGAACTACGGTGACGTCGAAGCCCTGTCATCAGGCACGGCTATCGCAAAAAGGGCCCGGGAAGCTGTTGAAGCAGGTATAGAGACATCATTGTCAGGAATTGAAAACATAACAAGCTATGAAGTCTACCAGGCATATCTTGAAGGTGACAAGGTTGCCATGGAGATACTGGATACTGCATTCGATTATCTCGGGATAGCTGTTGCGAACCTTATTCTTGCATTTGATCCTGAGATAATTGTTATAGGAGGTGGGGTATCCAAGATAGGAAAGCTGTTCTTTGATAAAATAAAGGAGAGCGCATCCAAAAGATGTTTCAGCTTTATGGTCGAAGCTACAAGGATTCTGCCATCCGAACTTGGTCAGGATACCGGAGTTGTAGGAGCTATAGCTCTCGGCCTGATTGAGAGTGAGGAAAAGTAAAATAACTGAAATTTTAGCCGGACATGATGAATGTCCGGTTTTTTGGAGAGTGGAAAATGAACGGAAAGAATGAATATATTTATTTGCTTAAGCTGTGTGACCGTCTCTCGAATGGTGGTGCCTGGACAGCTCTTGATGAGAAGGCTGTAGATGACCATTTTGAGAGACTTAAATTCATGAAATCAGAAGGCAGCCTTATCTTGGCAGGAAGGACACAGACAGGAAATGAAGCTACATTCGGCATAGTGATATTCGAAGCATTAAGTGATGAAGAGGCGGACTTTATGATGAAAAATGATCCTGCAGTAGCAAGAGGCATCATGACAAGCGAGCTTTTCCCATACAAGGTCGCACTGATGAGAGGCATGAAGGATTAATCATTTTGGAGTCCGGAGCTCTGCTCTATGGTAGAATATACTTGTTGAATAATTTAAAAAGTCGGTGATAATTTGTTGAATCTATATATTACGAGGCATGGTGAAACAATCTGGAATAAAGAAGGCAGGCTTCAGGGGTGGAAGAATTCCCCGTTGACTGAAAAAGGAGTCATGCAGGGAAAAATGCTGAAGAAGGCTGTCAGGGAGTATGGAATCTCCAAGATATATTCAAGCCCATCAGAGAGAGCAGCACTTACAGCACAATTTGCCAGCGAAGGACTGGATATACCTGTCATCTTCATGGATGAGCTTAAGGAAATGAATATGGGAGATTGGGAGGGAAGAACCCTTGATGAGATCCAGAATGAAGAGACAGAGAATTTTGAGAATTACTGGACTGATCCGTTCAAGTTCAAAAAGAATTCTGGCGAAGACTTCAGCGATATCCTTAAGAGAGCCAGGAAGGCAATAGACAGGATAATATCTGAAAACAATGATTCGAATATCCTTGTCGTGACCCATGGTGTAACGCTCAAAGCACTGATGAGTTTTTTTGCTGAAGGCGGCTTCATCGAGTACTGGAAGACACCGGTAGTGAAGCAGACGAGTATAAGTCTTGTAAAAATTGATGCCAATAATACTGGAAAGATAGTGATGTATGGTGATACATCGCATCATATTTAAAGGGGTATATCATGAAAGCGGAAATACTGTCAGTAGGAACCGAGATACTGCTCGGAGATATAGTCAACACAAATGCCCACTACCTGTCGAAGGAACTGGCCCTATTGGGAATTTCCGTATACAGGCAGACAACAGTCGGAGACAATGAGGATCGACTGCTGGATGCAATAAGGTCAGCACTGAAGGATTGCGATATTGTTTTTGCAACAGGAGGATTGGGGCCTACAACTGACGACATTACAAAGGAGATAGCTGCCAAGGTGATGGGTAAGGACCTATACATCCACGAGCCAAGCCTGGAAAGGATCAAAGGTTATTTCAGGGACAGCGCCAGGGCAATGACTGCAGGCAATGAGAAGCAGGCTCTCTTCCCCAAAGATGCGTACATCCTTGAAAATGACAATGGTACGGCTCCGGGATGCATAATGACCAATGAGAAAGGACAGTCAATTGTTGTGCTTCCGGGGCCTCCCAAAGAGATGATTCCAATGTTCGAGGACAAGGTAAAGCCATATCTCGAGAAGTACCTTGATTCGACGATAATATCTAAGTCGCTTAAGGTAATCGGACTTGGAGAGTGGGATATGGCATCGAGGGTCAGGGATATCATCACTGGAAATGATAATCCTACAGTAGCACCTTATGCCAAGGACTTTGAGTCACTGCTAAGGATCACAGCGAAGGCTGAGACGGAATCAGCCTGCAGGGCGCTTATTGACCCAGTAGTAGCTGAAATAAAAGCCAGGATAGGAGAATATATCTATGGAGAGGATGACGACACCATAGAAAAGGTCGTTGGTGAGCTGCTTATAAGGAATAAACTGAAATTTGCCTGTGCAGAATCAGTTACCGGCGGAATGATTGCAAGCAGGATGCTTGGCTATGAGGGCGGTATGTCCAAAGTATTCGATGAAGCATTTGTTACCTACAGCAATGAGTCCAAGACCAGATACCTCGGGGTTGATGAGGTCATACTGAAGCGTCATGGTGCAGTCAGCGAGGAGACATGCCATGCTATGGCTAAGGGGCTTCTTGAAAATACTGACGCAGAAGTCGGGCTTGTCACCACTGGAATAGCAGGACCTGAAGGCGGATCATCCGAAAAGCCTGTAGGACTTGTTTATATCGGGGTCAACATCAAGGGAACCATAACTGTTTTCAGGCATGTATTCTCAGGTGGGGACAGGAACAGGATAAGAAGCCGGGCTACAGTCTCTGCACTCGGTCATCTCAGGACTGAGCTGGCAAAAGAACTGAATAGAAATTGAACAACATCCATGGAAATCAGCCTCGATTTCCATGGATGTACAATTTTCGATAATATTTTCCTTATGGTGGTTTATCTGATATAATATCAGGGATTATTTGAAAAAAAGAGGTAGAATACTTGAGTATATTGACAGTAAAGAACATAAGCCACGGCTTTGGCGACAGGGCAATTTTCGAGGATGTCAGCTTCAGGCTCCTAAAAGGGGAACATGTAGGCCTGATTGGGGCAAACGGAGAAGGGAAATCGACATTCATGAACATAATAACGAACAAGCTGATGCCGGACGAGGGCACCATAGAGTGGTCTAGCCGGGTCAGGGTCGGGTATCTCGACCAGCACAGCTCCCTTGAAAGAGGCATGACCATAAGGGATGTTCTGCGTTCTGCGTTCTCTTATCTCTATGATATGGAGAAAGAGATCATGGATATCGCAGATAAGATGGGAACCGCAACAGAGGATGAGCTATACAAGCTGATGGATGACATGGGCACTCTTCAGGATACGCTGGACCATAATGGCTTCTATGTTATAGATGCCAAGGTAGAAGAGGTAGCCAGAGGACTGGGACTTAAGGATGTCGGTCTCGACAGGGAGGTCAATGAGCTTTCTGGAGGTCAAAGGAGCAAGGTCCTTTTGGGTAAGTTGCTTCTGGAGTCGCCTGATATCCTCCTTCTGGACGAGCCTACCAATTATCTCGATGAAGAGCACATTGACTGGCTGAAGAGGTTTCTGCTTGACTACGAGAATGCGTTCATTCTCATCTCGCATGACATACCATTCCTCAACAGCGTAGTAAACCTCATATACCATGTGGAAAACAAGTCACTTACGAGATATGTCGGAGACTACGATGACTTCATGGCGGTTTATGAGGCTAAAAAGAAGCAGGTGGAATCTGCCTATGAAAGGCAGCAGCAGGAAATTGACAGGCTTGAGGACTTCATAGCAAGAAACAAGGCAAGGGTAGCTACCTCCAATATGGCTAAATCAAGACAGAAGAAGCTGGACAAGATGGAGAAGATTGAGCTTGTGGCTGAAAAGCCGAAGCCATCATTCGATTTCAAGGAGTCGAGGATATCCAGCAAGCTTGTGTTCAAGACGTATGACCTGGTTATCGGATACGATGAGCCTTTGACTAAGCCAATCAATGTTTATCTTGAGAGAGGACAGAAGATTGCCCTGACAGGAGCCAATGGACTTGGAAAGACAACACTCCTTAAGAGCTTGCTTGGAATAATACCTGCATACAAGGGGGAAATCGAGCTTGGGGATAATCTTGAGATAGGCTACTTTCAGCAGGAAAGCAAGGATGGACAATACCATACCTGCATAGAGGATTTCTGGGAAACCTTCCCTGGGTACAACCAGTATGAGGTGAGAACTGCCTTGGCTAAGTGCGGTCTTACTACAAAGCATATCGAGTCAAAGATCATGGTTCTTTCCGGTGGAGAGCAGGCAAAGGTCAGGCTGGCAAAGGTAATAAACAGGGAATCAAATATACTCGTTCTGGACGAGCCTACAAACCATCTTGACGTAGATGCCAAGGAAGAGCTGAAGAGAGCCCTAAAGGCTTACAAAGGCACAATCCTGCTTGTATCCCATGAGAGGGAATTCTATGAAGATATCGTGACCGATGTCTGGAACTGTGAAGAGTGGACAAGGAAAATATTTTAGCATTAACCGCAGCTGTGCCTGCGGTTTTTCCTTTATGGCGCATCTATGCACCTATGGAGTATAATTGTGCCAAAGAGAAAAATGAATGGAGTTGGTCTGATGCTGGAATTTGATGCGGTAATTGTGGATTCAGGAAAAGGTGGAGCTTATGTTGAGGTTCCATTCGATATCGAAAAGGAATTCGGGAGCAAAAGGATTAAGGCAGATGTCAGGTTTGACGGTGTGGAATACAGAGGCTCCATAATGAAGATGGGCACAGAGTGCTATATACTTGGGATAACCAAGGATATTCAGTCGAGGATAGGTAAAACTATAGGCGATACCGTGGGAGTAAAATTCAAGAAGGATGAGGAGGAGAGGCTGGTAGCTGTTCCTGATGATGTAAGGGCATCGCTTGAGTCAGAAATCCTTATGGAAAAATTCGAGGAAAAATCCTATACGTTCCGGAAAAAGCACATCACAGGAATAGAAGATGCCAAGGCACTGGAGACCAGGACGAAAAGGATACAGAAACTTATAGATGAGATGAAAATACAAAAATAACTATCAGGAGGGTGACAGTAATGAAAAAAATCCATGGAAAAGTAATGGATAACCACGGGAAACCGCTTCAAGGTGCTGAAGTTCTGTTTCTCGACAGGGCTCAGAACATAATTGCCACTGGTTACAGTGACAATGACGGATACTATTTTCTCCAGACTGAAGAAAAGACCAACGGATCCATTCTTTGCACTCATAATTATGGAGTCACGAGTCTCGGTTTTTCGTTCTATAATGTCACAAGTGACAAGGCGAGAGATCTGGATATAAGGGTTGGAGAGATAGAGTTCCTAGATTTCAAGAAGTTCCTTGACAGGGAAAAGCAAGTTTTAAGGATTTCCTTCAGACCGGTATCATTAAAAGCTCTAAAGGACAAAACAGAATGCATAAGTCCTGACAGATTCACTACAGAAATTGAAATGCTTCTTGACGGAAAGAAACAGAAATGTCAGGAGCTGGAAGTAGAGAAAGAGATAAAGGATGACAAGTGCACTGACAGATACAATCTGATACTGGAGCTGCCAAAAGTCTATGATCCAAGGACTGAGAACATCCTCGAGATCGTGATGCATAACAAAAAGACAGGTGAGAAAGGGACGGTATGGGTAGTGGCCTGAGTAAAAATGAATCTGTTGAGACTGAAAGGCTTGTCCTCAGGCAGCTTGAAAGGCGAGACAGTCTGGATATGTTTGCACTGAAGAGCAATAAGAAGACTGCAGAACATACGGACAATGAAGCATATACTACGATAGTTCAGGCTGAGACCTTCATAGATTATATCGTCGGCGGGTCAGAAGCAGGAAGATGGCTGTATTTAGTCATTGAAGCAAAGGAAACCCGGGAGTTCATCGGAACCATAACCCTATGGAATTTCAACGATAACAAGACAGTCGCTGAAGTGGGATATGAGATGATTGAAAGGTTCGAGGGACATGGTTACATGTCTGAAGCACTTAGAGCGGTACTTGAGATTGGATTTGAAGAACTTGGCCTTGCAAGGATTGAAGCGTTCACATCGAAAGAAAATCTGCAATCAATAAGGCTCCTTGAGAAAAACGGCTTTAAAAAGGGAATTGATGTGCTTGATGATCTTACCAGAATGCCGACCAGATTTGTTATAATGTCTCTGACAAAGGAAGGGTGGAGTGACTTTTGAGAAGAAAAGACAGGGAAATGGATTCAGGTTCGGCTGAAAAGGCGCTTGAAAAAGGCTCATTCGGTATATTGTCGGTTCTGGGAACTGATGGCTTTCCATATGGCATACCAGTCAATTATGTTGTTAAGGATGGCTTCATATATATACATTGTGCAAAAGAGGGAAAGAAGCTCAGCGATATAGCATCTTATCCCAGGGTTTCTTTCACTGTGGTTACCCGCTCAGACATACTGAGCGATAAATTCAGCACTGACTACGAATCTGTGGTGGTGTTTGGAGAAGCTGCCGAGTATATAGGAGAAGACAAAGGAAGTATACTCTTCGAGTTCATAAGGAAATACTCAAGGGAGTATCTCGATGAAGGAAGCCAGTACATTGAAAGAATGAAAAATGCTACATCGCTTATTAGTGTCTCCATTGACAGGTTGACCGGAAAACACAGAAAGGGAAAATCTGAGTAAAAAACTCGGATATGATATTGCGTTGTATTCGTAAATCCAGTAAAATAAAAAATGTCATTTTCATGCCCAAGATAGACAAATTTCAGCCATTCAGGAGGAGATGAAAGTCACGGGGTTTAGGAGGTTAAAATGAAAAAGTCAATTAAGGTTATCGCTTCGGCTCTGCTTGCAGCAGCTGTTTTTGTAGGATGCTCCTCAAAGCCAGCTTTTAAGGACGGTACATATGAGGGTGAAGCACAGGGATTCAAAGCGCCTATCAAGGTTTCTGTTGTAGTGAAGGGCGGCAAGATTTCAGATGTTACTGTTCTTGAGAACGGTGATACTGCAGAGCTTTTCGGAAAGGCTTCTGAAGCTATTATAAAGGAAGTCAAGGATGAGAATTCTGCTGATGCCCTGACGACAGTATCAGGTGCCACTTATTCTTCAAAGGGTCTTATAGATGCTATTAAGGCCGCACTTGAGAAGGCAAAGTAATTGAATTGATGGGGATCCCGGAATTTTATCCGGGATCCGCTTTTTTTGCAATTTATATACGGATATGATATATTTTGCATGTAGTTCTTTCGCGTTGTGATGAGGTGCTTATGGAAAAAAAGATCGATCTTACTAAAGGGGATATCCTAATAACTTTGACAAAGCTTGCCATTCCAATCATGGGCACTTCGTTCATGCAGATGGCGTATAATCTTACAGATATGTTCTGGGTAGGAAGATCAGGCAGTGATGCTGTAGCAGCTGTAGGAACTGCAGGGTTTTTCATGTGGTTCGGATTTTCTCTTATACTGATTTCCAAGTCAGGAGCCGAGGTGTTTGTAGCGCAGTATCTTGGACGAAAGGATGAGGAAGGTGCAAAAGACCATGCGGTCTCAGCTATCCAACTGAATCTTTTTATAGCGGCTATCTACGGTTTGCTCATCATCATCTTCAGGAATCAACTCATATCCTTTTTCCGACTTGGGGACCAGAATGTCATAGATATGGCTGTGGGATATCTCCTGGTGATTGGCTGTGGGATATTCTTCAATTTTATGAATCCGGTACTTACCGGAATATTCAATGGTGCCGGGCTTAGCAAGGTGCCCTTTCGGTTTAATTTTGCCGGGCTTGTTGTAAATATGATTCTCGATCCACTCCTTATATATGGAGTGGGGCCATTTCCCGCTATGGGAGTCAGGGGAGCTGCTGTAGCAACGGTTGCGGCTCAAATGGTAGTGACGACACTCTTCATAATTCATATAAGGAACAGGAAGGAAACCTATTTTCGTCTTAACATCTTTAGAAAGCCTTCAATCCAGCACATCAGGAAGATAATCAGGCTTGGGCTCCCGGTATCTCTTCAGAATGGCTTCTTTGCAATGATAGCTATGGTTGTCGCAAGGATAATAGCTGTTTATGGACCTGAAGCGATTGCAGTGCAGAAGGTCGGGTCTCAGATAGAATCGCTGTCCTGGATGACCGCTGGTGGATTTTCAACCGCTCTCAGTGCCTTCGTAGGTCAGAACTATGGAGCGAAGGAATATGAGAGAATAGTAAAAGGCTACAGGTCAGGAGTCCTGGCGGTGTCAGTTCTTGGACTATTATCGATGATGATGCTCATGGTTTTTCCCAAGCAGCTGTTTGGAATATTCATCCAAGAACCTGAAATCATCCGGATGGGCGCATCATACCTATGGATATTGGGGCTTTCGCAGGTCTTCATGTCAATCGAGATCTCCAATCAGGGCGCCTTTAATGGTCTGGGCAAAACAAAGATCCCTTCTTATGTAGGTATCTTCTTCAATGCACTGAGAATACCCGGAGCATATTTCCTTTCAACATATACAGCTCTTGGTTTGAATGGAGTGTGGTGGACAATCTCGATAAGCAGCGTATTCAAGGGTCTTGTACTTCTGGCTTTGTTCTATTCAATGGTCCTTAAACCATACAGGGCTTCGGGAACGATAATATAGGGCGTACAATACACTGATATTAGCACCTCAATATCGCTAAAATGGCATAAGATGAACGCTCCCTTAATGGGAGCGTTTCCTGTTTCTGGTCTAAAATTAAAGGTTTACATTAAGAATATGTTAACTGGAAGTTACAGGAAATCAAAGATTTGATGTCCAAACTACAGGTTGCTAACGTACACTAACCCTAGCGTATCCATAAACGTAAAAATGAGGAAATTCGAGCAAATTGAAGCAAAACACTATTATTTTGCTTCAGATTGGGTTATCAGCAAAACCGTGTCTATTAAAGCGTGTTAATATGTACAAGTTGCCTGATTCAAGGCGTTTCAAGCCTCAGAATCCGTTGACAATGCATTATGGCTGGGCCATAATAAAGGAAGTCACCCTACAAGTGACGTAGCTCTTTGAAAATTAAACAGAAATAGG
>DIWI01000001.1 GCA_002428415.1 Clostridiaceae bacterium UBA6110
TGCTTTAGGCTGTCAACTGATTTTGGAACAATTTTAGTCAACTTTTTGGGACCAGTACTTGCGATAGCCCAATACCGAGGCTTCCATTCATTAATATTGCTATCTTAATCATCCATGTATTTACTATTCGAGATTGATCAGCTAATTCACCGATGCCTGAAGCTTGAAAAAACGCCAATATCTGCTATCGTTTTCAGTTTTCTCAGGCAAGAAACTTCCTATAATAAGTAACTGCAATTATGAAGAACTTTCATCTGTAAAATCACAGCAAGAAGAGGGTATCTGATTTTAGCCCATCTGGATATAAATGTACGACGGCTATGTCAAATATTCTATAGACATAGCCGTCGCTTCAATTATAGATTGTCTGAAAGTCTCTTGTTTCTGCTCTTTTCTGCGACTCTAGCAAACAATATGCCGATTTCAAACAGTATAAGCATGGGAATAGCCATCAGAAGCTGTGAAACAACATCAGGCGGTGTCAGGAAGGCCGCAACGGTTAGTATGATTATCAGGATATGCTTCCTGAACTTGACTACCGTCTTTACCTTAAGTATTCCAAACAGACTGAGCAGCAGCATTACAATAGGGAGTTCAAATACAAGCCCGAATGAAAGCAGCATATTGGTTGCGAAGCTTAAATAGCTGCTGAAGCTTATGAACGATGAAATCCTGTCCATCTCGAATCCCGCAAGGAACTTCAGTGTCATTGGCAGTATCACCATATAAGCAAATGCTATTCCTGAGACAAAGAACATTGCACCGACAAAAAGCGAAAGGAGAAGGTATCTCTTTTCCTTTACTACAAGACCTGGCTTTACAAACATCCAGATTTGCATGATGATGAGCGGTGAGGCAACAATGACTCCGCCGAGGAAAGCTATACGTATCTGAGAAATAAGAAGCTCTTCAGGAGCAATAGCGACAAATTCCATTCCTGGAGCTTTGTTGAGCATGTCCGTTATCAGCGCTTCAACATGGTAATAACAGAATCCGGCTCCAGCTAGAAAAAAGAATGCTGAATAGATGAGCCTTCTCCTAAGTTCACCGAGATGACCTATCAGTGTCATCTTTCTCTCTTTCTTCTTTGCCTTCTTCAGATCCTTTTCAAGATCCTCAATTCTTGCTCTCATCGTTAAGGTCTACCTTGATATCCTCCGAGACTTTGTTGGCCTGAGCCTTGAACTCGTTGATAGCCTTTCCGACAGATTTTCCTATTTCAGGAAGTTTCGATGGTCCAAATACCACTAAAGCAATGGCAAGTATGAGTATCAGCTCCGGTGCTCCTAATCTGCTAAACATATTTTTTTCTCCTTATCAATTATTCTTTCGTCCTGGGTATAGACCGTAAGATCCTTCCCCATGCATCTTCCAACTAATGTTATTCTGCACTTCTGTGCGATGTCAACTGCTAGCTTGGTCGGATTGCTCATCGAGCATAAAATCGGAACTCCTGCATTCATGGCCTTAAAAACCATGTCTGCTGATATCCTGCCTGTTGTAACAATCATCGATGCCTTCAAATCAACATTTTCCTGCATAGCTCTGCCGACTACCTTGTCATGTGAATTATGTCTTCCCACATCTTCCCTGGTAACGAAGAAGTCCTCTGAAACAAGCGCAGAAGCATGAATCCCTCCATGGCGTATGTATTTTGCCGATTCCTTTACCATCCTTTTTACAGCCTGTCTTATCTCAAGAATGGTCACTGTGTGGTCAGAATTAAGACTCTCCAGGCCGTCAATGGCATCAGCATAGTCAAATCCCTGGCTGCAGGCAGTCGTAATTATTTCACTGAACTTCGGACGCCTTTTCAATGACTCCCGAAGATTAACGTATACCTCCCTCTCAGCATTGCAGACACTGATTTTAGATATGTCTGTCATGCCCTCTACAGAACCGGTATCAAGGAGATACCCCAGCGCAAGATCCTTCAGGTCCTCAGGGGTACACATCAAGGTCGCAGCAACATCTCCGTTCACATATATCGATACCGGAACTTCATCAGATAGATTTAAGTCGTTCATCTAAAGTCCCTCCCTACGGTATTTCGTACTGAAGCACCTCGTACCACTCAGCAAGCTTAGTTGCATAAAATTTGGTCATGTGCTGTTCTGAATATATGAATCGGGTGCCATTCGACGCTTCGGTGAATTTCAGGTCCTTGTAGTCGCTCTCTTCCCCGATGCTGTCAAGCAGCTCTCCAAGCTCCTCAAGGCTTATGTTGTAAGGCTTTTTTGTAAACAGGTCAGCTCTCGTCGGCCTTGGATACTTCTGTGATTCATACCTTACCGTTTCTGCTATGAGCTTCAAAAGGTCCTTGTTCTTAAGCCCCATCAGTATCTCTACATACCTGTCTGTCATTTCGCTGGCGGAATACAGATATTCATTCCCCTCCGAATCCATTACCCTTTTAAGCTCAATGAATTCAGGAAAATCAAGCATTCTCGCAAGGAGAGGTTCAACCTCTCCTTCCTCGATGCCAGCGGTTTCCGCAAGACTGATCTTCTCTACCAGATTTCCTTTTATTGATTCTTTTCTGATGAATATGACAGCTTCCTTGAGCTTAAGCATATCATCAAAAATTAAATTATCATTTCCCATTGTTTACCTCATTATGGAAGGAGGTTCAGGCTCCCCAGTTCATCAGCAACATCCTTGAGTCCAAGCCTTTCCAGCGTCGCCCTTGTCGGAGTTCCCAGCTTCTCATCCCAGCCCATTTCCTTGTAGAACATTGTGAGCGCGAGCTGCATGTCATCCCTGTCCATCTTTATGGTACCCTTTGTGAATGGCGCAACTCCAGGATCAGCATCATATACCCAGTCCATCATTACATCATGAGTTGCTCTCATATCCATGGTGTTCATGCATTTTACAGTGAGAGCCCTGTGCAGTGTCATGATCCTCTCACCTGCCAGGTCAAGTTCAGCCTCAGTTATCTCCTTGCCCGTAACCATCGACATGAACTTGGCTTCAAGAGCTGTGTCACCCCTGTAGTTTCTTGACTTTGTCGGTGATACGGTCATAGGCCACATCCAGTTGCAAAGTGTCAGTGCGTCATGTATGCAGTTTCTTGCAAGAGACCACTTGGCGAACTTTGCCTTGTACTCGTTCATTGGCTTGTAATCCATTGGAGCATCAAGTGCGTCAGGCGATCCAAACACTTCACCTGCGATTTCCTTCAGTGTCTCTATCGGAAGTCCCGATCCAATAAGATTCATATGTGTATGCGACTGGGAGTCCCTGTTGAACATGCATGATATGAGGGCTCCAACCTGTCCGCCAGCTTCATTGGAGTGATGCTTCGGATAGCCAAGCGGCGACCAGATTCCATATGCAGCTCCATTCCAGAAGTCCTGACCATAGTTCCATCTCTCGGCTATCCAGTAGGTTCCAAGTCCCAGGTTGGAGAACTCCCCTTCCTTGAAGGCTATTCTTCTGTAGAAATCCTTTAGGAATGCAGGGTCTCCATTTTCCAGAAGATCCCATGGTATCGAGTCATATTCTTCCTTTGGCAAAACATTCTTGAGTATCCCATGCTCGTAGGCATACTTGAAGTCCTTACCTATAAGGCCATAGTTGCACCATACACCATAGTCATCGGCAAGCTGTGCACCAAGAGTCCTTGTGATCATGTTCGCATCGCCTTCCTCGAACTGGTCCTTGACTCCTTTTATCATTACTCCTGCAGGTGAATGGAATCCCATGCATGTATTGGCAACATTTGGAGATACTCCATATGTGGCAAGCTTTGGAATAGTAAGCTGTGAATGGCACCTTATCGGACAGCTCTGACATCCGCCCATCCTGACAGTATACTTCTCAGCGACAGGTCCAAGGTCAAAAACAGACTTCATTGTCCTGTAACCGACCTTATTGACTTCTCCTGCTGCACATTCTCCGGTTTCAACTGCAGGGTCTGCAGCTCCCCATGATAGTCCTGCCTTTGCTGTCCATCTTGAGCCCTGGCTGTGGTATTCGGCCCACGGCTGAGGAGTGCTCGGAACAACATGCTGATTGTTCGCACCGATGATATCTGCCATCATGTACCTGTTAAGTTCCACGAAGTCAGCACCCTTGCCTGCAATAGCAACAGATCCTGTACCCTTTACCGCAACAGCCTTGAGAAGCTTTGAGCCAAGTACTCCGCCATGTCCGCCTGCTGAGTGGGATGTGCCGTTCATGATTACGGACAGGTTTACGAGATTTTCTCCCGCCTGGCCGATAGCCGCAATCGAAGCCTCTTTGCCGATTTCACCTGCAAGTATCGCTGTTGATTCGAATATACCTTTACCCCATACGTGTCTTGCATCCTCAATCGTTACCTTGTCATCCTCAATCCTGAGCCAAACCGGCTTTGGAGATTTTCCCTCGATGACTATAGCATCGTATCCAGCATATTTCATAACTGCTGCGAAGTTTCCGCCCATGTGCGAATCCGAAACCGCATTGTTTGGATTCGAAGGCAGAAGAGATGTGATGTTGGTTCTGGAGCTGCATGGAACACCGCTTCCTGTTAGAGGTCCTACGGCGAAAACAACCTTGTTGGCCTCATCAAATGCTTTGGTTCCCTGAGGAACTTCATCGAACATGACCTTGTAGCCTATGCCCATACCGCCTATTAACGATTCATATTCCTTTGTTTCAGTTACTGAGATATTAGCTGTAGTAAGGTTTACCCTAAGTATCTTACCAGCCCATCCAAACGATTTATCAGCCATTGCCATCCTCCTCCATTAACCTAAAAGCATTCCATGTCTGTCCATTGCAACCTTGATGTCTTCCCATGGGATTACAGATAGCGCGCCTGTAGGGCATGCCTTTGCGCACTCTCCGCAGGTTATGCACTTTGAAGACTTCTTCGTTTCGGCATCAACATTTGGCATATGCCATGGGCATGCCTGAACACAGGTTCCGCAGCCAATACAAAGCTCCTTGTTCACAGTCCTTGCGTTTCCGTTGTTCTTGTCAGCAAATATGGCCCCGACAGGACATGCATTGCCGCAGAACGGCTCTCTGCATTGTTTGCAGGTAGAAGGCGACATCAGAAGGTTTCCATATTGTCCATCAGCACTTGCAAAGTTGATTTTCGGGCCTTCTTTTCCGAAATTGTAGTTCTTGCTGACATTTATCCTTGATATGAATGGCTGAATCTTGCCTTCATTCATGGCTGTACATGTGATTTCACACCTCTGGCAGCCTGTGCATTTCGACCTGTCTGCAACCAGCAGACCCTCAGCTATAGGAAATGCGGAAACTTCCTTGGTATCGCATCCGAAAAGGCTGAGTATTGACAAGGATACTACCGCACCACCGATTCCTTTTCCTGTGAGCTTCAGAAAATCTCTTCTGGTTTGCTCCTTGTTGAAAAAGCTTTTCTTTTCTTCCATTGATTTCCCTCCCGTTAAGTAATAATTTAACTATTATTTCGAGCCTGGTTATATTGTTGTCAATTACAGGCGCAAAATATGCATAAATCACAGTGCAAAATACTACTTTATACAATATGTTGCAATCATATCCGTTTAAATTGGAACAAATCGTCATAATATAATGCGAAGCAGAAAAATAACATGCTTTAATAGTACCATTTCATTACATATTTATAAATAATGTTAGAAAAATATTTAACAAATTAAAGAGAAAATCCCATTTCGGAACAATTTGCAAACAAACAAAAGCAGCTTTTAAGCTGCTTTTGTTTGTTTGGATATCTATTTATATATATTTTCTATATTCCCTGATATACCATTGCGTCTGCAACCTTTACGAAGCCGGCGATGTTTGCACCCATTACAAGGTTATCCTTGTCGCCATACTCTTCGGCCATCTTGCTTGCATTCTCGTAAATCCTCTTCATTATGCCCTTGAGCATGTTGTCGACTTCACTCTTTTCCCAGTACATCCTCATTGAGTTCTGAGACATTTCAAGTGCGGATACAGCCACGCCGCCAGCATTGGCTGCTTTTGCAGGTGCGAAAAGCACTTTTCTCTCCCTGTATACATCCTGAGCCTCCAGAGTTGAAGGCATGTTGGCGCCTTCGCCGACAAGAATTACTCCGTTGTCCGCAATCTTAATTGCCTCGTCCTTGTTGATTTCATTCTGTGTTGCGCAAGGCAATACGATATCGCACTTGACATCCCAGATGTTCCTTGAGCCCTCACGATATTCGCCTCTGCCTGTCCTTGAAGGATATTCGCTTATTCTCTTTCTTTCAACGTCTTTGATCTGCCTCAGCATTTCAAGGTCCACGCCGTTCTCGTCATATATGTAGCCGTTGCTGTCTGAGCATGCTACAGTCTTCACTCCAAACTCAGCAAGCTTCTCGATCGCGAAAAGAGCAACATTGCCTGAACCTGATACTACGGCTGTCTTACCTTTCATATCAATACCTCTGTGCTCAAGTATCTCCTTGACGAAATACACAAGACCGAAGCCTGTCGCTTCTGGCCTTCCAAGGCTTCCACCGTATACGATGCCCTTGCCTGTAAGCACGCCTGGCTCTGAAGATCCCATGATCTTCCTGTACTGTCCGTACATATATCCTATTTCTCTGCCGCCGACACCGATATCTCCAGCAGGAACATCTATGTCCTCGCCTATATGCCTGTATAGTTCAGTCATGAAGCTCTGGCAGAACCTCATTACCTCCATCTCACTCTTGCCTTTGGGATCAAAGTCGCTCCCGCCCTTGCCTCCACCGATCGGAAGTCCGGTTAGTGAGTTCTTGAATATCTGCTCGAATCCAAGGAACTTTATGATGCTCAGGTTTACTGAAGGATGATATCTGAGTCCGCCCTTGTATGGTCCGATTGCGCTTGAGAACTGAACCCTGAAGCCTCTGTTTACCCTTACTTTGCCTGAATCATCAACCCATGGAACCGAGAATATTATCTGCCTGTCCGGCTCGATTATTCTTTCCAGTATGTTGTGCTCCATGTACTTGGGATGCTTTTCGATTACTGGTGTAAGTGAGTGAAGGACTTCAGTAGTTGCAGCTATGAATTCATCCTCTCCCCTGTTTTTGGTCCTTACCTTGTCAAGGACCTCCTCAATGTAGTCATGTGCGTTCATGATGATCTCCCCTTCTCATTGGTTTTGCATTAATGATAAGTTGTTCCCTGTTTATTTGCATTTGTGTCATAATTGTTTCAAAAAGATTAACAATATTATTTAGTATACCATACTTTAGATGATGTAGAATTATCTTGACACCACTTGTGAAAAATTTTTTGAACGCAAATTTTTAGATATGGAGGACTGCAATGGGAATTGTAACCAAGACTGGCGACAAAGGCACCACAGGAACACTCGGAGGCGAAAGGGTACTCAAGTCATCATCGCTCATAGAGCTTAACGGACAGATAGATGAACTCAATTCATCCCTTGGATATCTTTGTTCCCTCATCGATGAAAGCGCTGATTTTGAAAGGAAAGCCGAGCTCACCGATTTTATCAGATACATCCAGAACGGACTTTACAACATGGGAAGCGAAATATCATCAAAATATGAAGTCATGAGGTTCAACGAAAGTCATCCAAAGCTACTTGAAGAGAAGATAGACGAGCTGACATCACTTATGCCTGAACAGACTCATTTCATACTGTTTTCCGGAACTAGGCAGGCAACCTACACTCACATCACTAGGTCACTGGCCCGAAGGGTCGAAAGGCAATATGTGAGATATCTGCTCGAAGAGGAAGTGGAAACCTTTCCCCAAAGCTATATGTTCCTGAACAGGCTTTCAGATTACCTTTTCACTCTTGCCCGATACCTTAACCAGGAGCTTGGCGGTATTGAGATTACTGCAACCGCCTGGAAATAAAACGAGGAACGTCCAGCAGAAATGCTTGGCGTTCCTCTTTACTTTCAGTAATTTATTCACTTACCATTGCTTCCGCCATGACATCCATGGGATCCACGCAGGGCATGGAAAGAGATTCCTTATTGAGCACAAGACCGATTTCAGTGCATCCTAGGACCACAAGCTCGGCACCCTTCATTATTACATGCTCACCTGCTTCAACAAGCAATTTCACCGGCCTGCCTTCTGTCACTCCGCTCTTTATCCCAGTCCCCTCTCCATATATAGCCTCCATTACATTATCCTTCTGGATATCAAGGTCAGGATAGATGAGCTCCAACCCTGTAAGATATTTGTCATATATCTTAGTGTTCATGGTTCCCGTAGTAGCCAGTATTCCGACCTTCCTGATTTCCGGAAAGTTAGTGTCTATATATTTCTTGAGCTCCTCAAGTGCATTCATGATCTTCATCTCTACGCCGCTTTGAATTTCATCGAAAAAGTAGTGGGAGGTCATGCATGGGATGCATGCGATATCCACTCCCATTCTTTCAAGGTTCCTGGCAGTTTCGATTATCATGGGAACCGGATTCTCTCCAAGCCCAAGTATAGCCCTGGTCCTGTCAGGTATCTTCGGATTGCTGTCTATTATGATCCTGAAGTGTTCCTGGTCCTTTTTGACTTTTGTAGCCCTTATCATCTTCATGTAAAGCTGGGCTGTTGCTTCAGGCCCCATACCGCCTATAATTCCAAGTATCCTGTCTCTCATATCTTCAAATTCTCCAATAACAAGGTTCTGTCCTTAAGTGGTCTAAGCAAATCATCTTCCGGCAGGTCTGGTCTCAGAGCCTTCATCATGTTCAGGGCAATTTCAGCTCCGTAATCCATTCCCTGAGATCCGGCAAGAAGAACCATATCTCCATTATCCGCCTTATTCAGTGCGTAGGCTATGGCGTCCTCGAGCTTTTTGAAAAGCGGTGTTTCAAGTCCTGAATCCTTAAGGGCATCGAAATAAACCTCGAGTTCCTCAGGCTTTACTTCATCTTTCGGTCCTACAAGACCTTCGCTCACTGTGCCGATTATCTCATCCATTGGAAGAGTGTCCTTCCATTTCAGCAGAGTTTCGATATTCTCCCGGTTAACCGTAATACCCCGGTTCCCACGTATTGCGTAGACTATATGAAGTTTTTTACAATCAGACTTTGCGATGCTTTCGAGTGTCACATCAATGTTCCTGCTGTTTGCAAAATGGTCATCTGCAATTATGAAATCCCTGTCATAGACATATTGGAACCTTCTCTCAACCCCGGTAAATCTTTTAAGGGCAGCAGCTATCACATTCCTGTCCACCCCGTCTATGAGGGCCATGGCAATCACAGAAAGTGCGTTTGTTATTGAATGAAACCCTGGAACGCCCAGCTCCACATGGAATGTACCTTTTTCAACCTTCCCCTCAAGACCGTCAAAATCCAAAGCAATGACAACCTCCATTGAAGCCCTTCCAGAGGAAAGGTCGTAGCTTGAGCAATGGATGTCCGCAGATTTGTCTGAAACAGAGTAGGTTATCACCCTTGCACGCGTCTTGCCAATCAGGCTCCTGGCATATTGATCATCGTAGTTGAGGACTGCATATGCCTTCTCGCCTGCACCTGTTATCAGACTCGATTTCGCCTCAAAGTATTTCTCAAAGCTTCCATGCTGGTCGATGTGCTCTCTGCTGAAATTATTGAATGCTACAATATCAAAATCAATGTCAGCAACCCTGTACTGCTCCAATGATGATGAGGATACTTCCATGGTTACCTTTTTCACGCCATTGTCTTTCATTTTTCTGAGACTAGCCTGCACAACCTTGGCATCCGGAGTCGTCATCGATGAAGGGATGTTTTCGTTTCCGTTCTTGATCCTTACGCTCCCAAAAAGTCCAGTAGTGCTTCCACTGTCTTCCAGGATGCTGTTAAGCATATATGAGGTCGTTGTCTTGCCGTTAGTAGCGGTTATACCAAATACCCGCATCTCTTTCGAAGGAGACCCATAGAAATTGCTGCAGATCCGAGAATGTGCACGCCTTGTATCTGCCACCTTTAACTGTGTGATCCCTAAATCATCGCTGAAGATTTCGACAACAGCACAGACCGCGCCTTTTGTTTCTGCATCCTTTAGGAACCTGTGCCCGTCACTATAGTGCCCTCTAATGGCAGTAAAGAGAAATCCATTCGAAACTTCCCTTGAGCTTACAGTAATGTCTTCTATTTCTATATCTTCAGCGAAACCCCTTTTTTCTAGGACCTCGACACCGTTCATCAATTCACCGATTTGCATAGCATTCACCCATCCTGAAAATTATCATCTAATTTTATCACATATTCACATCCTGGTGAATGAGGTTTGAAAACCTAAGAAAATCATAAGAATGTCACAGAGAATGCAAAAATCGGACAAAATTCAACGGGCACCCTGAAGGATGCCCATAATGTCTATCTGTTGCAAAGCATATGCTCAAAATCATTGAAGAATTCAGGATAAGACTTGTTCACCGCTTCATAGCCGTCAATATAAACCTTGTCCTCGGACCTGAGTGCAGCCACTGAGGAAGCCATTACAATCCTATGGTCATTGAATGCGAACGATCTGCCTCCCTTAAGCATTTCCTTGCCTTCGATCACTATGTCCTCGCCATCCTCCCTGGCATCTCCTCCAAGGGAAGTTAGCATTGCCACTGTGGTCTTGATCCTGTCTGACTCCTTATACCTTAATCTCTTTCCGTTAAGCAGCCTTCCGGTACCCTTTGAGAGACTTAGAAGCACTCCAAGAATGGGGGTCAGATCAGGAGTCTGGGAGATATCAATGTCAATAGCCTTAAGGTCTGACCTTCTCGCTCTGAGTCCATCCTCAGTCTCTTCTATAACCCCACCCATGTCCCTTATTATCCTGACTATATCAGCGTCACCCTGGGCAGTATCCTTTTCAAGTCCGGTTACCGTAACATCCCCGCCAAGCACTCCTGCCGCCAGCATGAACGCTCCCTGAGAGTAGTCTCCCTCTATCTTGTAATCTCTCGCAATATAGCTCTGGTTGCCTTTGACGTGGAATGTATTGCCATCCCTCACAACTTCTATTCCGAAGTCATTCATGACCTTCAGTGTCATGTTGACATAGCCTTCAGATTCCAGTTCGCCTGTAACATTCAGTACGCTGTCTCCATCAAGTATCGGAAGCACGAGCAGCATACCCGATATGAACTGGGAGCTGACATCCCCTCTCATGGTGAATTCGCCGCTTGAAAGCCTGCCCTTTACAACAAGGCTTTCAAGGCTATCCCTGTAGAGGACGATGTCAAGGTCCTTGAAGAGCTCCTCGTAGACAGTAAGCGGTCTCTTGAGAAGTCCTGTCTTGCATCTGAACTCGAATACTTCATCAAACAGGAGAGTTATTGGTATGAAGAACCTGAGCGTGGAACCTGATTCTTCCGGCTTCATCGTCCTGTCCCTGAATTGTCCGAACTTCGTTGCGTCTATCGACAGCGACCTATCCGAAAAAATGAAATCTACACCAAGATCTTCCAGACACTTCAAGGTTGCCATGATGTCCAGTGACATGTCGAAATTGTCCAGCACACCTTTCCCTTTAGAAAGCGACAGAGCAATCAGAGCCCTGTGCCCGTAGGACTTCGATGCAGGGATTCGTACGGTTCCATTTACCTTTTTACAGTTTATCTCTTTGATCATTTGTACCACGCTCCTATTTCCACTCAGTATTCGTCTTATCTCATTGTAAGGGCTTTAGGAATATTTACAAACAAAATGTCAATTTTATAACAAATCGTTAATATTTTATTCATATGACTTCGAATTCCAGAAGAAAGGTTGTGTTACAATCATACGGTCTCGAAACGCTCAAGTACTTCCATCAGGAATTCACCATCCCTGTAGAATACCTCTCCATCTGCAGATACGGAGCCCCCTTTTCTGAGGTCCCCTATCATGTCCCAATGCACTGAAGAGCTGTTTTTCCCACCAGCCTCCGGCATGGAGTCTCCTATGGCCATATGGAAGGTACCGCCGATCTTTTCATCAAAAAGCGTATTCTTTGTAAAGTCCTTAATTCCGTAATTGGTCCCTATGGCAACCTCACCGAAGAATCTTGAGCCGTCATCCGTATCGAGGACATTTTGAAGAAGGTCCTGCCCCTCATCAGCGAAGGCCTCGACAACCCTTCCATTCACCACTTCAAGTCTTATCCCGCGTATCTCCTTGCCTGCATAGATAAGTGGGAAGGTAAAGGAAACATGTCCGTTTATCTCTTCATGGACAGGTGAAGTAAAAATTTCACCATCAGGAAAATTCTGCCTTCCATCGCAGTTGATCCATTTTCTGCCAGAAACTGAAACCTTTATGTCCGTGCCTTCAGATAATATATGAAGCTCCTTTTTTGTATCAAGGTACCTGACCCATCTCTCCTGTACCTCACTTATCCTTTTCCATTCAGCTACAGGGTCATCCTTGTCAAGAAGTCCTGCTCCATATACGAAATCCTCGTAGTCTTCCAGGCTCATTCCGGCTTCCTGGGCATCGGCGAAGGTCGGGAACTGGGTACCGCACCATCTCATGCTGCCGTCTCCAGTCCTCTCGGTGTATATCTTCCTCCATGACGCGGCTCCCCTTGCTGCGGATTTGATATTTTCAGAAGGAACCGAAGAAGCATATTTGAGGTTTCTTGATCCCCATGCAGTAAGCCACACGTCTACCTTTGCCATCATAGCCTTCTGGAGTTCGTTCTCCTTCTCAAGCTGCTCTTCAGTTGAGTTCTTAAGCACAATCTCCTGGATCTCATCCGATGTCAGAACGGTCTCGACATGGGCGCCAGCCCTTACCGCCGCTTTGACTACTTCCTTTGCCCACGGCAGTGCTACCTCATCGCATCTGACATATACAAAGTCCCCCTCCTTGACCTCAGTCGAATAGCCTACGAGAAGCTTTGCAAGCTTTTCCAGTCTTTCGTCCTTCATTGTCTACCCCTTTCTGTTCACAAGGAACACCCCGATTATGATTACAGCAGCCCCTGCAATCTGCAGAGGGAACACAGCTTCCTTCAATATGAATATAGATACCGCGACGCTGATTGCAGGTTCCAGGTTGATGTATGCGGTAGCTTTGACACTCCCCAGTGCCTTCAGGCAATAGAGGTAAAGATTATACCCGACAAAAGTGCATACTATCGAAAGGTAGAGGAGATGAAATATCCCTGTCGGACTCAATGGCTGCAAGCCAGTCTTGAGAATAATCGGCGACAGGAACAGCGTCCCCCAGGCATTTGTGTGAAATGAGGCCTCCATCGGAGAATAGCTTCCCTTGAGATTGCTCATGAGAAGTGTGTACGCTACCCATGAAAGTGCTGCACCAAGTACCAGAAGGTCACCTAAAGTTCCGGATGAGAAAAGCGAAAAATTTTCCTTCGCAAGCACAATAAGTGCTATTCCGGCAACAGACATCGACACACCTGCAACCTTCCATCTGTCGAGCCTGATTTTCAGCACCAAAGAATTCACGAGCAGGGTAATTACTGGAATCGTGGATATTATGATTGCGACATTGGCAGTAGTTGTCAGCTTTACCCCAATGTTCTGAAATGTGAAGTATGTCGCGACTCCAAAAAGGCCTCCCATTATGAATCTAAACCTGTCTTCTTTAAGGACCCTTTTCCCTTTTCCCAAGGCGAACACAGCCATTATTGCTGTTGAAATGGCAAACCTATAGAATGCCGAAAGCACCGGGTCTATCTCATTAACCACAAATCTTATGCTGAGATAGCTGAGTCCCCAGATTACCATCAGTACGACAGCCGCAGCGTGCGGCAAAACCTTTTTCATGTTACCTCCAGATTGCCAATTGGCCACAAGCCTATTCTAACCTATATCGGGACTATATAAAACCTTCTATCAAAAGGATTCGGACATATGAAAAAATCCGATACAAACGTATCGGATTTTTTGATGGTGGTCGATCAGGGGTTCGAACCCTGGGCCCTACGATTAAGAGTCGCATGCTCTACCGGCTGAGCTAATCGACCGCGGTTTTTACTGACAAAGATTATTATACTTACCTGACCATATAATGTCAACAAAAAAAATCATATTTTTTCGAGGCTTTTTCCCATCCTTTCCTCGGCTACAGATGTCCTCCAATTACAGGTAGATATAAAAGGGGGAGGCACGGGACAAAAGCCGCATGCCTCCGGTAAAAAAGACTGGGAGTATCAGTCTTTTCTGATGGCAGTTCCTGAAACCTTCTCATAGTATCTGGCTATGGCAGAATGGTCGCTTTGACCTTCTCCATCGGCCTTAAGCACCTGAAGCATCTGCTGAACGCTTGCCGTCAGTGGAAGCGGAGCTCCCGCTGCGGCACCTGTATCCAGTGCATTTGTCAGGTCCTTGATATGCAGGTCTATCTTGAAGCCTGGCTTGAAGTTACCTTCAAGTATCATTGGTGCCTTGGCATTCATTACCGTGCTTCCTGCAAGTCCGCCCTTGATGGCATTGAATACCTTCTCAACATCAGCACCGGCTTTTTTCGCAAGAAGCAGGCCTTCGCTGAGCGCAGCTATATTTAGAGCAACTATTATCTGGTTTGTGAGCTTGCAGGTATTACCGCTTCCTATAGGTCCGACAAGAAGAGCAGACGCTCCCATAACGTCGAACAGCGGCTTAGCCTCATTGAAATCTACTTCGCTTCCTCCAACCATTATCGCGAGGGATCCATCTATTGCCTTAGGCTCTCCTCCTGATACAGGAGCATCGATCATCCTTAGCTTCTTCTCAGACAGAGCCTTCTCCATCTCCTTTGAGGCATCCGGTGCAATGGAGCTCATGTCGACAACCAGGGTGCCTTCAGCAGCGCTTTCGAGTATTCCTCCTTCACCAAGGACAACAGCTTTGACATGAGGAGAATTGGGGAGCATTGTAATTATCAGGCTGCAGTCCCTTGCAACCTCAGATATGCTTGCACCTTCCTCAGCTCCGGATGAAACAAGATCAGCTACTGCCGATTTGTTCAGGTCATATACCTTCAGACTGTATCCAGCCTTAAGAAGGTTCTTCGCCATGGGCCTCCCCATTATTCCAAGTCCTATGAATCCAATTTTTTTATTCATTGATTCCTCCTATTGAAGCGAAACGATAGTTTCTATTGCCTCTAAAACCCTCTCAGTGGTCAGGTTCTGGTATTTGAGAATGTCACTATAGCTGTGTGCGCTCCTTCCGAAGCAGTCCTGTATTCCTACGAACTCAATCGGAAGCCTCTCAAGCCTCAGGGCTTCCGCTATCGCGCTGCCAAGACCACCTACAATGCTGTGCTCTTCAGCAGTTACGACGCCTCTGGCTCCCTTTACAAGCTCCTTGATCCTGTTCTGGTCAAGCGGCTTTATGGTGCTTATGTTCACGACCTTTACAGACACCATGCCTTCAAGCTGCCTCGCAGCTTCCATGGCAAGAGTCAGCATATAGCCAGTTGCGAAAAGAACCACCTCTGTGCCCTCTTTAAGAACCGAAGGCACACCTATCTCAAAAGGTGCGTCTGAGGACGTGACATTTGGATAGTCATTCCTGTTAAGCCTTATGTAGCATGGTCCGTTGTATTCAGCCAGTGCTCTGACTGCCTTCACTGTCTCATTGGCATCCGCTGGACAAAGCACAGTCATATTGGGTATAGCCCTCATTATCGCCATGTCCTCTACCGACTGATGTGTTGATCCGTCTCCGAAATCCGATACTCCCGCTGAGGATCCGCATATCTTGACGTTGAGCTTTCCGATTGCTATTGTCTGCCTGATCTGGTCATAAGCCCTGCCAGAAGCGAATACAGCGAATGTATTTACAAAAGGTATCTTTCCAGTCTGAGCAAGGCCTGCAGCGACAGAGGTCATGTTAGCCTCTGCGATTCCCATCTCCACATGCCTGTCCGGAAAGCTCTCCTCGAACAGCTTGCCTCTTGTTGAACCTCCAAGGTCCGCATCAAGTATGACAATGTTCCTGTTTACCTTTCCAAGTTCTACAAGGGTCGTGCCATATGCTTCTCTCTGATTTGTATGTTCCATGATGGTATCCTCCTCTATGAAAGCTCGGCCATAGCCTTGTCGTAGTTCTCTTTAGACAGCATTCCGTTATGGTAGCTGACTACGTTCTCTGCAAAGCTCAGTCCCTTTCCCTTTACCGTATTCATTATGATGACAGTGGGTTTTCCATTCTTTTTGTCAGTCTCGTCAAGTGCCCAAAGTATTTCCTTCATGTCATGACCGTTTATCTCAATCGTGTTCCATCCGAAGCTTTCCCATTTGTTCTTAATGTCACCGGCATCGAATCTCTCGCATATGGGGCCTGTAGCCTGCAGCTTGTTGCAGTCGACAATTCCGACCAGATTGTCAGTGTTGTAGACTGTTGCTGCCATTGCAGCCTCCCATATCTGTCCTTCCTGCTGTTCTCCATCGCCCATTAGTACATAGACCTTGCTGTCAAGTCCATCCATCTTCAATCCCATTGCCATGCCAAGTCCTATGGAAAGACCCTGTCCAAGGGATCCTGTACCAGCCTCTATGCCTGGTGTCTTCAATACATCAGGGTGTCCCTGCAGATATGAGTCGATTCTCTTTGTATTGACCAGGTCCTCAACCGGGAAGTATCCTGCTTCAGCTAGAGCCGAGTACTGGAGTATCGCAACATGTCCCTTGCTTAGAAGGAATCTGTCCCTGTCTGTCATTTTTTTATCTTCAGGATCATGTCTCAGCTTATGAAAATAAAGTGCTGCTACCATGTCAGCTGAAGAGAAGGAGCCTCCGATATGGCCCGCAAATCCGACTCCCATGCTTACAATAACGTTTTTTCTAAGTTGCCTGGCCTTATCCTCGAGATCGGCAACAAGCTTTTCATTATACATATTCATACCTCCTGTGTCATATTGTCTCTGAAGAACTTAAGTGTCACTGAAGAATCTTCTTCGAAGCTTTCTGTATAGGCTTCACAGCTGACTCTGCCGTCGTATCCGATATCCCTGAGGGCATCGAAGAAAGGTCTGTAGTCTGATTCATCCATTGACTTTGGAAATATCCTTCCAGTGGGATTCGCCATATGTACGTGTACAAGGGCTCCCTTGCCATAATTTTTAACATTTTCGGGACTTTCATTTTCAACTGTAAGGTGGTAATAATCAACGAGGACCCTTATGTTTTCCCCCCCGACATCTTCAGCCAGCCTTACACCTTCCTCAAATGTGTTTATCAGGTTGCATTCAGCTTTCCTCAGAGGTTCTATCGCTATATTGATTCCATTCTTTACTGCAATCGGGTCAATCAGCTTCAGGAGATCTACTACCTGTCTGTAACCTTCATCCATCGGGAATCCTTCAGGTACCCTTTTTGCAGGACCGCTTCCAAATACCACCGATTTCGCACCTATTGAACCTGCTATCGCCAGAGCCTTCTCCGTATATGAAAGGACTTCGTCCATCCTGACATCTTGTCCCGTCAGACGAAAAGTCTTCGGGAACATGTTGTTGCATGCCTCGCAGCTGATTCCGGAAGCTTTCAGCCTTCCGATTATTGACTCTCTTTCGGAGTCATTAAGCCTGGTAAGCTCTGCCAGAGGAAGCTCCACATAATCAAAGCCTGCTTCCTTCAGTTTCTCGATGTTCTCTATCCCAGTTCCATCAGCTCCGGTTGAAACCATGTTCAGACAGCATCCGAATCTCATTGGACAGCAGCCTCCTTCTTGGATGGGTCAACCACAACCTTGATGAAGTCATCAGGTGATGAATGCAGAAGCTCGAAATACTCGGGAGCATCACCAAGGGTTACTCTTGCACTTATGAGGCTCCTGGTGTCAAGCTTACCTGAACCAAGTATGTCAACAACCTCTCCGAACTCTTCATGTGTGTAGTTGAAGGTTCCAAGAACGCTTCTTGCCGACACAACGATATCCTGCATGTTGATCTGCATCTCCTTCTGGGACATTCCAACCCAGATGGATGTGCCTGCCATCTTCAGGCTCTTTATCGACTGGTTAGCAGTTGCCTGCACTCCTACAGCCTCTATTGATATGTCAGCCATTTTTCCACCTGTGAGTTCACCGAGAGCCTCCAGATAATCCACCTTTGATGGATTTACAACTGCATCAGCTCCAAGGGCAAGCGCTGTCTCAAGCCTCTTGTCACTCAGGTCGCTGACGATGATCATTTTTGGCTCCCTTATCTTAACGAGCTGCAATATGCACAGACCTATGGTTCCTGCTCCAATTATAAGCACAACCTTGCCCCTTAAGTCTCCAGCCTTCTTAACTGCACCGTAGCCTACGGCGTACGGCTCCGCAAGGGCTCCATCTTCAAACTCGCAGCTATCCGGCAGCCTGTAAAGCAGCTTTTCAGGTACCGCAAGATATTCAGCCAGTGCCCCATCCTCTGTCAGCACACCGAAGAATCTCTTGTTCAGGCACATGTTAGTATATCCATTCATGCAGTTTTCGCATTTTCCGCAGAAATTTATAGGTTGTACTATCACCTTATCGCCCGATTTAAAGCTCTTTGATCCTTCCGCGGGCTTAACTACCTCTGCAGAGAACTCATGACCCATTGTCATCGGTGGTATCCTTCTTCCAGTAAGGCCAAGGTAGCCATGTACATCGCTTCCGCAGATTCCTACAGCCTTTACCCTAAGCAGTGCTTCACCCTCTCCTGGTACCGGTTCTTTCATATCTTCAATCTCAAGCTTCTGTGGCCCGAGATATCTCAATGCTCTCATTTGCAGCCTCCATTCTGTGGCCTGAATGTGGAAAATTCCGATTTTTACCGAAATTACCAAGGCCAATGTTTTCTTTGCACTAATAATGTGTTACCATTGAATAAAATTATAGTTGCCGATGCTTCTATAAAGATGGAGGTAGACTGTTCCAGCAGTCTACTTCCTTTTATTTTCCCTGTCACTCAACGCCATCCTGGCACAAAGCCTGAATGCTGCTTCAAATGCACCTGTGTCTGCTATTCCCTTGCCGGCTATGTCATACGCTGTTCCATGCGCAGGAGTGGTGATGGCGTAAGGCTGTCCTGCAGCTACTGTTATCCCTTTCTGGAAGCCCTTGAGCTTCATGGCAATCTGCCCCTGGTCATGGTACATGGTCACAACAGCGTCGTAATCTCCCTTGAAAGCCTTCAGAAATACTGTGTCTGATGGAAATGGGCCATCTACTCTTATGCCATTTTCTGCCGCCAGTCTTACAGCCGGCTCAAGCACATCGATCTCTTCTCTTCCGCATGTCCCTGAATCTCCACCATGAGGATTGATCGCAGCAATCACGATCCTGGGATTCATGAAGCCGCCCCTTCTTAAGGTGTCGTTTGCAAGCGTTATGGCATCCATTACCCTTTCAACAGTTATGTTCCTGCTGACATCGCTTAAGGGTATGTGGCTTGTCACCCTGGAAGTCCAAAGATCCTCGAGCACATTCATTTCTCCGTGAGGAAGATGGACTACCCCGAGTCTGTCAGCAAACAGCTCGTGCTCACTCTCATACTCATATCCGCCAAGCTTCATTGCAGCCTTGTTCAGAGGTGCGAAGCAGAATCCTTCAAGAAAGCCTTCCTTGCACCATTCCATAGTCAATACAAGATTGTCAGCCTCTTCCTTTCCATTTGATGCCGAAACCTCTGACAGTCTTAAGCCATCTGTATCAAGGGTTTCAGTATCCAAAAGGAGGACTCCTCCATAAGGTCCGATTTCTTCAGGACTCGTTATTCTTTTGTATTCAAAGCTTACCCCAGCTATTTCCATTCCTTTAGCGAGCAGTCTCTCATCGCCGATAATCACCGGGCATGAGTGTTCAGAAAGGAATCCCTTAGCAGCTAGCTTTGCTACCAGCTCCGGTCCGATACCTGCGGCATCTCCAAGTGGTATTCCAAGTATTGGTCTGTCTTCCTTCATATTCCCTCCACGGTCCGGAAGGACCGGGCCTATTCCCTAATTCTGGGAGTAGGTCCCGTACGCTTCCAGCAGATGTTCCTTCATAAGTTCCTTAGCCAGTTCTCCATCTCTCTCCTTGAGTGCCTCGAGCAGCAGCCTGTGATACTTCTTTCCTATTCCCATACCCACTTTTTCTGTCAAACTGCTAATCGTTTCCCTCATTACATCCCTTACGATGCTGTTCATTTGCATAATCAGCGAGTTCCTGGTGCTTTCCGCGATTATTGTGTGGAACTCAAGGTCCTCATCAACGTACTTATCCATATCCTCGCTGTAGCTTTCAAGCTTGTTTACGCTTTCCTCAAGGGCGAGAAGCTCCTCCTCAGTCATCTTGTAGGCTGCCATTTCAGCAGAGCCGACTTCGATGATCATCCTGAACTCGAATACCTCCCTCATTGAATCCTTGCCGAGATAGACATATGGAATTATCTCATTGACATAGATCCCTGGAGTCAGCTCCTTTATGAAGGAGCCTTCACCTGTCCTGGTCTCGAGTATTCCAAGAGTTGTGAGTTTTGATAGTGCCTGCCTTATAGTTATCCTGCTAACTCCGAAGGATTTCGCAAGGTCGTTTTCTGACGGCAGCTTTTCACCCTGTACCCATATCCCTTCAATGATATGCTTCTTCAGCTGGTCGTATACCTGATCGCTTATGCTTGATTTTGTTATCTTCTGGATCTCCATAATTGTCTCCTTTTGCAGAAAAGAGAGATGTAAGAATCTTTGCTTACTTTATCCCTTTTGATGCCATGAATTCACTTTCAAACTGCTTGACGAAAGTTGTGGCATCCGTGCTGTTCTTGTAGTCTGATATGAGCTTGTATATGTCGATGTAATCTGTCTTCCAGGTTGCAGAATCACTTACCTTCTTGAGAGCTTCTGTGTAGTACTTTACAGCATCTGCACTCATGCTCTTTGGTGCTGCAACGCCTCTCCATACTGGAACCTCAACATTCTTGTAGCTTCCCACTTCACTGAGAGTAGGCGCATCCTTGAGGTTGCCCTCGTATCTCTTCTCTGAGAGTGCAAGTATTGCAGTAAGGTCTCCTGAATTGACATATTCTGATGCCGCAGCAGGCTTCGACATTACCAGGTCAACATGTCCGCCCAGTATTGCAGTTATAGCTTCACTTGTAGAGTTATAGGTTATGTACTTCATGACATCCTTTGAAAGTCCGATTTCAGCTATCATGGCCTCGTAGGTTGCAATGTCGTCTCCCTTGGATCCGCCGATTATGACAGGTGTTCCGGCCTTGGCTGCGTCTATGGCATCCTTGAAGGTGGCATATTTGCTGGCCTTGCCCTTGAATAGGAGCTGCTTGTCAACTGCCATGATCGCTATGATCTGGAAGTTTCCTGACCTGTTGGCAGTATTCTGAACCATTGGCATAAGGTCTCCGCTGTTGAAGGTAAGCAGTGTGTTGTTCGCCTTGTCTCCCTTAAGGTTTGCAACTTCATTCCTTCCAATCTCGCCGTTTCCGTCTGTCTTGTTGTTTACAACGAATGTTACGCCTTCAATAATCTTGTCCTTTGTCATGATGTCCGTGATTTTTCTTGTGAAAATGTCGCTTCCACCGCCGGCACTGGATGTGACTATCCAGTCTACCTGTGAAGCCGGCTTGAATGCTGCAGGTGCCTGATCCTTCTGTCCGCAACCCGCAAGAAGTGCGATACCCATGACTGTGACCATTAGTTTGCTGATTTTCTTAAACATTGTTTCCCCCCAATAATTTAATATATTCTCTACTTTTCAGCAGACAACTCGGTTTTTGACTCTGCCTTAGTCTTCCCAGCTTTGATTTTTCCCATGATGCTTTTAAAGGCAGGTGTAATTATCAGACCTGCAAAAACCAGCACAAGTACAGTGCTTATCGGGCTGTCCAGGAATATTCCAAGACTTCCGCCTGATATGATGAAGGTCTTCCTCATGTTGGACTCAAGGAGAGGTGCCAATACGAAGGACAGAAGCATCGGTGCTACAGGATAGTCGTTCTTGTCGAGTACATACCCAAGTACTCCCGTAACCAGCATCACAACCACTCCATACATGGAATTGCTTGTGCTGTAGGCGCCAACTATGCATATCGATGTTATCGCCGGCACCATGTACTTGATTGGGACAGACAGTATCTTCAGAAGATACGGTATAACAAGTATTGATACTATTACCGCAAGCACATTTGAAAGATACAGTGAAGCTATGAGGCCCCAGGTGAATACCGGCTGGTTCGTAAAAAGCAGCGGTCCTGGATTAAGGCCGAACATTATGAGTCCGCCAAGGAGTACTGCTCCAGTTCCGGATCCCGGTATTCCAAGAGCAAGAAGTGGTGCGAATGCTCCAGCTGCTGCCGCATTGTTAGCGGCTTCCGCTGCTGCAATACCTTCTATCGCTCCGGTTCCAAGCGGCTCTTTCGACTTGAACTTCTTCTGTACCGCATAACCGAGGAATGCACCCGTTGTTGCTCCGGCACCCGGAAGCACTCCCACGAATGTACCCATCATTCCTGACCGTATCGCAGGAGGCAGTAGCCTCTTCCAGTCATCCCATGTGAGCATGCTTCCTCTTATTGAAAGCTTAGCAACCTCTCCAGGGGTGACCGGCTTGATGTCCTTCTTGGCATCGTGGATCAGCTTGATGACCTGAGAAAATCCTACAGCTCCGATTATGAACGGAGTAAATGGAATTCCTCCAAGAAGGTACATGCTGCCGAAGGTATACCTCGGAGAGCCGGTAAGGGTATCCATACCTATTGTTGCAAGAAGTATGCCTATCATCGTTACAAGGAGTCCCTTGCTGATATTGTCTCCAACCAGCCAGCTGATCGATGTCATGGCTATGAGAAGTACCATTGTCATTTCGGCAGGTCCGAATTTCAGTCCTACGTTTGCGAGAGCCGGACCGACAACAGTAAGGATTATTATTCCTATTGTTCCGCCTACGAAGGATGCCATTATGGCAGTCATCAGCGCCTGTCCGGGCCTTTTCTTCTTTACGTTCATCGGATATCCGTCAAGCGTCGTCATGATTGCCGGTGAATCGCCTGGAATGTTCAGGAGTATCGCACTGAAGCTTCCTCCATACATGTTTGAGTAATACAGTGCGCCAAGCATTATCATCGCAGTCAGCGGATTGAATTTGAAGGTAAGTGGAAGAAGAAGCGCTACTCCAGCAAGACTTCCTATTCCGGGCATCGCCCCCACGACAAGCCCCAGAACGGCGCCAAGCATTGATGCGATGACATTTTGAAGTGTCAGCGCTGTCTGAAATCCATTTAACAGATGCTCTAAGTTTTCCAAAGCTTTTCCCCCTATAAAAGATTTTCAAGAAGTCCCATCGGGAACGGTACCTTGAGCCAGAACACGAATGCCCCGATTATGATAACTGACATGAATCCAGTTACCTTGAGTGTCGAAATCCACGGTGTCTTCTCGTTGTATCTCAGCCAAACTACGATATAGAGGATCACACTTGGTATCAATCCTATGAGGTATGTCATTACCACCACACCCACTGCTCCAAGGATCACCATGAGCTCAATACTGAAATATTTCGGGCCCTCGCTTCCGATTGCTCCCTTCAATATGAACAAGCTCACCAGCAGAAGCACTGTTCCTGTTATTGTCGGGAAGAATCCAGGCTTTGGACCATTTACACCATCCCAGAATCCGAATTTGCTTAAACCCAACCAAATGAATACCACTGATATCAATAATCCCGCCAGAGGTATGATCAATCTGGAATTTAACTTGCCCCTTTTCAAACGTTTCACTCCTTTTCATTCTTATCTGCGTATCCCTATCGCGAATCTGTATGCTGACTACCTGTATTACAGGTATACCCATAATCTACAGAAAATAGTAATCGTTGTCAACAGTCTTTCAGGCAATTTTTGATTACGTTTTCATTGATTGATAATTTGTAGATAATATCGAGAGGCAAATCGCCCGAACATGCTGACAAATCGACAATATATGGGGTCATATAATCAATATTTAAAAATCGTGGAGATATAGCAGATAATTATTATCCATAAAATAATAAAAAAATAACAGCTTTAATATGGATTCGCTCAAATCACCCCTGAACTCGAGTATGGTATTTATACAGTCATTAATATCACCACTACCTCTCTTTCTCTATGCTTCCTGGCATATAGCTCGCATTGAATCATTAATGTTGCCATATTGTGAAGACCGTTGCGATATGAGTCATGGTCCTGTTTTTGTGCTAAACTTGAATTGTGGATATGATTTCTGCATTATCCGATGATTCTACTGGGGGGATGGATTTGTTCAATTTCAATTACCATATGCCAACCAAGATAATAATGGGTCCTGACTGTGTGAAGAAAAATAGCAGGATCCTTAGAAAGTTCGGCGATTTTTGCCTGATAGTCACAGGTCATGGTTCATCAAAAATAAACGGTTCTCTTGAGGATGCAATTTCCGCTCTTGAGCATGAAGACATCAAATACAGGATATTCGACGAGGTAGAGGAAAATCCCTCTCTTGAGACTGTGGAGAAGGCCTTCTTGGAAAACTCAATTCATCCTGTAAATTTCATAATCGCTATCGGCGGAGGCTCTGCAATGGATGCTGCGAAAGCAATATCCCTTCTCTTCAGGAACAGGATTACTGCCCGCGAGCTTTTATCAATGAAAAATCTCAAGGGAATTCCCATACTTTCGATTCCTACTACAGCTGGCACCGGTTCAGAGACAACTCCTTATTCGGTTCTAACAGACCATCAGGAATCGACTAAAAAGAATATCGGCCAGGTGATTTTTTCTGACATCGCATTTCTGGATGCCAGATACACTATAAATTTGCCCCTTCACATTACAGTTTCTACAGCTATAGATGCATTCACACATCTGGCTGAAGGTTATCTCAACAGGAATTCCAACATAATGTCCGACATCCTGGCCGAAAAAGGATTCATTCTTTTCGGTGAGTGCATTGGCGCCTTAAGAAATGGCTGCATAACTATACGGGACAGGGAAAAGCTGATGCTTGCCTCAACCCTGGCCGGCATGGAGATTTCCCAGACAGGTACCAGCCTTCCGCATGGAATGGGTTATCCTTTGACCTATTTCAAGGGAGTGCCTCACGGTACTGCGAATGGAATCCTATATGAAGGGTATCTGACAATTTTCAAGGACAGAAAAAAGATAGACAGGATGCTCGAGCTTGCGGGAATTTCAGGAATCGTCGAATTGGGAGATACCTTCAGGGCGCTCCTCAAATGCGACCTGGTGCTTTCAGAGGGTGAGATAACAGAATATACGGAAAGCATGCTCTGCAACGACCAGAAGCTCAAAAACCATCCGGAGCATGTTACAAGGGACGACATAGCCGCTATATACAGGAGCATTAACAAAAAATAAGGAAGTGAACATAATGTGCGGCAGATTCCAGCTTGAGCTCAGCATCGAAGACATGGTCAACTTCATGGAGATCATCGAAGAGGTGAACAGGCGCTACAACGCACAGGACCTTGACAGATTCGCAAGGGAGAAGAAGGATGTGTATCCGGGAAACCATTCTCTTGCAATAACCGAAGAAGGTTTTCTTGAACCTGTCTGGGGATATCCGATGGAGAAGAAGCTTATCATAAACGCAAGGTCTGAAACAGCCTATGAGAAAAGCATGTTCAAAAGATCAATGTCAGAAGGACGCTGCCTGATACCTGCAAACCTCTTCTATGAATGGCAGGGTGAAAAGAAAGTTAAAAATATGATCTCAACTGATGACCGGCACATGATGCTTGGAGGCATCCACCAGGTTTTCAGGAATCCTGACGGTAAACCTGAGGAAAGGTTCACGATACTAACCATGGAGTCAAAGGATGATATGGCCAGGGTACATTCAAGGATGCCGGTCATAGTTCCAAAGGATAGGTACAAGAAATTTCTTTCACGCGAAACCTCCGAGGAAGAGGTCCGAAGTATCCTGTCATCCTATCCTGAACATCTTCTTATTACAAGAGATGAGGGACATTCACAGATTTCGATGTTCTGATCATACAAAAATGAGCCTGCGCTTTCGCGCAGGCTCTCTTGTTTCCTATGATTTTATGCCGTTCCTTATTTCAAGATACTCATCAAATGTGCAAAGCTTGTCGAAATAAGAATCAGGTGTTATCTCGATCACCCTGTTTGCAACGGTCTGGCAGAACTGATGGTCTCTCGACGAGAACAGAAGTACTCCCGAGTAGTCTATCAATCCGTCATTCACAGCTGTTATCGATTCAAGGTCAAGGTGGTTAGTCGGCTGGTCGATTATAAGGAGGTTTGCAGTGCTTAGCATAAGCTTTGACAGCATGCATCTTACCCTCTCTCCACCTGAAAGCACACTCGCTTCCTTGAGCGCCTCTTCGCCGGAGAACAGCATCCTTCCCAGGAATCCTCTGATATAGGTCTCGGTCTTGTCATCGGAATACTGCCTCATCCAGTCGACGAGGTTCATGTCAACACCATCGAAATATTCGCTGTTGTCCCTTGGGAAATAGCTCTTCGTTATCGTTATTCCATACTTGTAGCTTCCTGAATCAGGCTCCATCTCTCCCGCGAGTATCTTGAACAGCGTACTTACGCTGATGTCATTTCCAGCAAACGCTATCTTTTCATCCCTGTTTACGATAAAGGAAACATTGTCCAGTATCTTCACTCCGTCTATCGTCTTGGATATGCCATCTACAATGAGGATGTCATTTCCTGGTTCCCTTTCAGGCTTGAATCCAACAAAGGGATATCTTCGGTTGGATACTGCAATATCGTCAAGAGTGATCTTATCAAGCAGCTTCTTTCTCGAGGTAGCCTGCTTGGACTTTGATTTATTGGCCGAGAACCTCTGTATGAAGGCCTGAAGGTCCTTGATCTTGTCCTCTTTCTTTTTATTCTGGTCCTTCATGAGCTGCTGCATGAGCTGGCTTGACTCATACCAGAAGTCATAGCTTCCCATGTACATCCTTATCTTACCGAAGTCAACGTCGCAGATATGGGTACAAACCATGTTCAGGAAATGTCTGTCATGTGACACTACGATTACAGTTCCCTCGAAGTTAATGAGGAAATCCTCAAGCCATGCGATTGAGACTACGTCCAGATTGTTAGTAGGCTCATCCAGAATCAGGACTCCAGGCTTTCCGAAAAGAGCCTGTGCAAGAAGTACCTTGACCTTGTCTCCGCCTTCAAGCTCGCTAAGTGTCTTTTCATGGCTCTCGGTTCCGATACCAAGTCCTATGAGAAGAGACGCAGCTTCCGCCTCGGATTCCCAGCCGTTCATGTCGGCAAACTCACCTTCAAGCTCCGCAGCCCTTATACCGTCTGCATCGCTGAAATCCGCCTTCGCGTATATTTCGTCCTTTTCCTTCATTATCTCGAACAGCCTTGCATTTCCCATTACAACTGTGTCGATTACCCTGTTGGAATCATACTGATAATGGTCCTGCTTCAGGACTGACATCCTGACATTGTTCCCTATGAAAACTTCTCCGGTATTTGGCTCGATTTCCCCAGAAAGTATCTTAAGGAAAGTCGATTTCCCGGCACCATTTGCTCCAATAACACCATAGCAGTTGCCAGGTGTGAATTTCAGGTTGACTTCATCGAAGAGCTTCCTGCCGCCATATCTGAGGCCTACATTATTTACACTTAACATTAAGTAATTCACTCCATTTACGTTTTTCGTACAATTAATTATTATATCATCAATTCCTATATAAATGTTGGAAAATAAAATAATAGACCAGATGAAAAATGAGGTCTCAAATGGACCTCATAAAATTCAATATCCCTTAAGGTATGTCTCCAGGACATCGGATGCTTTACCCCTGATATCTTCAAGCGTACCGTCGTTGTTTACGATCATGGCAGCCTTTTCAACCAGTGAAGCGACTTCCTTCTCAGTATTGTGGTTCGGATTGCTGTTCTTCGCAACCTCTTCCCCGTCCCTGGCAACAAGCCTGGCAAACCTGTTCTCCTTGGTTGCAGTTATCCCTACAATAAGGAAACCTGACTTCTTCCAGAAGTCGAAGTCATCCTTGGTCCTTCCGCCTACGATCATTGGAATGATCTTCTGGTTTACCCTTCTCAGGTTCTCGTTTATCTCTTCCCATTTGCGGTCCTGGGTAATCTCTACCTGTTCCGCATTATCCTGTATCATCTTACCGAGAGCATACTTGTTGAGTATGTTCATGTCTATTTCCCTGAGCTTGTCAGCAACCAGCTGCATGAAGCCCCTTTCGTTGTTCTTCCACTCCGGTGAGACGGACACCACGGGTTTCATGCCTCTTATTATATCGCTGAGGCCGTATTTCTTTACCTTGTTCTCCTTTTCGATGATGTAGTCGGCCAAAGTGTCCTTGCCTGACCCCATTTCTCCAAAGATTATTATTCCGTTGTATTCCATCATTTCCTCCATACTGTTGTTTAACCTGTTAACATTCACAGTATATTATACTTCAAAATGCGAATAAATAAAGAGAAATATTACACTTAATACTTATAGCACAAATTAGCTCAAATGGCACAAAGGAAGAACTGCTATGAAAATCTTCATCAGGCTATTCTGATACCCACACATGTAATTAAAGATAATTGTAATACCAAATCGAAAAATTTCACTGCAATTAAGCTCACTTTCAATTCCATTAGGATAGTCATCAGATTTTTGTGCCTTCCTTAAGATCAGTCTGATTCGGATATTCTATAGCTCGTTTTGGCCCCCAAAGGTTACAGTACCTAGAACCGTCCAGTTGCTACCTGAACACCTATGGAGACAAAGACCACTAATGTATCAACGATAAATCCCAAAATCATAGGCTTGAATCCAATATTTTTGATATCTTTGAAACTTGTCTTCAGACCAATGGCAGATAAGGCTATAATCATGCAGAACTTTGAGGATCTTGAAAAGGCCTTTACAAGAGCACCAGGGATGATTCCCGCGCTGCGTATTGCTACGATAACAAGAAAGAAAATGATGAAGTACGGGAAGATCTTCTTTAAGTTAACAGATATACATCCATTACCACTCTCCGACCTTGCTTCCAGCCTTTCTGTGATAATCGAGAAAATCAAGACATATGGAATAATGAACAATGTTCTGGTCAGCTTTACAATGACAGCTGTGTTACCAGCAAATTCTGAAAAAGCGTATCCTGCAGCGACAACTGAAGATGTATCATTAACTGCCGTACCTACCCATAAGCCATATCCCACGCTTGACATGCCAAGTGCAATTCCAATCCATGGAATAATTACAACAGTAAGAATATCAAAGATGAATGTCGACGAAATCGCATATGCGACATCTTCGTCTTTTGCTCTGATAACCGGTCCTACTGCAGCCACCGCAGAACCACCACATATTGCCGTACTGACGGATAGCAAATTTGTAAGCTTCCAGTTAGTTCCAAACAATTTACCAATAAGGTTTCCTGCGCCGAACGCAGTAGCCATGGTAAAGATCATCACAAATAAAGAATATTTTCCCACACTCAACACTTCAGTAAAATTCAGGTTAACACCCATAAGTATGATACCTAAGCGAAGGACAAGCTTTCCAGCAAAACTTATTCCAGCATTAAATTGTTTGTATCCGCTTATTAATGGATTCAAAATCATCCCAACCAGAAGAGCCATTACTGTGGCCCCAATAATATCACCCGGAATCAGACTGCTTAAAAGCATCGCAATAACTGCAACGCAGGCACTAAGAAGCAAACCTGGTGCTATGTCGTTTAATTTCCCAAACATAATATACCTCCAACGCTAACGAGAAATTAACTTGAATATATCATTATGTTCTTATAAAATGAAATTATAATATTTTATATTTATATAAAATAAACTTATAGGAGGTTTTAAATGCTGGACAATAGGTTACAGACATTTCTTACATTATGTGAAACGTGCAATTATACAAAGACAGCCCAAAAACTTAACATGACACAACCAGCTGTCTCACAGCACATACAGTTTTTAGAAAATTACTATCAGGTTACTCTAATCTCAAGCAAAGGAAAGAATTTTTCACTGACTGATGAAGGAAGAGCGTTGCAGGAATACGTAAGGACACTCTATGCCAATTCTGAACGTATCTTGCCCTTGTTGCATCGGATTAGGAATCACACTAAACCCTTGATTTTTGGAGCGACCTTGACAATTGGTGAATACACGGTCCCCCCTATTCTTCTCAAATTGTTCAAAGAGGACCCAGAAACCAATATCTCCATGTTTGTTGAAAACACATATATACTTCAAAAGATGCTTTGGGATGGGAAAATAGACTTCGCCTTGCTGGAAGGCCATTTTAACCATAACCAATTCGAGCATAAAGAATTATCCAATGAACCATTCGTTGGCGTCTGTTCTCCAAATAATAAAATAGCAACCACTGCAACAAATTTAGAGGGGCTTCTTGATCAAAATCTTATTCTGCGGGAACCGGGAAGCGGAACACGAGACATCTTTGAACATGCCTTATATAATCAAAACCTCAGTATTGATGATTTTAAACAAAAAATTGAAATTGGAAATATTAGTGCCATTAAAGAATTGTGCCATCAAAATATGGGTATCACATTCCTGTACCGGGAAGCCATAAAAAAAGAGGTATCGCAAGGATACCTTAAAGAAATTCCAATTCAAAATTTTAATGTTACTCATCCCTTTAATTTTGTTTACTTGAAAAATTGTCCCGACAAAACTCAAATTGAGTATTGGTTTGATAGAATATCGAGTTTGAGAAATACCTGATACTTCTGCTGAAGCAGGTATGCAAATAGCAGACTTTCTGCCTGTTGACGCATCCAGACTATGCCGACTCCATCCTCTCTCCATCCTTGACCTTCCAGAAGAATACCATGCCAAGAATAAAGAGAAGAATGAGGCTAAGTATCCCATATCTGGACTCTCCGGTTATAGTAGATACGATAGCCATCAGAAGCGGGCCGAATATTGATGATACCCTTCCAAAAATATTGTATATGGAAAAATATTCAGCTGACTTCTCCTTCGGAATGATCTTTCCGAAGAAGGATCTGGATAGTGCCTGGATTCCACCTTGTGCACTTGCCACAAGCATTGCAAGTATCCAGAAATCGAACTCGGTCTTAAGGAAGAATCCATAGATGGAAATTATCGTGTAGGTGACAATTCCAGCCATTATCATATTTCTTGCACCGAATTTCTTTGAGAGGGCTCCATAAATCAGGGCGAAAGGGAATGCTACGAGCTGTATCGCAATCAGTATTACCATCAGCCTGTCTGAATCCAAGCCTACATCGATACCATAGGCGGTTGCCATAGTTATTACTGTATGAACTCCGTCGATGTAGAAGAAGTAGGCAAGGAGGAAGAAGAACACATTCCTGTTCTTTAGAGTTTCATTCAGAGTAGCCTTGAGCCTCTTGAAGCTTTCACTTATCTGGCCCGGCTTCCCCTCAATATAATATATCTGTTTCACATTCTTAAGCATAGGTATGGTGAAAATCAGCCACCACACCGCAGTTATTATGAATGCGAGCTGAGTGGCGAGAACAGTCGATATGCCTATCTTATCTGCGCTTAGTATAAGACCAATCGAAATCACAAATGGTATGGTTCCTCCAAGGTAACCGTAGGCAAAGCCTTTTGAAGATATCATGTCCATCTTTGAATCATCCGTCACATCAGTAAGGAAAGAATCGTAGAAAATACTCGATCCGTTGAAGGCTACTGCTGTCACTACATAGATCGCGAGGGCAAGGACCCACTGTCCTTCTCCTGCGGTTGCAAGGAGCGCCGATGAAACTATGGCAGTAATTGTGAATATTGAAAATAATGTCTTTTTGAATCCCTTGAAGTCAGCTATTGTCCCAAGTAGAGGGGCCATGATTGCGATGATAAGAGTCGCCAGGGAATTCGCATATCCCCAGTAGGCGGTAGACATGCTGTCGGACATGTTCACTGCTGCTACACTTTTAAAATAGACCGGTAGTATTGCTGTTGTGATCGTTATGGAATATGCCGAGTTTCCTACATCCTGGAGTATCCAGCTTCTTTCCTGTTTAGTCATGTTATCCTCCTGCATCCTTTAAGTCATTTCTTCAAGTATACAACGCGCCTGCCATTCAATGATATAAGAAGAATTGTCAAATGTATGTAAAAAAGGAACCTCTCGCGAAGTCCCTTCAGGTAATCTATTCTTTTACGTCCCTGTTTTCAAGATACCTTTCCTTTACCAGCGAGAAGGTAAGATGGTCTCTCCATTCTCCGGATATGTACAGGTATCTTTCATTAAGGCCGACCTTTCTAAATCCATTGTTCTCAAGTGTCTTCTGTGACCTCAGGTTCTCAGGCAAAGTTGATGCCTCAAGCCTGTGAAGACCCAGCTCCTCGAATGCGTAGTCAATGACTGTTGATAGCGCATCCTGCATATAGCCCTTTCCTTCTGTCTCTTTTCCAAGGCCGTACCCGACGATTGCGCTTCTGAAGCTTCCGTAGGTTATGCCGGAAATCTGGATTTTGCCTATAAGTGCACCTCTTAGGAATACGCCGAAATTTATTGCGCTTCCTGCCAGATATGCCCGATAAGATTCCTCCAGTGCCTTCTTCTGGCCTTTTATGGTATAGAACTCATCCTCTCTCCTTGGCTCGAACGGAGCGAGGAATTCCTTGTTCCTTGTGTAGTATCTTAGGAAAGCCTCAGCATCCTCAGGGGTTGCAAGCCTCAGGTCGACACTCTTTCCTTCCAGTGCCAGAAGCTTATAGTCTGTGACGCTTCGAAACCTCGTGGCATCAGTACCGAAAAGGAACTCACTTGCAATTATCGAATCCTGGTACGAATTGTTAACGAGGATCCCTTCAAGCGTGAATCCGCTGGATGTGAACGGGGCTGTCGGAGTCTCGCTTGAGGTTATTACATTGAGCTTGAACACCTCTCCTCCCCAGATGAGAGACCTGGCGATAGCCTGGACCGCTGACTTCATCAGGTCGGTATCCTGATTCTTATAGAACCGGAGCCTTATCATCGCACTTTTTGTACCCGGGTCCTTCTCAATTACCGTATATCTTCCAATTGTTATCGAGTCATTGTCCCTTAGTATATGGTCCCTACCGTCTCCGCCCTTTGTCTGTTCGATGGTTACCTTCAAGCTTCCCATGGCTTCACCCCTTCTGTCATTTCATGATCACTCTGGTCCTCGAGCCTATGAATGCTGTAGCTGCAAGAGCCGCTACAAGGCAGGCCGGTATGAGGAATATGGATAAGCCAGGACCAATGGCATCAGTGAGCATGCCCATTACCTGGTTCATTCCGTTTAGAACTACATTGATTATCGTTATGACATACCCCATTGCATGTGCGGTGCTGTCAGGAAAAACGGCTCCAACCTTGGAAATGAGCGAAGGATATACTATCGAGTAGAATAACCCTGCTATGCTGACAACAATAAGGAACCCTTCACCCAACAGCAGTCCCGATACCATCATCACAAGAGATATGAGGAGAGTTCCAACTACAGCCCTGAAGGTTCCTATCCTCTGTACCACGAATCCTCCAAGAAGTCTTCCAACTGAAAACAGCAGGAAGAAGAATCCCACATACCGTGCGCCAGTGCTCTCAGGATATCCGTAAATAGCCTTTAGATAATTAGTGAGCCACAGCGATACGCCGAATTCTGAAAAGGCATAGAATCCCAGTGCCAGTCCGAATGCTATGACAAGCGGGTCCCTCATGAGCTTTCGTCCGGATATTTGCATCTCTTCCTTCGCCCGAGGTATTTCCGGTATCACAGCGAACCTCGAGAGGAAAGCCAGAAGAAAATAAGCAACAGATACTCCCAGATAAATTGTTCTCCAACCTATCCCCATTGATAGAAGGGTTCCAGTCAGGTTCTGTGCTATGGTGGAACCCACTCCGTACATTGCATGCAGTATGTTCATTATCACTGTTTGGATCGAAAAGAACATGAATGGGATTATCGTATTGGCTGATACGTTGTACAGTGCTATTCCCATGGATATGGGCACAAGCCCTAAGGCAAACAGTATGAAGCTCTTCGACCAGGTCTGCAGCAGTATTCCGGAAAGCACGAAGACAAGGCTTACCGTGAAAGAACCCTTCTGACCAAGCTTCCCTATGATCGGACCACCGAACAGCGATACGAAAAGGCTCGAAGCAGCTCCCACTGTTATTGCAGTTGAAATCAGGGTATTTGATACACCAAACTCATCCTTGAACATGGGTATGAAGATGCCTCTTGTGTTTTCTATGAACGGTGCAAGGAGCATAATCGCAAATATTAAGAATACTCCAATCCCATTGTGTTTCTGTTTCATAGGCTTTTCCCTTTCATATTCCCAGGCTTCCTTATGTGGCTGCCAATTCAATTATAGTGTATTTGCACCCGGGCAGGCAAACAGTATCACATGCCACTACTATACGCTTGCACATTAAATGGATACCCGCCAGGAAGCTTCTTCACAGCATCTGCAAAACATATCCCATATGCGGTATAATTGAGTAAGTATGAAAGAGGTGCGATATGAACAAGAATATGACTGACAAGCTGGGCTTCTTCTTCATGGGTCTAATTGGAAGATTCAAGGAAAACAGCTCCATATATGTGGGAACCGAGGTAATCTTCACCGCAGGACTGAAGAAATTCAAGGGCAGTGCCCTGCCTGACGGAGACCTCATATCCTATAACTACAATGGCGTCACCAGAAAAATGCCATTTGCCGACGTGCTAAAGGATATCCAGACCGAAGCCCTTAAGTATGATGCTGCTAACATTGTATATGAGGAGAGGGGAACGAGGCTTGTCATAACTGCCGATGGCAGGAATGTGAATATGGCGACTGAGGTCCTGAAGGACAGGGAAATCGAAGCCGGTGAGACATCCACCCTGCTGAACCGGGATTACCTTGTAAAATCCACTGAGGCTCAGGCGCTCCTCAAGGCCATAGGGATAATGTCGAAGGATGGAAAGATAAAGAACAACAGGATAAGAAAATACAACCAGATTGACCACTATGTCGAGCTTTTGGCTCCTGAGCTCTCGTCACTTAAGCGAGAAGGTACAGTGACAATACTTGATGCAGGCTGTGGAAAATCCTACCTTTCCTTTGTCCTTAACTATTACCTTACAGAGGTAAAGAGAATGAAGTGTCACTTCATAGGTATCGATATCTCCCCTGCCGTAATTGAAGCCTCCAAGAAGATCCAGGCCGAGCTCGGCTACAGGAACATGGAGTTCCACGCCATGGACATCAAGGATTTCAGGGACAGCCGGAAGATAGATGTGGTACTGTCCCTGCATGCCTGCGATACGGCTACTGACATGGCTCTTGCATTCGGTGCTTCAAGGGATGCCGAGTACATAGTCGCAGTACCCTGCTGCCACAAGGAGATGCTCTCCACCTACAGCTACGACCCCTTCAGGGGAATCATGAAGCACGGAATACTCAAGGCCAGGCTTGCAGACACACTTACGGATGGACTTCGCGGTCTCATGCTTGAAGCCGAGGGCTACGAGGTGTCAATAGTTGAATACATATCCCCACTTGAAACACCAAAGAACCTGATGATCCGGGCACGAAGGACTGGCAGGAAAGATACCGAATCAGCCAGGGAGGCCGACACTCTGATAAGGTCATTCGGAATCATGCCTTCCTTCAGAATATACCTCGATGAATACAAATACGGTGATATTTAAATAAAAGGAGCCATTATGCTTTTTTACGCACTTGCAATGACATCAACCATGATAGCCGTAGTATTCCTGTCCGTGCTGCATGTCGCTTCAGGCGAAAGCTACAGACTGAACCGTTTTTTCAGTAAAGAGACAACCGGAGTGAGGCTATTCAACAAATTTTCATTGATGTACCTGCTCCCGTTCATTTTCATACCTTTCATCAGGATACGTTCCTTCATGTTGTTATCTATCCTTTTCCATGTGATCATGGTTGTTGTCATGGAAGATGTGCTTTATTTGAGGGGACTATGGAAGAAGAGGACAGATGTCCATTTTCTGGTCATGGTTATTTTTAACCTTGTATTCGCATTCGGACTATATCTGTACTACATTGGTTTTTTAGCAGATATTCTTGACCTGCCGTTTCCATTATAAATCAGCATTCGGGGTGAGCCATGAAAATCAGGGAATCCTACGGTGAAATATCTGAAATAACAATAAAGAAGGCCAGAAGGCTCCTTGACGAAATGGCTGTTGGAAGGCTAACAGTGAGGAAAGGCATCCTCACTGCAACTGTAAGGGATGGAGAACTCTACCATCAGCAAATCCCGCTGGGTGATAACGCAAAGCCCACATGCACTTGCGGATCCGGTGTGCTTTGTGCTCATCTGGTCGCAGTCCTTGAGTCAGGAGAAGATATCCTCACTTCAGCAGCTGGTAATGGAACAAAGGCTCCGAGAGCTTCAGCCCTTGACGACAGGACAGCCTTGAAGTCCATCCTTGACGAAGCCGACAAGGAATCACTGGTGGAGTTCATCCTGTCCCTAAGGAGCATCTATAAGGATATACCGGTACTAGTTAGGAAAACCTTCCACGACCCTTCAGAGGATAAGATTCTCGAGACACAAAAGGCTTCACTTCTTGAGGCTTACTTCGGGTATATGGAGGAAAAGTCAAAGGACAGCTTTGAA
>DIWI01000002.1 GCA_002428415.1 Clostridiaceae bacterium UBA6110
TCCGGGGTGGTTTATCCGGACCTGTTTCGGCAATTCCAACGTTATGGTGCAGATGATGGGACTTGAACCCATACGAGCTGTGCTCGCTACCCCCTTAAGATAGTGCGTCTGCCGATTTCGCCACATCTGCGTGTTCCAACCACATTTATTATTCTATTATCAGAACAAGGTTTCGTCAAGGATTTTTCCAAAATATTTTTGAGAGCATCATTCATTAATTCTGACTCCCTTTGAGACTCATAAGAATATTGGCGAAAAAATTGTTCATGAAGTCTCCTAGGGTAATCTATTGTTTACATTATATTCACTCCACGCTCAAATTGAGACATTATCCTTGAATCATAGGAGTGATGCACATGAAAATCGGGATAATCGGGGCAGGGACCGTAGGCACTATCCTTGCAAAATCAATGGCATTGGCTGGCCATGAGGTTTACATAGCAAACTCAAGGGATCCGGAAACCCTTGCTGAAGTCTTCAGAGACTTTGAAAACATCTATCCGGTCTGGAAAAATGAGCTTAAGGAAAAGTCAGATATATTGCTTCTTGCTGTACGATGGAAGGACACCCGGAAGGTACTGGATGACCTTGGAGACATTAATGGAAGTATACTTATCGATGTCACCAATAATGTGGATGAGAACTTTGACCTGATTGACACGGGAGGAAAGCCATCCAGCGAGGTCATACAGGAGCTCGTGCCATCAGCCAGGGTTGTCAAGGCATTCAATACCTTCAAGATAAGCAAGTATCTGGATGACCGGGGAAAGGGTATCATTTCATTCCTTGCAGGAAATGATGAAGAAGCCCTTGAAACAGTCAGCGAACTTGTCACCTCCATGGGATTCGTCCCCTACAACACAGGAAGCCTTTTATTTGGTGGCAGGCTCATGAATGTAAAGGGAAGACTGGCTGGAAAGGCACGTTTGAAGGAAGAAGCGGACAACATAATAAGGGAAGAACTGGAGAAAATGAAATAGAACAGATGAAAATGGAGAAGGAGCCTTAAGTGGCCCCTTCTCCATTTTCAAAATCTTTAACCTAGCTCGGCTCCGTTAGATTCAATTACCTTCCTGTACCAGTGGAAGCTGTCCTTCCTGTATCTGTCCAGGGTTCCCTTGCCGTCGTTGTCCTTGTCCACGTATATGAATCCGTAGCGTTTGTGCATCTCACCGGTGGAGGCGCTTACAAGGTCTATGCATCCCCATGGTGTGTAGCCTATGAGGTCTACTCCATCCTGGATTGCCTCACCCATCTGCTCAATGTGCTTCCTCAGGTAGTCTATCCTGTAGCTGTCATGGACCTTCTTTTCTTCTGTTATTTTGTCAACCGCTCCAAGTCCGTTCTCAACGATCATCAGAGGTATCCTGTACCTGTTGTATATGTTGTTAAGGGTCCATCTCAGACCCTTGGGGTCTATTGCCCAACCCCAGTCGCTTACCTCAAGGTATGGATTCTTTATTCCGCCCATTATGTTCCCGGAGGTCTGAAGCTGGTCAGGCTGAACACTGACATTGTTCGACATATAGTAGCTGAAGGTGTAGTAATCTACAGTCCCTTCCTTCAGGATTTCCTCGTCTCCCTGTTCCATTTTTATCTCGATGCCGTTATCCCTGAAGAACCTCTTCGCAAATCCAGGGTACTTACCTCTCACCTGAACATCTGAGCAAAGGAAGTTTGCCAGATTGTCTCTCTGCTGTGCCAGTATGATATCGTCCGGATTGCAGGTATGAGCATAGAGTGTCAGGTATGCGATCATGCATCCGATCTTAAAATCAGGATTGATCTCATGGCCAAGCTTTACAGCCTTTGCGCTTGCCACGAACTGATGATGAAGTCCCTGGAACCTGACCTGTGGGATATCAGCAGCATTATTCCCGAAGGTTCCGCTCTTGTCCAGGAGTATGCCTCCGCCAAGGAACGCTCCCATAGGCATTGTCAGGATGTTTATCTCATTGAAGGTCAGCCATAGCTTAACCTTGTCCCTGTATCTTCTGAAGATGGTATCACAGTATCTGACATAATGGTCTATGCATTCCCTTCCTGCCCAGCCGTTGTATTTCTCTGTTAGGCCAAGAGGCATCTCATAGTGGGAGATGGTAACAAGAGGCTCTATATTGTGTTTCTTGAGCTCATCGAATACATCATCATAGAACTTCAGGCCTTCTTCATTAGGCTCAGTGTCATATCCATTGGGGTATATCCTTGACCATGCAATTGACAGTCTGAAGACCTTGAATCCCATTTCGGCGAAAAGTGCTATATCTCCCTTGTACCTGTGGAAGAAGTCTATGGCTTCGTGACTGGGATAGTGAGTCCCCTCCTCCGGCTTCATGGTTATCCTTCTCGGTATTGTGTGAGTTCCGCCTGTCATTACATCAGCAGTCGAAAGTCCTTTCCCGCCCTCATTGTAGCCGCCCTCGTACTGGTTTGCAGCAACTGCTCCTCCCCACAGGAAACCTTCAGGAAACTTGAAATTTGTCATCGATATTCCTCCTTGTTCTCATTCGTATGCTAAAGACCAAGATACGCGATTATGCCATCAGCTATCCCAATCGCCATCTTCTGCCTGTACTCGTCTGTCGCAAGCAGCAGATCCTCATCATGATTCGTCATGAACCCGGTCTCAATTATTGTCACAGGTACCTCAGACCAGTTGATTCCTGTATAGCTGTCGCTTGCCCTGGCTCCTCTGTCCTTTGCTCCGGTCTCTCTTACAATACCTTCAAGTATCAGTGACGATGCCCTCCGGCTGTCGCTGCTCAGATGTCCCGCCCATTGGTTTCTGGTACTCGGATAGTATGCGGATATTCCACTGATGCCGCTGTCAATTGCGCCATTTGCATGTATCCTCACGAACAGGTCTGAGGAATTCTCATTTGCTATCTTCGCCCTGTCAATATTGCTCAGGTCCACGTCAGCCACAGTCCTTGTCATAACCACTTTGATCCCTTTTTCAACAAGCAGTGCCCTTACCCTAAGAGATATGTCCAGCACAAGCTCATGCTCAGGAATTCCGGTTTCTGTCCCCATGGTCCCTGAAGATACTCTCGCCTTCATCACCGATGAATCTGGCCCTATTGGTTCGAGACTGCTGCTTTCTTTAAGCTGATGTCCAGGATCCAGGGTTACCACGTAGCCTGCCATGGTACCTATCGGCTCAGTCGGAGCTGGCAAAGGCGTTTCTGATGGCTGGGTTTGAACCTCTTCAGGCTTGGTTGGCTCAGGATTCGTTTCTGTTGGTTTTGGTGAATACAGCCTATTGACATATGCCTGAATCGATTCAGCTCCGGAATCAGCTTTGAGATAATCTTCAAGAAGCTCCAGAGATCCATCAGCATCTCCGGAATCTTTAAGGTCTTCAGCTTTTTCAAGCACTGCTTTTCTTATCCTTTCTGAAACCTCTTCTACAAGAGCGAATCTTTTTGTATCAAGCTTGCTTACTCCCATCAGAGCCTCATAAGATTCACGGAATTTGCCTGATTCGAGAAGCTTGGCAGCTTTCAGGAAGCTATTCATTGATGCCTTCAGAGTTTTGATTTCTTCAAGCATCACACGTGCTTCTGATTCATCAGGATCTTTCGCTATCCCAAGAAGGATCTCTTCAGCCTCATCAAAGCGGTCAGAAGCCATGTAGTCTTTTGCACCCTCATACAATGCATCATAGCCTTTCTTTGAAGGTTCCGGATTTGCCGTTACATATTGCTTCTGTGCACAGCCTGCCAATGCTACTGATACGATTACAATCATCACAAAAAAATATTTCCTTAAGTCCAAGCAGTCACCTCCAAATCACACTCTACCTTCATTATATACACCAGCCTGTAACATAGCTTGTCAAAAAGTGAAAATGATTGTTAATTCCAAACCTGAAAAATTCACAATTGACCAGGGCAACGCTTTGTCGAAACAGGTGGATTTTTGCTTAACATTCTGTTACTTTTAAAGGGTTATGAATTTAGGCATAAATGCCGACACAAGGGATGTACAATGAAGATAATAAACAGAAAAATCAAACTTGCACATATGACGTGCACAAGCTGCGAAACGGCTGTTGACAGGGCTCTCATGGATATTCCGGGTGTCCTCAATGCAAAGTCAAGCCATGCGGATAATTTATGCGACATATCCTACGATGAAGACATGTGCAGCATGGATGAGATAAAGGAGAAGCTCTCTGAAACAGGCTATATGCCTTCAGGAAGCGGGTCTGTAAAAAGCTATGCAATAATGGCGATGGCAGGTATCCTGATATTCGCTGCCGGCATGTATGGAGCATTCGATCCGCTTCAGATAAACAGCTCGGCATCGTATGCGATGCTATTTACTGCAGGCATACTCTCCTCCTTCCACTGCATAGGCATGTGCGGGGGAATCGCGCTCTCACAAAGTGGAAGAGGAAGCTTCCAAAGACTTGGAATCCATGGTTCATCAATGCTCTACAACCTGGGACGCGTGGTTTCCTACACTGCACTCGGTGCTCTTGCAGGTCTGCTTGGATCAGCACTATCCCTTACTCCCGGAATGAAGGGTGCCCTGCAGATCTTTGCTGCGGCTGCTATGGTCCTCATGGGACTGAAGATCTCAGGATTAAGGCTTCCTTCATGGCTTTCCCTGAAGTTGCCGTCAATCGGGAAATTGAATGGAATCAGCTCACCCTTCACAGTAGGACTCCTAAACGGACTCATGCCATGCGGTGCGCTGCAGACAATGCAGATTTTCGCTCTTGGTACCGGGAGTCCGGCACTTGGTGCACTTTCAATGCTTGCCTTTTCCCTTGGCACTGTGCCCCTCATGCTTGGCTTCGGCATGATATCAGGAAGCCTCACCCGAAAATCCAGCCGTCATCTTGCACAGGCATCAGGAATCCTGGTTCTTCTCTTCGGTCTTTCACTCGGAGGAAGAGGTCTGGTTTCCCTGGGAATAGACATGTCACCAGGCTCACTGATTGCAGGATTCTTTTCATCAGACCGTGATGATACCGCAGTCAAGGCCATTGTGCAGGAAGGGAAGCAGTCCGTTGAGATCAGAGTCACTGCCACTGGATTCGAGCCCCAGATTGTATATGCATTAGAGGGTATTCCCCTTGAAATTAACTTCAGGGCAGTAGAAATGACACAGTGCAATTCAGCACTTACTATACCTGCTTACAAGAAGGAATTCCGCCTTTCGGAAGGTGACAATATCATCTCAATTACACCTGGCAAAGATGACATACTTTTCTCCTGCTGGATGTCGATGATGAAGGGAAAGATCATGGTGGTCGACGACCTGAAGTCAGTTGATCTGGCAGAAGAAAAGGCTATAAGGAAAGGGTCGGTCCCCTCTTCAATCCCTGATTCCCACGTAGGCTTCGCAACCGACAAGGGTTCCTATCAGGAGCTTAAGGTCCTTGCGATAGGAGAGGAGATCGTACCGCTTATCCTGGTTGCAGAACCGTTGAAGGAACTGAAGCTGGAAATAGGACTAAGTGACTTCCTCTATAAGGACAAGGAAATTGAAGTTGTATTTGCACAGACGAATGCAGAAGCCGAGCACCTGAAGACTGTTGGAGATACGGCATCCGGTTCGGTTTTCCTTGAAAAGACCGGCACTTATGTTATCCTTGCAGACCATGAGCTTGTCGGACTTATATACGCACCAGTGGATATTGCATCAGAAAGTACCGAATCAGTCTGGCAGAGATATATGGGAAAATAACTGCCACGTTCTTGCCACATTTATCCCGTCCTTTCATCATGTTCAGTTCATAATTGTGTACTATCATATAGTAAACAAGGTAAAGGCGGTGAAAACATGTTCCCAAGAATGTTCAATAATTACAGATACGATGGAAGAGGCGGAATGATGGACTGGTACTACGGCAGGATGAATCCCTGGCAGATAGGCATCATGGTCATAGTCGGTATTCTGGTTCTCGCAGTCATTGTGTATCTTATAGTAAGGATCGCAAGGCGCGGACATCCAGGTCATCCTGGATCAACCAATATCAGCAGCTATTCCCCTGAAGCATTAAAGATACTCGACGAGAAGTTTGCCAAAGGCGAGCTTACAGAAGAGGAGTACCAGAGGAAGAAAAAGCTCATCACAGGATGACAGACGACATAGAAAGGAAGTGACTTAAAGATGATGTTTTTCCCGATACTGCTAGTGATTCTTCTGTTCATGTACTTCTCCGACAACCATGGCGGAAGAAGAAGATACGATGACTACAGAGAAGACAGAGGCAGAGCATCAGACATACTCGACAGAAGATTCGCTGAAGGCGATATATCTGAAGAGGAATATCTGAGAAGACGGTCCATGCTCAGAGAAAGATAAGATGTGTGAGGAAGCTTTTAGCTTCCTCATTTTTAGTTTACGCACTATGTAGTATACTGAAGCTAAGCTACAGTATCACTAAACGGATACTTAAGGAGAGGATATCGTGACCTTTTCAGAGATGCAGAAAGCATATGATACGAGGGAATTCAGGGAAAGCTGCACCTATGACGGCGATGACCTGGGAGTGAGGATTTTTCAAGGAAAGACCTCCTTCAGGCTGTGGTCCCCGTTTGCAGAGTCAGTGCAGCTTAAGCTCTACAAATCCCAGAAGGGAGGCTCGCCCTTCCGCACAGTGGAAATGACAAAGAGCATTAACGGGACCTGGCTTTGCATCATTACAGAAGACCTTAGCGGTACCTGCTATACCTACTTTGTTAATTTCAGCGGCCATTCACACGAGACAGCAGACCCGTATGCAAGGGCAGCCGGCATCAACGGAAACCGCTCGATGGTCATAAGGCCCGAGGATACAGACCCTCCTGGCTTCCGGGATCACAAGAGTCCGGAATCGACTGATCCGGTTAACTCAATAATCTATGAAGTCCATGTAAGGGACCTGTCAGTAAGTCCATCCTCAGGAATCAGGAACAAAGGGCTTTTCCTGGGCTTTACCGAGTCCGGAACAAGGAATCCCCATGGTTTCGCCACAGGGATAGACCATATCAAAGAGCTTGGGGCAACTCATGTGCAACTGCTTCCAATCTTCGACTTCTTTACTGTCGATGAGGAAAAGGGCGGCTACAACTGGGGATATGACCCCTACAACTACAATGTGCCTGAAGGCTCTTACTCTACAGACCCCTTCGACGGCAGGTCGAGGATACGGGAGCTGAAGGAAGCAGTCATGGCCATGCACAAGAAGGGACTTAAGGTTATCATGGATGTGGTCTACAACCATACGGGCATTACTGAGGGTTCATGGCTGAACCTGACAGTCCCCTACTACTATCACAGGACCAGGGGGCTTGAATTCAGCGACGCCTCGGCATGCGGCAACGAAACAGCGTCCGAAAGGCCCATGGCAAGGAAATACATTGTAGATTCTGTCCTTTACTGGCTTCAGGAATACAAGCTGGACGGCTTTAGGTTTGACCTTATGGGAATCCATGACATAGAGACCATGGCCCTGATCGAGGAGAAGGTCCATGAGAAGGATCCATCCGCACTTATATACGGCGAAGGCTGGACAGCAAAAGACAGCCCATTGCCTGAAGATAAGCGTCTGTTAAAGAAGAATATCGTAAGGACAAAGAGGATCGGTGCATTCAATGACGACCTCAGAGACGCCATCAGGGGACATGTCTTCAAGGCCAGGAGCAAAGGATTCGTTGCAGGAGCAATTGGCAGCGAAGAAGCGCTTAAGTTTGGAATAGTTGGCGCTGTAAGCCATCCCCAGATAGATATGGGTGACCTGCTCTACTCTGCAGCCCCCTGGGCAGGAAGCCCTGAGCAGTCAATAAACTACTGCGCAGCCCATGACAACCATACACTGTATGACAAGCTGAGGATCTCTGGCGGCAACAATGAAGAACACTTAAGGGACATGAACCGGCTGTCAGACGCTATAGTCCTCACATCCCAGGGAATACCCTTCCTGCATGCAGGCTCTGAATTCCTCAGAACGAAGAACGGTGATGAGAACTCCTACAAATCAGGCGACAGCGTCAATATGCTGGACTGGAACCTTAAGACCAGAAACATTGATATCTTCCACTACTACAAGGGCCTTGCTGAGCTCAGGAAATCAAGGAAGGCACTGAGACTTGGAAACGCTGATGAAATAAGGAAGAACCTCGTATTCTATGGAAAAGGAAAAGGCTCATCCCTCAGGATCAGGGAAAATAATGTGGTAGCCTACATAGTCTCATCTGAAGAGCCGGGTAAGAAGGGAAGCCTTCTCGTGGCATTCAACGGCAGCAGGCATGATGTCATACTGGGGATACCTGATGGCAAATGGAACATCCTGGTTGACAAGGAGAATGCCGGAGCTATGCCTATAGGCATTGCTGAAGGAGGGTCCTGCGTGCTTAAGGGCACATCAGCACTTGTCCTTGAAGCGGATGGTGACTTTGAGCTTAAGGCAGATTACAGGAACATCCTCGATTCCAGGAACAGAAAGATAATTCTTGCAGCGACGCTTTTATCAGCTGGACTGATAGCACTCCATGGAAGGTTCAGAAAGAAGAAATAGCAGGCAATTAAACGGAAGGTGCATGAGCCATAAGCTCAGACGCCTTCCGTTTTGATTTATCAATTCAATGAAATATCAGGTTTCCGGCAATAACCAGGAGCACAAGAGCTCCGAAAAGGACTGATACCAGAACCGTTACCGAACGGTCTTCATCCCTGACTACCGCTGCAAGGCCTATGAACAGGGCGACTATGGCGATAACCATGATTGGAGCCCCAAGATAAGCGCTATCCGTAAGCAGAGCATCCATTCGCTCGAATATAAGGTATGTCAATGCTATGAAAGCTGCTGAAATGACTGTCAAAAGCGTTGCTATCCTTCCAAGGCCTGATTCAGGCAGGAATCTCATGATCTTCACTCCTCAAAGCTTCCAGAAATATAGAAGCCTGTATATTTTTTTCCTTAGTTCAATCTTTTCCACATATGCCTTTGTCTCAGTGTATGGTATCTGAATAAGGCTCTCCCCGTCGCCGGTATCAGCCGATGCTATCCATTCTCTGACCCTTCCTGGTCCGGCATTGTAGGCAGCAAGGACAGTCTTCTCAACACTGAATAGACCGCCAAGGTATGAAAGGTACCAGGTACCCATCCTTATGCTGGTTTCAGGGTCGTATAGCTTCTCCTGTGTGTAGTCTTCCATGCCAAGCTTTTGCGATATGAATATGCCGGTGGATTCATTTATCTGCATCAGTCCCCTTGCATCAGCTGCAGACACAGCTTCAGGATCGAAGCCTGACTCCGCATGTATTACCGCAAGTATCAGCACTTTGTCCACTCCTGATTCCCTAGAGTATTTATCAATATAATCAAAGTACCTTATCGGGAACACAACAGTTCCCGCATACCAGGCTGCAGATGCAATCAAAAGGATTGCAAGTGCGAAGGCAGCCCCTCTTCTCTTCTTACGATTTCTCTTCTTCAAAATAAATACCCATTTTCATGAAGACCATATCGATCTCCTCCTTGGTTCGTTCGAGGTCACCGCTGTTGTCTACTACATAATCAGCGAGCTCAAGCTTCTTCTTTACAGGCATCTGGCTTGTGATCATGCGCCTTGCCTCATCCTCAGTGATTTCATTCCTCTTCATAAGACGCTGAAGCTGCACTGAAGGCTCTGCATATATAAGTATGCTGCAGTCCATATCCTTCTCGAATCCTTCCTCGAAGAGAAGCGGAGCGTCAAGAATGGCAGCCTCATAGCCTTTCGATTCAAGCTCATCAAGCCTCTTTTCAATTTCAAGCCGGATAAAAGGCATGATGACATCAGTATAGGCCTTCCTGTCCTTTTCGCTTGAGAAGATTATCCTCCCAAGCTCTTTCCTGTCAAGTAGCCCATTCTTGAAGACCAAGTCCCCATATTTGGCTTTCAGATATTCCATTATCCTGGGATATAGCTCCAGGACCTCTCTTGAAACGATATCGGCATCTACGACGGGTATGCCCTTCCCGGAGATATGCCTGACCACTGTGGTCTTTCCTGATGCTATGCCCCCCGTTACCCCTATCCTAAGCATACTATGCCTCGTACCAGGTTGAGCCATAGGAGCCCTCGGCCTTGAGCTCCACCTTCAGGTCAAGCGCATGCTCCATTTCGCTGGTAACAAGCTTCTGTACTGCCTCGAGCTCATCAGCGGGCACATTGAGAATGAGCTCATCGTGTACCTGAAGGATCAGCTTTGATTTAAGCTTCCTTTCCTTCAGTGCATCGTAGACCTTGACCATGGCTACCTTTATTATGTCTGCGGCGCTTCCCTGGATCGGGCTGTTCATGGCTAGGCGGACTCCCGCAGCCTGCACTATCTTGTTCCTGTCATTGACCTCCGGAATGTATCTTTTCCTGTTCATGATCGTGGTCACATATCCGTTCTGCTTTGCGACCTCAACTATGTCCTCCAGGTACTTCTTGACCTTCGGGTACCTTTCGAAATAGATCCTGATGTATTCTCCTGCCTCTTTCCTGGTTATCCCAAGGTCACCTGAAAGGCTGAAGTCCGAGATTCCATATACTATGCCGAAGTTCACGGCCTTTGCATTGCTTCTCTGAAGAGGTGTTACCTCGTCAAGAGGAACGTTGAAAACCTCCGAAGCGGTCTTTCTGTGTATGTCTATGTCATTGTTGAACGCCTCAATCATGTTCTCATCGCCTGCGATGTGGGCAAGCACCCTGAGCTCTATCTGCGAATAGTCAGCTGAAACCAGAAGGTCGCCTTCCTTATCAGGTATGAACACCTTCCTTATCTCCCTTCCCATCTCTGTCCTTATCGGGATGTTCTGAAGGTTAGGCTCAGTGCTTGAGAGCCTTCCTGTCGTTGCCAGAGTCTGGTTGAAGTTTGAGTGGATCTTGCCGTCAGAATCTATCGCTGCCTTAAGGCCTTCAATGTAGGTCGAATAGATCTTTGTAAGCTGCCTATAAAGCATTATCCTGCTTATTATCGGATGCTTGTCCTTAAGTGATTCAAGGACCTCGGCGTTTGTCGAGTATCCGGTCTTTGTCTTTTTTGTGGCAGGCAGGTCCAGCTTTTCGAAAAGTATGGCTCCAAGCTGCTTTGGCGAAGATATGTTGAACGTCTCGCCTGCAAGCTCAAATATCTCCTTCTCCATGCCGGCTATGTCCTTCCTGAACCTTTCACCTAAATTGTCGAGCATTTTCCCGTCAACCCTGAAGCCTTCAATCTCCATGTCCGAAAGTATGAATGTAAGTGGCATCTCAACATCGAAAAGGAGCTCCTTAAGTCCTGACTCCTCTATCTTTGACCCAAGCTTCTCATATAGTGACAGAAGTCCCCTGGTCTCATTGATCCGTCCTTCAGTCCCTTCAGCTGTGGTGAAATCCTCCATGTTCTTAAGTGCAAGGTCCTTAAGCGACAGCTTTCCATCTGCCGGATCAAGTAGGTATGCTGCAAGGTTTGCGTCAAACACCACTCCCTGCATTTCGATCCCATGCTTCCTTAAGGTCGTATAAGCATCCTTCACATTGAAGCAGACTTTATTTATATCCCCATCCTCAAGGAACGCCTTCAGGATCTCCACTGATTTTTCATCAGGCATCAGGAAAGAAAGGCTGATTGCGAAATCCCCTTTTTCAGATGAAATATAGACTGCTGTGACGTCCCTCTCAGTCAGCATTACCGACTGCCTGATGTCAAATGATAGGGCAACAAGGTCACCCTTGCTGAATTTCCCTTCAAGTGCCTTGAGTTCCGAAGGACTGTCAATGCTCAGGAATTCAGAAGGCGCTGCCACCTTTTCCTCCTTTGCAGGCTCACCCTTGAACTTCTCAAGAAGGCTCTTGAACTGGAGCTCAGAGAACATCCTTCTTATATTGTCGATATCAAAGGATTCCTGGCTTCTAAACCTCACAAGGTCTATATCTACAGGTGCGGTCCTGACGATCGTTGCCAGCCTTTTTGAGAATATGGCATCCTCCCTGTATTCGATAAGGTTTTCCTTTACCTTCTTCTGAGTCAGCGAATCAACGTTAAGGAGGAGGTTCTCAATGGAACCGTACTCCGTTATCAGCTTGAATGCAGTCTTCTCACCAATTCCCGGAACACCCTTTATGTTGTCGGAGGCATCGCCCATGAGGCCTTTCACGTCTATGAACTGGGTCGGGGTGATTCCAAAAACCTCCACAAACCTGTCATGGTCGTATATTTCCGTTTGCGAAACACCCTTTTTGGTTATTACTACCTTGGTCAGTTTCGACGCAAGCTGCAGCGTATCCCTGTCTCCGGAAAGAACGAACACCTCGTCCCCGTCCTCTTCTGCCTGAAGAGAAAGGGTCCCGATCACGTCATCTGCCTCAAAACCATCTATCTCCAGGATATCCACGGCAAAATATGAAAGAAGTTCCTTGATCACCGGGAACTGCTGAGCAAGCTCATCGGGCATGCCCTTCCTGCCTGCCTTGTAGTCTTCATACTCATCATGCCTGAAGGTCTTGCCTGGTCTGTCGAAGGCAGCCACGATATAGTCCGGGTCTATGTCTTCCTTTATCCTGAGAAGCATGTTCATGAATCCATAAACGGCTCCAGTGTGAAGTCCCGTTGATGTGGTAAAGTCCGGATTGGCATAGAATGCCCTGTTCATTATGCTGTTTGAGTCTATTACAAGTAATCTGGCCAAATTTATTCGCTCCAATCTGTTCTATGTATTGTCATCTACAATTATACCTTATTCCGGCTCTGACGTGTCTTTTTGAGTACCATATTCAGCCATTGTTCATCCAATAGCCACATTTCAGTTTCCACTTTTTTACACTTTTTGAAACTTATCCTTGAATTTTCCCACTTCCTTTGTTAGAATCATTAAGTANNGGTGTGATGGAATTGGCAGACGTGCGGGACTCAAAATCCCGTGGTAGCGATACCGTGTCGGTTCGAGCCCGACCACCGGCACCAATAGAACCTTTGATGCAATCTTAGCGAAGCACCATGCTGACGTGGTGAAATTGGCAGACACGCAGGTCTCAGAAGCCTGTAGGAGTAATTTCCTGTACCGGTTCAAGTCCGGTCGCCAGCACCAAAATAATCCGAACCATTCATGACAGGCATGACCTGTTAGAATATGGTTCGGATTTTTCCATATCTGACTGTAAAGGGGCAAACGCTGAGTTTGCCCCTTTTATATTAATGACGTATACTTAAGTTATAGGTTAGTATAAAACAGAATTTATTACAGTTGATATAAATTTTATCTGACCTTTCGCAACGAACCCCTGATTTTGTGGTCTATTAAAGTGAAGGCCTTAATTCATGTGTGAGGAGGTGGTCATATGGATGATCACAGGATAATCGATCTGTATTTCGAGCGCTCTGAATCTGCAATCTCTGAAACATCAGAAAAATACGGAAGGTACTGCTATTCCATTTCAAATAACATTCTTCATAGCCAAGAAGATGCAGATGAGTGCGTTAATGAGACCTATCTTCGTGCATGGAATTCAATGCCACCTTTACGTCCAAACCGCCTGTCCTTATTTTTAGGAAAGATAACCCGCAACCTATCACTAAACAGATACAAGGGCTATAGTACCGAAAAGCGAGGCTTCGGTGAAATGCCCCTTGTGCTGTCAGAACTTGATGACATCATTCCATCAGCGTCTGATGTTGAGAAGGATATCGAACATTTACTGCTGGTCGAGGCACTTAACAGTTTTCTTGCAGAACAGCCAAGTACCAAAAGAATCATATTCGTACAGAGATATTGGTATCTGACCCCCATTAGGGATCTTGCGAAAATACACGGAAGAAGCGAGAGCCAGACAAAATCCCTGCTGTTCCGTATGAGAAACGAGCTGAAAGCATATCTTGAGAAGGAAGGTCTGATTTATGAAACCTTATGAGCTTCTTGAAAAAATCGGAGAAATCAATGATGACTTTGTAGCAGAGGCTACCCCTAAGTCAAAAGCAAGGCGCAGCAGCCCCTTTGCAAGATGGGGGGCCATTGCAGCCTGCCTGGCATTGTCCATATTTACACTTTACAGGGTCATTCCTTCAAAATCCATTGATCCTACTCCCGGCAACGATAATCTCCCCATGCTGACGATCACGGAGTGCATGAACGAGGGAATGGGCTTTGAGGGATACTCGGCATTTGATATTTCGGAAATTGTAAGTGACAATCCATGGAGTTTGTCCTCTTCGATCTCCACATTGCCTGTATATAAGAACCCCCTGAGTTATGATAAATATAGCCAGGTCATTGGCTCTGACATTGAAAAGATGAAGGGACTCCTGCTGTCTGTTGCGGAACGGCTTGGAATGGATGCTGACAGCACTGAAATAACCAGTGATGTTGCAGATGAATATGCTAGGGCAGCCATTATAGAAAAATTTAAAAAAGCTGGCTCGCCAGTACCTGAAGATTACTTCAACCCAAGCAGCGTTATCCTGGATAAAAATGGTATCCGGATCGAGGTAGACCAGCAGCTGACTGCTAAAATCACATTCAGCCCCGAAATCGGGCTTCCTGATGCTTATAGCTTCACACATTTTGCAACCTATGAAAAAAAAGCAGAAGCAGCCGAATACCTTAAAGCAGAATTCAAGGACCTTATTGGTATGGATAATGCTCAAGTCAATGTCTATGGTGGAGACTATGCGGTCTTCTCCGGAGAAGATATTGAAGCCTACGGAATGGAGCAGGCGAAAGGCTATAGCATCGAGTTCTATGATGGGACAGATGATATTGTGAGCGAGATAGTTAACTTCAATTTCAACAGGGTTGCATTCTATCCAGACGACGAAGGCAAGCTATTTCTGGCCCGTGTCTTTCAGCCTGACTTATCCTTATTGGCTGGAAATTATCCTATCATCACGGCTGAAGAGGCGAAAGAGCTCCTTAATGAAGGTCACTACCTGACAACAGTTCCGGAAAAAAAGCCAGGTCTGGAATATGTGGCAAAGGTTGAGCTTATTTATAGGGCATACGGTACGGAACAATACTATATTCCATACTACCGTTTCTACGTTGAGCTTCCCGACATGGAAAGAGAAAACGGCTTAAAAACCTACGGAGCCTATTATGTCCCCGCCGTGGAAGGAAAGTACATCACCAACATGCCGATTTGGGACGGATCATTTAATTAGGATGAAGCTTCCTTATTCGGGATGAATTAGAGAATGGAGATACTTACCCTATACTTCATTCTTCTCCTTTAATCATACTTTGATGCCTGCTCCTTTAACTGCTCCACCTCCGGATTTTGAATGTGGAGCAGTTAAAACGCAGAATGCCGATCTATAAACTTACTTTTCTGCATATACTCTTACAACATTATATGCAGAAACCCACTGTATTCTGCATATCCAGTGCACTAAGTCAAAACATTGCCCATCGATATACTGAAAGTAAGTCACAAAAGCAAACTTAAAGGACTACAGATTATTTACTGCAGTCCCTTTGAATCACACGGTCAGATCATTTTCCTGCAGGTTTACTTCGCATTGATATCCGGATGATGGATTCCGAACACATTTCCCTCGGTATCCAGATAATAGCCCTGCCATGCCATTCCTGTCAGTGCGTATTTTGGCATCGCGACTATACCGCCGTTCTCGAGTATCTTCTTCTCCACGGTATCGTAGTCATCCACTTCCATTGTGCATACGAAGGCATTCGCTCCCTGCCCCAATGATGGGCTGCTGCCCTGCCTTCCCATGAGGCCGCCGTTTATCCCTGGCGTTCCCTCTTCACCCGTTATGACTCCAAAGTAAGGGGTTCCGGTAAATTCGCCGTAGTCCACGTAGCTCCATCCGAAGACTTCAGCATAGAATTTCTTTGCCCTTTCGATGTCGTCAGCCTGTATCTCAAAATGTACCGGTCTTCCCATGGCTTCCTCCCTTCAGCAGCCTGTTATGGCCGCAATATTCAATAAGTACAATCATCTGTGCTGGTCAAAAAGGATCTGGTTTCCATCAGGATCCAAAAGCATGAAGCTTCCGGGTCCTTCAGTATCAGGTGCGACCTCGCTTAGAAGACTTATGCCTCCAGCCTTAAGCTCCTCCTGTATGACCCTTATGTCCCTGAACGGGTTCACTTCCTTTGCATCCTGGTCCCAGCCCGGATTGAAGGTCAGTATGTTCCTGTCGAACATGCCCTGGAAGATGCCAATGACGGCTTCACCATTCTTCATGATCAGCCAGTTCTGTTCCGCTTCTCCCATTAATGCACTGAAGCCAAGCTTCTCGTAGAATTCCTTTGAAGCCCTGATATCTTTGACAGCAAGGCTGATTGAAAAAGCGCCTGATCCCATTTTCATCCCTCCGTTTTTTGTCTGCACTTAAATTCTACAGTAACCTTCACTTCAATTAATCTCCACTTTGAAACCAATGGGTGAACAATCAGAGAATCTTTTTGGAATAACCACATCGTCTCATGGTGAAGTGACTGCCCGTCGCGCAAAAGGCACTTCGGGTTTTCCGAAGCGCCTTTAAAAATCAGTTTATTTAGTTCCTACTTCTTCACAAGCTTCTCAATGAGGATTGTCCCCTTGTCGTCAGCTGTGAAAGTAACCTTCCCTTTCTTCACAACAGCAGCTTCCATGGAATAAGCGTCACGGACGGTGTCACCATCTGCGAATACCGAGGAAACGTCAATTGTCGTCTTTCCTTCCGCGCCGATCACCACAATTACCCTGTTGTCCAGTCCGTCCTTAGCATAGGTCCTTGAGAATGTGTAAGGCTTCTCCTTAAGCATTGTGTGGTCTCCTGACCCTATCGCAATGTTCCTGTGCCTGAAGGTGGCGATTTTCCTGTAATGCTTAAGGATTTCCTGGTCTATTGAATCCCAGTTCATTCCGGACCTTGTGCCCTGGGTATAGTCCGATCCGCCATCACCCATAGGTCTCGCGGTTTCATCTCCATAGAATATCATGACTGCTCCCGGCAGCAGCATAAGGTATGTGCTGCCTTCGACCAGTCTTTTCCTGTCGTAGAGGAAGGTGTCATGCTGAGAGATGTATGAAAGGACATTGAAGGAGGTATCCTCATTCAAAGCATCCGCATATTTCCCGAACACGCTATCCATTGTATCCATGTCGTATGCAGGCCCGTTCTTCTTTTCTCCCTGGAAGGTGAAGTTGATCACAGAATCGAAGCCTCCATCGAAGTACCTGTCCCTGACCACTCCGTGCCCCCAAACCTCGCCGTTCATCCAGAAGCTGTCATGCCAATCAGAACCAGGCTTTCCGCTATTCTTTGCCCTCCAGTCTTCAAGGGCTTCATCAGCCTTTTTGGAAAGCTCGGTCCACCTTTCCAGCTCCACGTGCTTTGCAGTGTCGATCCTGAATCCGTCTATCCCGAATTCCCTGATCCATGCTGTAAGCCATTCAGTGATATAGCCTGCCGGTGACAGCCCAAGGTCTGTCCTCAGCTTCTTTGCTTCAGGCAATATCCACTCGTCATAGCCATCAGACTCTTTAGCCCATTTGGTCTGAAGTACCGGAGGAAGTCCTGTAGCCTCAGTTTCTTCAGTCTTTACGTCCGGAAGCCCCGCGAGGGTCATGGTGATGTCGTCAGAGCCTCCATTTTCATAGCCTTCCTTGTCAGACCTCACCCACGAGCTTCCCCACCACCTGTCCCACGCGCCATCGCCAAAGCCGAACTCCTCCATGTCAGTCTCAGTTGAGTAGCCGACGTGGTTCATCACCACATCCATCACGATCCTTATCCCCTGTGAGTGAGCCGTATCGACGAATGTCCTGAATTCATCAACTGTTCCCATGTTCTTGTCCATCATAGTCCAGTCAAGGGCATAATAGCCATGGAAGGGATAGTGCTGGAATTCATCGTTTGTCCCTTTGACATATCCGTGTATCTGCTCATAGGGGGCTGTTATCCATATGGCATCTACCCCAAGGTCCCTGAAGTAGCCTTCCTCAAGCTTCTCAGTAAGGCCCTTGATGTCTCCTCCATTGAAGGTTGCTATTGTCTTCCCCTTTTCGTCTACCTTCTGCCTTCCGTAGGAGCTGTCATTTGACTCATCTCCGTTAAGGAACCTGTCAGTTATTGCAAAATATACTGTAGCATCATCCCAGGTAAATGAGCCTTCGGAAGTTGTCACCATGCCTTCAGTATCTATCCTGCCGCTGGCGGTGCAGGATGCCAGGAGCATAGCGGAAATTATTGCAGAGGTGAATGCCATTATTGCTCTTCTCATGTTCAATCCTCCAGTACCTTCAGAGCCAGAAAACTCATAGGCTCAATAACAACTCTTCCATTAAGCTCCATTATATTTCCTGTAAAAAGGTCGATCGCCCTTGAAGGTATCCCCTTCCTCAGTTTCTTTTGTTGTTCACTGTTATTGAATACAGCAAGTATCCTGTCATTGCCATATATCCTTGAGAAGGCTGCAATTTGCCCTTTTGCATACTCCATCCTCAGGTCACCCTTTATGAGTTCCGGATTTTCCTTCCTGATGGCTATGAGCCGTCTGAAGAACATCAAAAGGTCCTTATCCTGTCTGTCCTTGTCCCAAACCATGCAGCCGCGGCATAAAGGGTCCTTGCCTCCAGCCATTCCGATCTCATCACCGTAGTATATGTACGGTACTCCGATATACAGGAACTGGAATGCGGCAGCAAGCCTCAGCCTGCCTTTATCTTCACCAGCTTCAGTCAGGAACCTCTGCGTATCGTGGCTGCCAAGGAGGTTCCACATCTGCCTGTTAATCTGGTCCATATACATTGCCCTGGATGAAGCGAGAATCCCAGAGAACCTCTCAGCGTCAATAGACCTCTTGGCAAAGAAGTCAACGCAGGCTCCCTTGAAGGGATAGTTCATTATTGAATCAAGCTCGTCGCCCTTGAGGAATGATGATGCTTCGTGCATGATCTCCCCGATTATGACAGCGCGAGGATTCACCGACTTCACTGCCTTCCTGAATTCCTTCCAGAAGCTGTGGTCAACCTCGTCGCAGACATCAAGCCTCCAGCCGTCTATGCCCATCTCCCTCACCCAGAACTTTCCGACTTCGATAAGATATTCCCTTACCTCCTGATTCGATATGTTGAACTTTGGCATGGAGGGTATGCTTTCAGCGAAGGTATAGTAGTTTGGTTTTACTGTTTTGACAGGAAAACCGTCCAGATGATACCAGTCAGCATACCTTGAATTGCTTTGGTTATCCAGGATATCAAGGAATGCGAAGAAGTCGCTTCCTGAATGGTTGAAGACGGCATCGAAAATTATCCTTATACCAAGGCTGTGGCACTTTTCAACAAGCTCCCTGACATCCTCCATGCTTCCGAAGCTCTTGTCCACAGAGTAGTAATCCCTTGTATTGTATTTGTGGTTGGAAGACGAAGAAAATATCGGTGTCATGTATAAAAGGTCGGCTCCAAGCTCCCTGATATGGTCAAGCCGATTTATGATACCCTTCAGGTCTCCGCCGAACATGCCCCTTGAAGTAGGCTTCATGCCCCACTTAAGAGTACCTTCAGGGTCATTTTCCTTATCACCGTTCTCGAACCTGTCCGGAAAAACCTGGTAAACCACAGACTCCTGAAGCCAGTCGCTTTCCCTGTAGACATCAGACTCTCCTATGTAAGCATACTGGAAAGCAGCAGAGTCCATATTCTCCTCATCATCCTTAAGCCCCCTCTCATCGAGCCAGAGCTTTGCTCCCTTTTTGTCTTTGATCTCGAAATAATACCTGTATCTGTTCCTTGGAAGGCTGACCTTACATTCAAACCACTCGAACAGGCTGTCTGAGGCGAAGTGCTCCATTCCCTGTTCCCTGAATGTTCCCGTCCAGTCATATCTGTCCTTGTATTTTACTGTCACCTCAGCCTTGTCGCCTTTTGCGGCGCGGAGTCTTAAGGTCAGCGAATCCTTTCCTGAAGGATACGCGTATGGTGTGTCTGGAATATGCAGTATCGCGTGTCTATTCAAAATTTCCTCCCTGATATCTCAAAGGGGCAGCGGTACCGCTGCCCCTTCAATGCTATTCGTTCCTTTTAAGGAGCTTTTCCTTCGGTTGATTGTCTCTTGTATATGGTGTAGGGGATAATGATCTTCTTGCCCCTGACTCCCTTGATAGCCTCAACCAGGACCTTCACCGAACCTTCGCCTAACGCAGTTGCGTTTATGTCAACAGAGGTCAGCGGAGTATCCGAATACCTTGACAGCACACTGTTGTTGAAGCTTGCGACAGCCATGTCCTCCGGAATCGATATGTTCATGAGCCTGAATACCTTCACTGCTCCAAAGGCGATAAGGTCATCGGTTACGATCAGCGCATCCGGTCTTGGCACCATCTTTGCGATTTCAGCCCCATACCGGTAGCCTGTCTCCTCATCGAACTTGCCTGTGAAAAGCAGTTTGTCCTCAAACGGCAGGTTGCTCTCTGTAAGCGCCTTCCTGTAGCCCTCGATCCTTTTCTGGGTTACAGTAAGCTTCTCATCTCCGCCGATCATGGCGATCCTTTTTCTGCCTATCATGGAAAGGTACCTTGTAAGCTCATAGGCAGCCATGTAGTTGTCGTTGTCCACGTGGTTTATCTTCTCGTCGAACCTGAAGGTTGAACCGATGAGAGCGAATGGAAAATCCACGCTCCTAAGGTAATCCACACACTCGTCGCTGACCTTGCTGGACATGAGTATTATCCCGTCCACCTTCGAACCTCTGATGAAGTTCTTGATTATAGCAAGCTCACCGCTCTTTTCGGTATTGGTCGAAAGCAGCAGGTCATAGCCCTCCATAGAAGCACCCTTTACGATGCCCCGGAGCGCTTCAGGGAAGAATGGATTGAGGAACAGGTCCTCTTTCCTCGTAGGCATTATTACACCTATGGTCCCTGTCATGCTTCTTGCAAGGGAACGAGCTATAGCATTGGGATAATATCCCAGCTCCTCCATGCATTTCTGTACCTTTTCCCTTGTTTCCTGGCTAATCTTGGGGTTGTTGGATATGACTCTTGAAACTGTCGATGGAGATACTCCAGCCAATTCTGCCACATCATTTACCGTCACTTTTCCGACGTTCTTCAAGCCCCTTACCCCCTTTAAAGTTTATTTCGCACTCTGATATATTAACCCGAATGCACCAATAATCCAAGCATCAGTTTATCCTGAGGCCGGTTTCAGCATCAAAGAAATGCAGTGCGTCCAGGTCAAATCCGAATGTGTACTTGTTGCCAGGCACATAATCAAGGTACCCGGGAACTGATATGGTTATGTCCTGCCCGTTTGGAAGCTTGGTGAAGAGTATCTTTTCCTTGCCGAGCATTTCCATGACATCCAGCTCGCACTCGAATGTATCTCCCAAAGGCTCGTGCTCGACCCTCTTGAACCTTTCAGCCCTTATGCCAAGAGAGACCCTCTTTCCCTCGTATTCTGAAACCTTCACCTTGTCCTCAGGCTTCGGCTCAGCCTTGATGTATGAATCATTGGATACGAACCTTCCGTTCTCTATCTTGCCCTCGAATATGTTCATAGTAGGTGATCCGATGAACCTTGCAACAAAAAGGTTGGCCGGAGTGTTGTAGAACTCCTCAGGCTTACCGTCCTGCTGTATCTTGCCCTCGTTCATGAGGACTATCTTGGTTGCCATTGTCATGGCTTCTGTCTGGTCGTGGGTTACATATATGGATGTGGTACCGAGGGCCTTGTGAAGCCTTACCAGCTCCACCCTCATGTGCTCCCTGAGCTTTGCGTCAAGGTTTGAAAGCGGCTCATCCATGAGGAATACCTTGGGTTTCCTTACCATGGCACGGCCCAGGGCAACCCTCTGCCTTTGACCTCCTGATATGTCCGATGGCTTCGACTGAAGGTAGCTTGTTATCTGAAGCAGCTCAGCAGCCTCCCTGACTCTCTCGTCTATGACGCTCTTCCTTTCCCTTCTCATGTTGAGTGAAAATGCCATGTTGTCATAGACAGTCATATGGGGGTAAAGGGCATAGGACTGGAAGACCATGGCTATGTCCCTGTCCTTGGAAGGCACCTTGTTCATCCTCTTCTCTCCGAAAATAAGGTCGCCCTCGGTAATGGAGTTGAGTCCTGCAATCATCCTCAGGAGTGTTGTCTTGCCGCAGCCTGAAGGACCGAGGATTACGCAGAAATCCTTATCCTCTATCTCAAGGTTTATGTTTCTGAGGGTGAATTCCTCTCTGCCCTCGTATTTCTTTCCTATGTCGTTTAACGTAACTTTCATCTAAGATTCCTCCTCATTCATATCTCCTAGCCCTTGACCGAGCCCTTGGCAAGACCCGATACGAGCTGCTTCTGCAGCGCCGCGAACAGTATGACTATCGGGATTGCCGTGAGAAGCCCTCCAGCCGCAAATGCCGGCTGATTAAGCGTCTCCCTGTTGTTTATAAGCGTAAACAGCCCTGCTGCCAGAGTATATGACTCGGGGCTTGTAAGGAGAACGCTTGGAAGCAGGTAGTCCATGAATGGTCCTATGAACGACCACAGGGCGATTATCGCAAGCATCGGTCTTACAATCGGCATGATTATAAGCCTGTAGACCTGCATGTTGGAGCATCCGTCAATCTTTGCCGCGTCATCCAGCTCTGTGGAGATGGAATCGATATAGCCCTTGAGAATGAATGTGTTTGATGCTATTCCTCCGCCCACGTAGATCATTATCAGCATAAGCTGCCTTGTAAATATGGGGTTAATGGAATTAAGTATGGAGTACATTGTGTAGTATGCTGTTATTCCGGCAAAGGAAGGTATGGTCTGAATGAGCATGATCGCCATCAGAGATGGCTTCCTTCCCTTGAACCTGAACCTGGAATAAGCATAGCCCGTGAAGGATACGATAAGTATTGTAAGCACAGCTGTAGTTATTGCGATGATTATAGTATTCCTTACCCAGGTCAGATAAAGCGTCTCTTCGAAAAGGTATTTGAAATGTATTGTCGAAAACTCAAATACGCTGTTTGAAATGAGATAGTCGTACTGCTTGCCGTTGAATGCGGATATCACCATCTGCGACAGAGGCCAGAGAATGGCGAATGCCCAGAAGATGAGTATCGCATAGCTCAGCACAAGCATTACCATTCCGCCAAGGTTCAGAGGCTGACGGTCTGAAAGGTAAAGTTCCTTTTTCTTCTTTGCCATTATAGCCTCTCCTCCTTGAATGCCTTAGAATTCCTGTAGCCGAAGAATGTGAACACCATGAGTCCCAGGGATATGACTATCGTGATAGCCGCGCCTATCGACTGGTACTGGTTATCCATTGTCAGCTTGTATATATATGAGATAAGTATGTCAGTGGACCCTGCAAGGTTTCCGTAAACGGAAGGATTGAACGGTCCGCCTCCGTTGAAGAGGTAGATTATGGAGAAGTTGTTGAAGTTGAACGTATACTGGCCTACCAGCAGCGGTGCTGTCTGGAAAAGGACCAGAGGAACTGTTATCTTCATCGTCTTCTGCCATGCGCTTGCCCCGTCTATCTGTGCAGCCTCATACAGGTCCTCAGGTATCGCCTGAAGCACTCCGGTAGAAAGCAGGAAGATATATGAGCTTCCCAGCCATCCCTGCATGAATATCAGGACTGACCTCGTAAGTATGGCATTGTTCTTTACCTCGAGCCTCGAGCCCACAACGAATTCTATGACATCAGTCAGTATTCCGTTAGGCGAGAACATTATGCTGAAGAACATTATCGTGATGAACGCCGGTACTGCCCAGGGAAGAAGGTACACTATCCTGAAGAACGCCTTTCCCTTTATCCTTTCATTGTTGGCAATCAGAGCCAGCGCAAATCCGAGGAAAATGGCGAGAGTCGTGGAAAGGAGCGTCCATAGCACGGTCCATCCGAATATGCTGTAGAACACCTTTCCTGCAAGTCCCTTTCCTCCGGCGATCAGCGCATAGTTCTGGATCCCCACCCATGGGAACTTGGACTGGTTCTGCGGATCCATTCCGGTGAAGGAAAGGAGGATCGCTGTAGAAATTGGTACAAGCACTATGAATACGATTACCAGCAGCGCAGGAAGCGAAACCATATACGGGAATCCTTCCTCACCGAGCTTGGTCCTTGTCTCGAACCAGTTTCCGGGCCTGATACCCTTTATCATTCCCTTCTCAACGCCCATGGCGTCACGGAAGGACAGGATGATTAGTACAACCGCAAATATCAGAAGGAAGATCGCAATTATGCCTTCAATCATGAATATCAGCGACTTGTCTATCCTCCTGGCACCTTCAGCCAAAGTTATGAGTCCTGCGATTCCATTGCCCTGATAGTTTCCAAAACCCAGGGAATAGGGTATCGCGATAATATAAGTGAACAATGTCGCAAGGAAGAACAGTGCTGCCTTTACAATCTGCCCGTTCATAAGCTGACCGAGTCCCGGTACCGGAATGGACAGGTACGAGAACATAGGTCTTGTCCTCTCTATTTCAATTGGATTGTTTCTTCTTGCATCCGCAATGTCAGCATTTACGACCCTTCTTCTGACCTTCAGGTAATCCTTGAGCTCGAACCGCTTGCTCTTAATGAATTCCGAATTCTTCCTTTCAGGAGAATCATAGGACTTCACCCTGACATTGTTCCTGTATTCCTTCTTCAATTCCTGTACGCCGTTCTTCAGGGCCTTGGATGAGATAAGTCCATTGGCCTTCTTGTCCGAAAGCCTCTTCCGGGCGATCTCCATAGCCTTCTTCTGCTCAGTCACATAGTCGTCTATGTCAAGCTTCGCCTTGTTCTCTTCATCGCTGCTGAATGTTCCTTTCAGCTTTATGGCCTCAGAAAGTTCATTTTCAAGTCTTTCCGATGTCTCAATGATTTCAGGCATGAGCCTTAGGATGACATTGCTTTCATCAAATTTGAGCTTCGCATCATAGGTAAGGGTTGTATAGTCCTTATAGAAGCCCTTTTGAAGCTTTGCCCTCTCGAGTTCCACCCTGAATTCCTTCCCCTCCTTCGAGAGTCCGGCTGGAAGGGATGCTGTGAATTCCTTCGTCCTGTCCTCAAG
>DIWI01000059.1 GCA_002428415.1 Clostridiaceae bacterium UBA6110
TGAGCGTCGAGCTGTCTACTCGACTTTTTGTGGATAACAAGATACTGATACAAGAGGATGAGAGCCTTGAGGATCTGCAGCTTAAGGGCTTAGTTATAATACAGAAGAAAAAGGGATTCAGATTCGGTGTGGATGCTGTGCTGTTATCGCATTTCTCGAGCATCAGGAGAGGCTCGAGGGTAATGGACTTGTGCACGGGAACAGGAATCATACCTGTACTCCTTGCAGGGAAGACGGAAGCCTCTGAAATTTTCGGACTTGAAATCCAGAAGGATTTTGTGTCGATGGCCAAGCGCACGGTAGAAATCAACAGCCTCGAGGAAAGGATTTCGATAATAGAAGGCGACCTTAAGGACCATAAGCTGCTGAAGGGTCTCGGATTGTTCGACGCTGTCACGGTGAATCCACCTTACAAAAAAAGTCATTCTGGAATCAGAAATCCCGAAGATTCCCTTGCGATAGCCAGGCATGAGGTTGCATTGGAGCTTGAAGACGTCATACTGGCATCAAAAATCCTGCTTAAGGATGGAGGAAGGCTATTCATGGTTCACAGGCCGGAACGGATTGCAGATATACTTGAGCTTATGAGGAAACACAAAATTGAACCTAAGAGAATACAGACAGTGCACCCGGCCTTTGGCAAGGCGCCGAATATTGTCCTTGTAGAAGGCCAGAAATACGGTGGTGAATTCCTTAAATGGGTAGAGCCAATATATGTTTATTCTGAGAATGGCGGTTATTCTGACCAGATAAGAGAAATCTATGGAGATGATCGAAGATGACAAAGCTTTATATAGTACCGACCCCAATAGGCAATTTGAGTGACATGACCTTAAGGGCGCTTGAGGTGCTGAAAACCTGCGATGCCATTGCATGCGAGGATACAAGGGTCACCTCAAAGCTGTTATCGAGGTATGATATCAGGAAACCGTTGATTGGCTACCGGGAGCACAATGAAGTAAAAAATGGCGACTTCATACTTGAAAGGGTCAGGAACGGAGAAACCATAGCTCTGGTAACTGACGCCGGAATGCCTGGAATATCAGATCCTGGTGAGGTGGTAATCAAGGCTGCAATAAGAGAAGGTGTCGAATTCGAGGTGCTTCCAGGACCTTCCGCAGCTGTGACTGCCCTTGTCTCATCAGGCCTTTATACTGGAAGGCATACCTTCCTGGGATTCATTGGCAAGTCAAGGAAGGAGAAGCGCGATGTTCTGACCGAATACAGGGACAGGACAGAGACGATCATAATATATGAGGCTCCGCACAGGCTGAGGGATACGCTGGATGCGATGCTCGAAGTCCTGGGAGACAGAGAGGCATGTGCCTCAAGGGAAATCACCAAGCTTCACGAAGAGCATATCAGAGGAAGGATAAGCGAACTTGTAGAAGCATTCAAAGACAAGGAGCCAAGAGGTGAATTCGTAATCTGTATATCCGGAAGGACAAGGCAGGAATTGATTGACGAAAAAGCACAGGCCTTCAGCGACATGTCAATCAAAGAGCATCTGATGAAGGTAATTGATTCAGGAATTGCCAAGAAAGATGCTATAGCGATCGTTGCAAAAGAAAGGGACATACCGAAAAAAGAGGTCTATAGGGAAAGTTTGGATATTTAAAATATGGATTATATGGTAAAATAAAACGTATAATACAGTATGATTTGTTAGAGAGGGTGGACGCTATTGAATGAATTGGAGAAATCCGTAAATCTTGGAGACCTTAATCTTAACGTTAAGAACCTTGCCAGGACCACGCTTATACCACTTGAGGATTTTCCGAAGTATGATCTGTTCCTGTCCCAGGTTATTGAATTCCTGGAGACTGTGTTCAAGGATGAGAGATACACTGTGAACATCATACAGAACTACATCAAGAACGAGATAATAACAAAGCCTGTGGATGGGAAAAAGAAGGGATACACGAGGATACACCTAATCGAGCTTTTCTTCATTAGCTACATGAGGCCTGTACTTACTATGGAAGAAATCCGAAAAGTGTTCAGACTTGCGTTCAACAACATCAATGATAGATCAGATGACATAATTTCATTTGATACTGCATATGAGATTTTCTACAACATACAGAGGAATAAGGATATCTTTGACATGAGCAAGGGCATTTTCAGCAGCACAAAGCTTGAGAGCATAATCAGCACGCTGAACCTGAAGGAGTCTGACAGGGACAGGATAAGGACATTCATAGCGGTGATGGCGCTCATTTCTGAAGCCAGCTTCATAAAGACCAGCGTGAAAAGCCTGATTCTTGATGCCAAAGAGTAGCATTTCGGAGGAAACCGGCATATTTATCACAGGGGTGATAAAATGGATGTTCTCATAAGTGCGGTATCAGACATAGGTTTCCCTATGGTCGTTGCAATCTATCTCCTGACAAGGATCGAGGGTAAGATGGAGAGCCTGACTGTAAGTATCAACAATCTGTCAACCATACTGGACCAGAACCTGAAGTGATTCCAATATTCTTACAAAATTTCCATGAGGGACACACAATGGTAACTTCTGTCTGATAAATTGGAAATATGAAGAATCCCCTTTATCAACATTATTTTGCAGCATAATTGTTTATGCTCTCTCCTTTGAAGCTCCTTATCAGGGGCTTTCTTTTTTTTATGCAAAAGGACCGGAAAAATTCCGGTCCCAGTTTATATCAGCAGTCCGATGCAGACAGGTCTCGCCCTCTTTCGCTCATTAGAACGAATCGGCCTCCAAAAAATGTCTTGATGTACTTGATCCGTACATTCTGGAAAAAGAAAGCCATGTCTCCATCAGCTGCGATTTTAATTCCGTCCTGTTCGAATACCTCGTCCTCATTAGATAGTTCACCCTGAACTATTTCGAAACTCGGGCCGCCTCAGCCAAAGCCCATCATGGCTATTCTGTATATATTTCCTTCTTTCTTGAGCTGTTTCTTCATCTCTTCGATAGTATTTTCATCTATATGAATCTGCATGATATCCTCCTTTCTTTTGTTTTAAAAGATTATATCATAGTGGAAAGGATAAATGAAGGGGCGGATTATTCACGTCTTAATGGTCTTTGATAATGTCACCCTGTAAGTGTGCGGCTTCATAATTAAGGTGCAGTCTATGATCTATGTTCCGAGTCAGTAATACAGGAAAAAATATCAGAATCGGAATGAGGCTTAAGATTATTACCTTGTAATTGCAAATCTTGAACCGAAAAATGACTTGATGTGTTTGATCCTGATATTTTGGAAAAGGAACGCAAATTCCTTGTCAGTAACTATTTTTATACCGTCCTGCTCGTAGACCTCGTCATTATAAGATAGTTCACCCTGAACTATTTCGATACTCGGGAGATCTCAGCCAAATCCAGACATCTCTATCCTGAAGACGCTGCGCTCATTCCTAAGCCGTTTCTTCATCTCAGCGATGGTGTTCTCATCTATGTTGATTTTCATGATAACCTCCGCTTTTTAAGAAAATTATAGCATGGCAGTGACCATATCTGAAACGGTGAATAATTTGAAATCCTTATACCATATTCAGGATTTTGAAACTTTTTTCATCATTGCCATTAAGAGGTCACTTTCGTCTATAATAAAAGAAGTACTGCATTCGAGGTGTACCATGACTGAGGTTAAGATATCTGTTAGAAATTTGATCGAGTTTGTCCTGAGGCATGGAGACATATCCTCCAAATCCGCAGCTTCAAGTCCGGCAAGGCTGGAAGAGGGAACAAGAGCCCATACAGCACATCAGAAGATGAGGCTTGATGAGGACGGTTCATATATCAAGGAATATTATCTGAAGCATACAAGGGAAATCGACGGATGCCTTTTTACAGTTGATGGCAGGGCTGATGGTCTGGTTCACGACAGGTATATAGAGGAGATAAAATCCACTTATGTTCCTCTTGAGGATATCGAGGATGGGAGCCTTATGCACTGGGCACAGGTCATGTTCTATGGCTTCATGTATCTAGAGGATAAGCAGGGAGAAGGCATTGAACTGAAGCTTACCTACTGCAATCTGGATGACAATAGCCACAAGACCTTCGACAGGTCCTGCACAATTGAGGAACTGAGGTCATTTGTGGAAGAGGTCATTACGGGCTATATGAGATTCATCAGGGAAAGGCTCAGATGGCAGGAGCTTAGGGATGTATCCCTTAAGGCTCTTGAGTTTCCTTTCGAGCGTTACCGCGAGGGGCAGCGAGAGCTTGCTGTCGCCGTCTATGGAACCATTAAGGAAAGCAGGAAGCTTTTTGCCCAGGCACCAACTGGAACAGGAAAGACCGTATCTACACTTTTCCCTTCGCTCAAGGCACTTGGGGAAGGACATCTGGACAGGATTTTCTATCTAACCTCAAAGGGGACAGGCAAGACAGTAGCCGAAGAGACCGTGGAGGTCATGAAAACAAAGGGGACACGCATAAGGACGCTCACCCTCACAGGAAAAGAAAAGGCGTGCCTCAACGAGACTGTTGAATGTGAACCTGAAAAATGTCCCTTTGCCAAAGGACATCTGGACAGGATAAACAGTTGCCTGCTTGAGATGCTTCAGAATGAGGAGACCTTCACAAGGGAGAAGCTCGAAGAATACGCCATAAAACATATGGTATGCCCATTCGAGATGTCACTTGACATGTCACTCTTCTCAGATCTCATCATCTGCGACTATAACTACGTCTTTGACCCCAGGGTTTACCTCAGGAGGTTCTTCGTGGACATCAGGGAAAAGTACATGTTCCTCGTTGATGAAGCACATAACCTGGTAGACAGGTCAAGGGAGATGTACAGTTCGACAATTCTAAAATCAGAAGTCATGGAAGCAAAGAAGGCTGCGAAAGGAAAGTCGAAGAAGCTTGAAAAAGCTATCAATGAAATGAATAAGATATTCATAGCCGAGCGCAAGGAGCTTGAGATCATAGGCGGGAGAAGGACCTCAGATGCAGTGCCTGAAGAGCTTTTGCAGCATGCGGAGAAGTTCATAACGGCCTTCGAGGGATTCCAGAAGGATCATCCGGAAGAATTCGAAGAGAAGGAAAAGATACTGGACCTGTTTTTCAAGGCACACAATTTTGTAGCAGCCGGAGCAATGTTTAGGGAAGGCTATATTGCCTATACTGAATCTGATCCGAGAGATGTCAGGTTCAGGATATTCTGTATGGATCCAGGCGAAATACTCGTTGAAATCTTTAAACGGGCCAGAGCATCCATAATATTTTCCGCTACCCTCACACCCATGAAATACTATATGGATGTTCTTGGAGGTGAAGAGGGAGATTACAGGATGGCACTTAAGTCTCCTTTTCCGAAGGAAAATCTCGAGGTATTCCTGGACAGGCGGATAGACACAAGATTCAGTGCCAGGGAGAACAGCTTTGAAGGCATAGCTGACAATATCCATGCCATGGCAATGATGAAGAAGGGAAACTATATGGCATTCTTTCCTTCATATAAGTACATGAACAATGTCTATAAGGTATTCTGTGAGAAGTATGGGACTCAAATCGATACCTTTCTTCAGACTCCTTCAATGGAGGATGCAGAAAGGGAAATAGTCATGGCCAGTTTCAGAAGCAGCAGGGAGAAATCCTACACAGCCTTCATGGTGCTTGGCGGCGTATTTGCAGAGGGAATTGACCTTAAGGGAGAAGCGCTTATTGGGGCCTCAGTAGTAGGTGTAGGATACCCACAGGTTTCCTTTGAGAGAGACCTCATCAGGGATTATTTTGAAAAAGAAGGGCTCGGCTACGAATATGCTTACATATATCCTGGCATGAACCGGGTGCTTCAGGCTGGTGGCAGGGTAATAAGGACTGAAGAGGATAAGGGTACTATTCTACTGATGGACCTGAGATATTCCTGGAACTCATTCAAATCACTCTTGCCAGAACATTGGCTTCCTCTTTCGGAATGGAAGCGAAAGAACCATCTTTGAGTAATATTAAAACTGATGCACAAAAGAAACTGATTACATTGGTAATTCAATGATTAAATTGTGAATTGTTGGTATTTTGTTAAAATTCATTGACTTTACATAACATTAAATAATACCATAGTATTATACAATTATTACATCATACGGAATTAGTGAGGATATTGAATGTTAAGTAAAAAAACAAGGAACCTGCTGATCAAGACTGGAGTGGCTTTGTCACTCACATTCCTGCCGGCTGGACTTCCAGTTGAAATAATAGATACATATACAGTACAGGCTGCCGTAGTGGATACGGTCACAGGAAAGCTTACAGTAAAGGCGTCGTCAGTATGGGCATATTCAAGCGCAAGCTGGACGGCAAAGTCAAGGACATACAGCCAGGGGACAGTTCTTAATGTGACTGAAAAGCATATTGTCGATGGCCGATACATGTACAAGCTGGATAACGGGCTGTTCATTACAGCAAACACCAGCTATGTGTCGTTCGCACCTAATCTGGCACAGAGCGCCCCGGTAGTATCAACACCTTCGACAGAAGACTACAGGACAACGACCGCAAACCTCAACATGAGGTCGGGACCTGGTACAGGATACTCAATCCTTGCCACCATCCCCAAAGGGACTTCACTCAGGATCGAATCAATCTCAGGTACTTGGGCCAGAGTAAGCTACAGCGGAAGGACAGGCTATGTATCAACAGCATATCTTGCGTCTTCATCAGCGCCAGCACCGGCGCCTGCGCCAGTGGCTCCAGCGCCATCTGCAGAAGACTGGAGAGCAACGACAGTAAACCTGAATATGAGGTCAGGAGCTGGAACAGGCTATTCCATTCTGCTTACCATCCCTAAAGGGACTTCACTCAGGATTGAATCAATCGCAGGTACCTGGGCAAAGGTAAGCTACAGTGGCAGGACAGGCTATGTATCAACCGCCTACCTGGTATCCGCATCAGCGCCAGCAGCCCCGGCACCAGTTCCGGTTCCGGAGCCGGCGCCAACACCTGTACCTGCTCCGGTTGCAGAGGACTGGAGATCTACTACTGCGAACCTGAACATGAGGTCAGGAGCCGGAACGAGCTATACAATCCTGATGACCATACCAAAGAGTTCAGTGCTGAAGGTAGAAGCTGTTTCAGGTACCTGGGCAAAGGTAAGCTACAGCGGAAGGACTGGCTATGTTTCAACAGCCTACCTGGTGTCCGCATCAGCGCCAGCAGCCCCGGCACCAGTTCCTGAGCCAGCACCAGTACCTGTACCGGTACCTGAGCCGACCCCAGTGCCTGAACCGGCACCAGAGCCTGCTCCGGTTGCTGAGGACTGGAGAGCAACGACGGCAAACCTCAATATGAGGTCAGGAGCCGGAACCAGTTTCGCGATAATCCTTACCATCCCTTCAGGTACCAAGCTGAGGGTAGAGGCAATTTCAGGTACCTGGGCAAAGGTAAGCTACAGCGGTAAGACAGGCTATGTTTCAACAGCCTATCTTGTGCAAACAACAGCGCCAATACCTGAGGTTCTTCCGTCGAAAATTGCAGTGGATTCGACCTTCAGGGAAGTCTACAGCAACGAGGACATTGCAATCCGCGGATGGGCTTTGTCAGACAAGGGAATTACAGAGGTAAGGATAATTCTTGATGGAACGGATTTGGGAGCAGCAGTCAAAGAAGCAAGACCTGACGTTCTCGCAGCATATCCGGCATATACAGCTACCACTGAACCGGGATACACATTCACTCTTGGAAAAGACAGCATTTCTGCTGGTTCCCACACGATTGGAATCAAAGCGCTGTCGGCTGACGGAACCAGCATTGAAAAGTCATTCCAGTTCACTGAGGTCGATGCAATGCCTATGGCTGTCATCGAAAAGCCAGTTGGAACTGCACCATACGGTGATGTTGAGGTTTCAGGATATGTGCTGAATAACGCAGGTGTAAAATCAGCGGAGATATTTGTTAATGGAGTATCAATCGGGATGGCACAGACAGGCCTCGATAGAGGGGATGTCGCATCAAGATACCCGTTCTATCTGAATGCTCAGACAAGCGGTTACAGCCTTACACTCTCCAAGACAAGGTTCGCCAGAGGTGTGAATACAATAACCGTAAAAACCACAGGAAATGACGGAACTTCAGCTCAGGCTGCAGGCAGCTTCAATTTCAGCAAACCTTTCGTGGAGTCTGTTGTTGCACTTGAATCTCCAGCTGCAGCAGAAATTGGCAATGAGGACATACTTGTGAAGGGCTATGCTCTTGATGACACTGGAGTAAAGTCAGTTAAGGTTCTTTTGAACGGTAAGGCAACCGGCACAGCAGCAATAGGCATTGCGAGACCGGAAATAGAATCGCAGTATCCGGGCTTCTATAATTCTGCAAAGAGCGGATTTGAATATACTATCAGAAGGAACAACCTGTTCCCGGGTGCAAATACTGTGACAGTTAACATTACCTTCAACGATGGAAGGACAAAGACACTGACACGCTCTGTTTCGGTTGACAAGATCCCCCTGATCATAATCGATGCAGGGCATGGCGGAACCGATCCTGGAGCGTCAGGTTATCTGAACGGGATAAAAGTATCAGAGAAGACATATGTGCTTCAGTTCGCCAAAGCACTGGATGAAGAAGTGAGGGCTCTTGGATACAGGACAATTCTGACCAGGCCAGACGATGTGTTGGTAGATTTGTCGGTAAGGGCGAAGATAGCCAATGATGCGGACGGTGACCTGTTCTTTTCAATACATCACGACTACAACTCATCACCGACTTCATCAGGTGCGTTCCTGATATACCCGTCACAGAAGACCGTATCCATATCTGACTCTGCAATAGCCGAAAGCATTGATGTATCGGGGTATCTCAAGAAGACCCTCCTGGCAGCAGGCTTCAGAGATAGAAGGAACGGTTACGACATAGATATTTCAGGACATACGCTGGCAGTGCTCAGGCAGTCTGAGATGAGGTCTGTGCTTGCTGAGATAGGATACATGTCAAACACTGAGGATTTATTGAAGATATCTGACCCTGTGCTTCAGAAGGCAGTCGCTTTCGGACTTGCACAGCAGATCAAGGCATATTTCGAGAGACAGTAGCAATACATATTGTTGTCTCATGCAATCAGAGAGGAGGAAGGGCATGTTAAGCAGAAAAACCAGAATGGCACTTATCAAGGCGGGAGTCGCTCTAACCATTTCATTCGGTTCGTTCGGAGCATACAGCATCAGGACATATGCTGACGTCGTAAATACAAATGCAGGTACACTGACGGTCAAGGCAGCTTCCATATGGACGTACAGCGCCCCTGATTGGAATGCTAAGACCAGGACATACCCATCAGGAACTGTGTTTGAAGTAACTGAGAAGCATAGCGTTGAGGGAAGATACATGTACAGGCTTAGCACCGGAATTTATATAACCGCAAATGAAGCCTATGTCACTTTCATGCCCAAAACGCAGACTGCACCTGTGGTACAGCCTGTTCCTGAGGCTCCTGCACCAGTTACCGCGGAGACAGGGAAGACCACTGCGAATCTGAACATGAGGACAGGTCCCGGAACTACATTCGCAATCATAACTACTATTCCAAAAGACTCAAACGTAAAGGTGGAGTCAGTGTCTGAAGGATGGGCCAAGGTCTCATATAGCGGCAAGTCAGGCTATGTTTCGACAGCATATCTGACTATGGCTGAGGCAGCACCTGCACCAGCTCCGGTTCCGGAACCGATACCGCAGCCGGAACCCACACCAGAGCCAGCACCAGTTCCTGCGCCAGAGATTTCAACAGTTGAGAGGAAGACGACAGTTAACCTTAACATGAGGACGGGACCAGGAACTTCATATGGTATAATAGTCACAATTCCAAAGGACTCGAGCGTAACTGCTGAAGCTGAATCGAATGGATGGGTGAAGGTAACATATTCGGGGAAGACCGGGTATGTTGCAGCGCAATACCTTACCCAGCCGATAGCGGCTGTCCCCGCACCAGAACCGGCACCTGCGCCGGAACCCACACCGGAGCCAGTCACTGATCCTGTCACTGAAGTGCCTGAAGCTCCTGCAACTGATGACTGGAGGTCTACGACTGCCAATCTTAACCTGAGGTCAGGTGAAGGAACGTCATTCCCCATAATCAAAGTCATACCTTCAGGAACATTGCTGAATGTTGAAGGGATTTCAGGGACATGGGCTAAGGTTACTTACAGCGGAAGCACAGGATATGTAGCCACCGCGTACCTTGTTGCAAGTGAAGCGCCGGCAACAGGCGAAGATATTGTCGAGTATGCAAAGAAATTCCTGGGAGTTCCTTACGTCTGGGCTGGGAATACGCCTGAGTCAGGCTTTGACTGTTCAGGATTCACCAGATATGTATACGCGAACTTCGGGATTTCACTTCCAAGGATATCCAGGGACCAGGCTAAGACTGGTACTTCGGTAACTCAGGAACAAAGGAAGCCTGGTGATCTGATTTACTTCGGATCTGATGGTTATGTCGACCATGTTGGCATCTATGCTGGTGACAATCAGGTCATACATGCATCGAGTACCAATAAAATGGTTGTAATTTCAAATCTTCAGTACTATACTGCGACATATATGGGCGCAAGAAGACTTTTAAATCCTTAAAGGATGGATATCAAGTCATGAGAGGAGGAACAGGATGTTAAGCAAAAAGACAAGAATGGCACTCGTCAAGGCTGGAGTAGCCCTGACTGTGACAATGACCAGCATCGGGGTAGGCAGCCTCTCTGGCGGGGAATTAGCTTTGGCTGCTGTCATAAACACACAGTCCGGCACACTTACAGTGAAGGCGGCTTCACTTTGGGCATACAGCTCTCCAAACTGGAGTGCAAAATCAAGGACATACCCAGCTGGAACTACAATGAAGGTTGTTGAGAAGCATGAGGTGGATGGAAGATACATGTACAAGCTTGAAAACGGGCTGTACATATCAGCAAATACACTGTATGTGACATTTTCTCCGGATACTGCTGGTGTTCCTGCACCAGCTCCTGCACCTGCACCAGCGGAGCAGACTGGAGACACCAGAGTCACTACTGCAAACCTGAATATGAGGTCTGGAGCAGGAACCGGATATTCGATAATAACTACAATACCCAAGGGTGCGAGTGTATCCGTGGCATCCGTATCAGGCGGATGGGCGAAGGTGACTTATGGTGGAAGGACCGGATATGTTTCGACTAGCTATCTGTCCGCACCTGCAACCGCGCCAGCACCAGCACCGACACCAGCTCCTGAATCACCGTCAGGCGATGTAAGGAAGACCACTGCAAATCTCAATATGAGATCAGGTCCTGGAACTGGATATTCAATACTTATGACTATACCGAATGGTTCAAGTGTTACAGTATCGTCTGTATCAGGCGGATGGGCCAAGGTGGCCTATGGTGGAAAGACAGGATATGTCTCAACCTCGTATCTTACTCAGCCCGTAACTACGGCACCTGCGCCTGCTCCTGTGTCTCCTGCTGAAGACAATAGGACAACCCTATATAATCTCAACATGAGGTCAGGACCTGGAACCGGATATTCGATACTTGTGACCATACCAAAAGGCACAAGTGTACCTGTTTCATCGGTATCAGGCGGATGGGCCAAGGTAACCTATGGCGGAAGGACAGGCTACGTATCAACAGCGTATCTGTCAGAGCCGCAGGCTCCTGTGGTCAAGCCAGACCTGCCAATGATGCTCACGATTGAAGCAGCACCTAATGAATCATACTCCAACCAGGACATGGTCATAAAAGGCTGGACGCTTGATGACTCAGGTATTAAGGATGTTGGAATCCTGCTTGACGGTGTTCAGATAGGGACTGCATCGAGGTATTCAAGGCCTGATGTTGAAAATGTATTTACAAGCTATGAATCCAGAGCCAATTCAGGCTTCGAATTTACGATACCAAAATCCGGTGTAAGCATCGGAACCCATACTGTTACAGTTCGTGCTGCAGGTATTGATGGTACGATAAAGGAAAACACATATACGACTGTAATGGTCAAGGAAAGCCCGATAGTTTCAGTTACCAGCCATACGAGCGGCGCAGCTGTAAGGACAGAGAAGACAACCATCGAAGGTTTTGCCCTTAATGTCGACGGAGTGTCGCAAGTTTCGATGGAGCTGAACGGTACTAAAATTGGGAACGCTGTAATCGGACTGGCAAGAACCGGCATGGAGACCTATACCGCATATGCCGATCCTTCTACCAGCGGCTTCAGTTTCACCTTCGATACCAAGGCCATGGCGCAGGGCAATAACTCTATTAAGCTTGTAATGACTGGCAAGGACGGTACGATTAAGAGCGAGACCATCACGCTTGCAAGCAGAGAGTTCTATGTTGAAAAGGCATATTCACAGACATTGACCTACTTTGCACAAGCGGAGCTTGCCAAAGGTTCTCCAATCAAGCAGGTGGATGGAAAGTGGGTTGCGGCTACGGTTGAGGACATCAGATACTATATGGACCCTGCAAACTTCATGAACGACTACATAGGAAAATACATGTTCATGAAGCTGAGCTACATTGAGGTGGACAATGCCGTCCTTGAGCAGATGCTCACAGGTAAAGGGATCCTCAGTGGGAAAGCCCAGGTATTCAAGGATGCATGCAAAGAAAACAACATCAATCCAATTTATGTAATAGCACATGCTCTGCTTGAAACCGGAAACGGCACATCCGTTCTTGCTAACGGTGTCCTGGTGAAGGAAAAGCATGTTGTATTCAATGATCTTTTCAGCCCGGTTATACCTGTCGACCCGCCGGTCACGGTCTACAACATGTTCGGCATAGGAGCCTATGATGGCAATGCTGTCCTGTGGGGATCGGAACGTGCACTTGACAAGGGGTGGACTACTCCTGACCTTGCTATAGCAGGCGGTATCAAATTCCTTGCTGAATCCTACATCAATAATGTTACTTATATGCAGAACACTCTGTATACCATGAGATACAGGTTTGAAGGCTACGGACTCTGGCACCAGTATTCCACAGACATTGCCTGGCACTATAAGCAGGCAAAAATAATCCAGAGGGAGTTTGCAAAGATCCCTAACCTGCCGAGGTTCGAATTTGAGATTCCGACATTCAAGGAAGAGCTGCCACAGCAGTAGAATGGGGTTGTGAAGAAGCCCTGTGATTCAATCAATAAATGACAAGACCGTGAGAACCCAAGATTGGGTTTTCACGGTCTGTTTATTTAGGGATATTAATCTTTCTGCTGGCTCTCAGGGATATTGTTTTCGTATATGAAGTCGTGGAGCTCTTCTATAGTCTCCTCTTTCTCGTAGAAATAGAACCACTTTGTAGTCAGCTTTCCGTAACCGTGGTCGTCGGTCGGGAACCTGGCCTGAAGGATGTTCTTCATTCCCGCATTTATGACGCTTGTCCCGATCCTTACCATGTTGTAGAGGGACATGTTGGTTTCCACATTTGGCGCAAGCTTTGCTGCGACACCAGGAATGTCCTTGGTGTCTATTTCCTTGAACTTGTTAAACATCGAAGTGAGTACGGAACGCTGCCTTTCAGTCCTTTCGAAATCACCGTCCCCTACATATCTTACTCTCGCGTAACCTACGGCCTGGACACCTGTGAGTGTCTGGAGTCCGGTTGTCTCGATTTCCTTGTATGGAACGTCCTCTACCTTTGCGACATCGCCAATGTATGCATTGACCATGTCAAGCTCATAGTCCTTGATGTCGATCTCCACTCCGCCAAGCGCGTCTATGACATTTATGAGGCCCCCATAGTTTATGACGGCATAATATTCAATGTTCATTCCGAAGTTGGTGTTCACTGTATTTAGAGCAAGCTGAGCACCGCCGTATGCATAAGCATGCGCAAGCTTGTCAGAACCGTGTCCCTTGATCTTTACATAGGTATCTCTCATTAGTGATGAGAGCTTCAGATTATTATTTACAGGATCTATTGAAAGAATCATCATGGAGTCGGAACGTGAATTCTCGTCAGGCTCCCTCTTGTCTGTGCCTAAGAGCAGTATGTTGATTACTTCCTTTGAGTTCTCGAACATGTTGATCTTCACTTCAGCTTCCTCGGTGATTCCAAGGTCTTCCTTCTCAGTACTTATCGTCTGCACGTCAAGGCTCTTGTAGATGTTGTTGACGTACCACGCGCCATACGCTCCCGCTGAAAATAGGGCGAGGAGTACAACTATAAGTGCTGCTTTGATTCCTTTGTTCATGTTATGCACATCCTTTGCTGGTGATGGACTGTAAATCCCATCTACCGATTATGTTACCACCATTTTGTAAAGAAAGGTTAAAATTCAATTACACAATTCTTAACTGCTCATTAAAGATTGACGCCTCTGTGACAATGTCTTAAGTTTATATTATAATGATTGTGGTAATTTATTATTTTTGGAAAATCATGCAATAAGCGGAGGTATATATGAAGACTTACCTTGTGACCGGAGGAGCCGGTTTCATAGGCTCAAATTTTGTGATCCATATGCTGAGTACATACGATGATGTGAAGATCGTAAACCTCGACAAGCTGACATACGCAGGGAACCTTGAGAACCTGAAGAGTGTTGAAAGCAACAAAAACCATGTATTCGTGCAGGGGGACATCTGTGACAAGGAGCTTGTAGGCAGGCTTTTCAGCGAATATGACTTTGACTACGTAATAAATTTTGCAGCGGAGTCCCACGTGGACAGGAGCATAAAGGAGCCTGAGGTATTCGCCTCGACAAACGTTCTGGGAACAGTGACGCTTCTTAATGCTGCCAAGAGCGCATGGGAAAAGGATGGAGTCTGGAAGGAAGGAGCAAAGTTCCTTCAGGTATCGACTGACGAGGTTTACGGATCCCTGGGAGATACTGGATTCTTCATGGAGACAACTCCAATCGACCCGCACAGCCCATATTCCTCATCGAAGGCCGGAGCGGACATGATGGTCAAGGCATATGCCGACACCTTCAAAATGCCTGTAAACATAACAAGGTGCTCGAATAACTATGGACCATACCAGTTCCCGGAGAAGCTGATACCTCTCATAATCAACAACTGCCTGAACAAGAGGCAGCTGCCGGTATACGGTGACGGACTTAATGTCAGGGACTGGCTTTATGTTGTGGATCACTGCAAGGCGATAGACCTTGTAGCAAGGAACGGAAGGCTCGGAGAAGTCTACAACGTAGGCGGACACAACGAGAGGACCAACATACACATAGTAAAGACGATAATCGCATACCTCAATGAAAATGTGGACGAAACCATCACTGAGGACCTTATCAAGTACGTTGAGGACAGGAAGGGTCATGACAGAAGATACGGAATCGACCCGACAAAGATAAGGGAAGAGCTTGGCTGGGAGCCTGAGACCATGTATGAGGACGGCATAAAGCTTACCATACAGTGGTACCTGGACAACAAGGACTGGATGGAGCACATAACAAGCGGCTCATATCAGGAATATTACGACAGGATGTATTCCGGGAGGTAGTTATGGGTAAATTCAAGTTCACTGAAGCTGAGATAAAGGGTGTATTTGTGATAGAACCTACACTGTTCGGAGACGACAGGGGTTACTTCATGGAAACCTACAACTATCAGGAGTTCAGCGAGAACGGACTTCCGATGCAGTTCGTGCAGGACAACCAGAGCAAATCCAGGAAAGGAGTGCTTAGAGGACTCCATTTCCAGTCAGAGATGCAGCAGGGAAAACTCGTAAGGGTAATCAGCGGCGAAGTGTTCGATGTTGCTGTCGACCTCAGGAAGGGCTCTGAAACATACGGCAAATGGCAGGGAGTAAGGCTGTCTGCGGAAAACAAGAAGCAATTTTACGTACCTGAGGGCTTTGCCCACGGTTTCATCGTCCTTTCAGAGACTGCTGAATTCGTGTACAAGTGCACGAACCTCTATGCCCCTCAGTTTGAGGGCGGCATACTCTGGAACGATCCGGGAATTGGAATCGAGTGGCCTCTTGAAGGCATTGATGAGGTACTGCTGTCGGAAAAGGACAGGAATGCAGGAACTCTCGCTGAAAAAAGAATAGAGCTATAGGAATCCTGACCATATTTTTATCTATTAAAAATATGGTCATCTGATTATTTAAATAATGGTGCTGCTTTCTGAGCCCTAAGGGGCTTTCTCAGAAATTTTGTTAGGTGGTCATATGTTAAAGAAGATCAAAGAAATAACTATCTATAAGGAACTCCTGTTCAACCTTACCAGCAAGGAGCTGAAGCTGAAATACAAGAATTCCGCTTTGGGATTCTTCTGGTCGTTCCTGAATCCCCTTCTGATGCTTACAGTATATACGTTTGCATTCAGGTTCATCATGAAGGTACAGATTGAGAACTACAGCCTGGTACTTCTGGCAGGACTCCTGCCCTGGAACTTCTTCAATGCGTCCGTGCAGGGAAGCACGATGTCACTGGTGAACAATTCACAGCTTATCAAGAAGGTCTATTTTCCAAGGGAGATAATACCCTTGTCTTTAATCATGAGCAATTTCGTCAACTTCCTCATGACATTGATAGTGCTGTTCGCTGCAATGATGCTTTTTGGAGTGCCGCTTGGCATAAACATTCTTATGCTTCCTGTTGTGCTGATTCTCCTTGTCATGTTCACCACAGGCTTAAGCCTCATGCTTTCTGTACTTAATGTATATTACAGGGATATCTCCCATTTTACTGAGATCCTGTTCATGGCATGGATATACCTTACGCCTGTAATATATTCGTTCTCCATGATACCTGAAAAGTACAGGGTGTTCCTGATGCTTAATCCTATGACTCTGGTAGTCGAGCTTATAAGGGACACCACAATCAGGAATGTATTTCCGGATTTGAAGTTCCTGATAGCACTGATTATTGTAGCTTCCATTACTCTTGCTGTCGGGCAGGGAGTGTTTACAAAGCTCGAACGCGACATAGCAGAGCGGATATAGGGGGTGGAAATATGGCAGTGATAGAATTCAAGGATGTAAACAAGAAGTTCAAGCTATACCAGAACCTCAGCTATTCGATCAAGGAAATCTTCATCAATACGATGCTTAGAAGATGGAGGCTGCAGGTTGCATACCACCCGGTCCTTACAGATGTATCCTTCAGGATTGAAAAGGGAGAGACTGTAGGGATAATCGGAGAAAATGGAACTGGAAAAAGCACCACTCTCAAGCTGATCTCAAAGATATTATATGCCGACAGCGGAGACGTACTGGTGAACGGCAAGGTATCAGCGCTCCTGGAGGTAGGTGCCGGCTTCCAGCCAGACCTCACAGGCAGGGAGAACGTGTTCCTATATGGTTCAATACTCGGGCTCTCAAAGGCAACCATAACAAAAAAATACGATGAGATAGTTGCGTTCGCGGAGATGGAGGAATTCATGGAATCCCCTGTCAAGAACTACTCATCAGGTATGTACATGAGACTGGCATTCGCTGTAGCGATAAATGTCGACCCGGACATACTGATCATCGACGAGGTCCTGGCGGTAGGCGATGAAGCCTTCCAGAAGAAGTGCATAGAAAAGATACTTTCGTTCAAGAGGCAGGGCAAGACCATCGTATTCGTGTCACATGACATGGGGATGGTGGACAGGATCTGCGACAGGGTAATCTTCATCAAGAAGGGCGGACATATAGTTGAAGGCTCGACGGATGACATGATCAACCTTTACAGGAGACTTGTATATAACATTGTGGACGAACCTGAGGCTCAGCCGGTCGGCGAGAACGGCAAGGTGAAGCTGATGCTTCATGAATCACATTCTCACCCCATGAACAACAGGTATGGAAACAGGAAGGTGGAGATATCCAGGATCTACTTCTCTGATGTCGATGGCAATATAAAGAACAGGTTCGATACTGGCGAAGACATAGCTGTCAATGTGGAGCTTAAACGAAATTCTGATGTCGATGAAATAGTGTTCGGTTATGCAGTCCATTCTGAGGGCGATGTCCTAGTGTCTGGAAGCAATTCCCGCAACCAGCATGTCATATTGAAGAACCAATCGGATAATGCCCGGTTCAGGCTTATAATCAGCAATGTGCTGCTTGAAGGCAGATACCAGTTCACAGCAGAAATCCACAGCTCCGACCAGATTGACCAGTATGACATCCTCGACAGGCAGTATGAATTCATGGTCGACCAGGAAACTATTGACGGAAACGGGCTGGTTAAGCTGCCAGTGGCATGGGAGATACCGGAAGAGAGCAGCCAGAGATGAGAGCTGACATTGTAGTCCCGAATTACAACGGCTGCAGGCATATGGAGCTTCTTGCAAGGTCGCTAGCAGCGCAGGATGACAGAGGCTTCAGGGTGATTCTCGTGGACAACGGTTCAGAGGATGGCAGCCCGGAGCTCTTCGAGAAGCTTTCAACTGAGCTGGGACTTGACTTCGTGGTTGTAAGAAATGGAGCCAACCTTGGATTTCCAGCAGCTGTGAATGCAGGTATAAGGATTTCCGGAACTGAAATCGTGATCCTCCTGAACAATGACATAGAGGCTGACCCGTCATTCGTGAGAGAGCTTAAGAAGTGCATAGAGTCCAAGCCAGAGGCATTTTCGGTCCAGTCAAGGATGATGCGCTTCGATGACAGGGATAAGTTAGATGATGCGGGGGACGGCTACACCATACTAGGCTGGGGCTACAAGACCGGAGACGGGAAGAAGGCTGCAAACTACCCGAATGAGAGGGAGATATTCAGCTCCTGCGCAGGAGCTGCAGCATACAGAAAGAGTGTATTTGACAAGATCGGATTGTTTGACGAGTCCTTCTTCGCCTACCTTGAGGACATGGACATATCGTGGAGAGCTAAGATTGCAGGCTATACCAACCACTTCTGCCCGGATTCAGTGGTATACCACGTTGGAAGCTCATCCACTGGCGGCAGAAGGTCATCATTCAAAATGAAGCTTGTGCCGAGGAATAACATATGGCTCGTATGGAAGAATATGCCTCTTGTGTTTCTCGTGTTGAATTTTCCATTCATCGCATCAGGGATACTCATTAAGGGCGCTGCATTCGCTCTGATGGGCTTTGGAAGAGAATACTGGGGTTCTGTAGGCAAAGGATTAAAGACCCTTGCAGAAGTCAGGAGAGGCCCATTCAGGCTGAAGGATACAGGAAGGCATATTGGAATCCAGCTGGAACTGATTGCTGGAGTCTGGAATCTGATCAGGAAATGAGAACGGAGGACCTATGGACGTTTCAATAATCATTGTCAACTACAATACGATGGAGCTTACGGAAAAGGCCATGGATTCCGTTGTGAATACGGTCAAAAACCATTCATATGAGATAATTCTGGTGGATAACGGTTCTGTAGATGGAAGCATCGAGGCTTTCAGGAAAAGAGAGGACATCATATTCATCGAGACTGGTGAAAACCTTGGCTTTTCAAAGGCGAACAACATAGGTATAAGGGCCTCGAAAGGCGACAGGGTACTGCTCCTTAATTCCGATACGGTTGCAAGATCAGGCGCAATAGACAGATCCATAGAGTATATGGATTCCACAGGCGTGAAGGTTCTTGGCGCCAAGGTGGTTCTTCCTGATGGAAGTTTGGACAAGGCGTGCAAAAGGTCATTCCCCACGCCTGCGAATTCCGTCTGGCACTACATGTACCTCGACAGGCTGTTCAAGGGGAGCGAGACCTTTGGAGCATATAATCTGACATATCTCGACGAAGACGAGATAGGCATGGTGGAGTGCATCATGGGAGCATACATGATGGTGGACCGTGAGGTCATAGACAGCGTGGGTCTCCTTGACGAGGATTTCTTCATGTATGGTGAAGACATCGACTGGTGCTACAGGATGGGCGAAGCCGGATACGGCATAATATACTATCCTGAGGCAGTGATCACGCATTACAAGAAAGCAAGCTTCAACAAGAGGAGAAAGGAGTCCATAAGGGAGTTCTACGACTCAATGTGGATATTCTACGAAAAGCATTATAAGGAAAAATACGGGAAGGGTGTCTCTTTGGCGATGTATGCCGGCATAAAGGGAAAAATGGCCCTGGACCTTGCAATAAATTCGCTGAAGAGGTGATTTGGCCGTGATAAAGAAAAACCAGAAGATACTTAATATGCTGCAGTTCGTGCTGGACATGGCGGCTATCCTCTTGTCAATAGCAGCATCATGGTACCTGAGGTTCCACTCAGGGTTAGTGCCAATATGGTTTCCAGGGGTCCTTTCATTCTGGGATTATTTCAATCCGGTCGTTATGTTCCTGCCGTTCTTTGCTGTTTGCCTCTATCTGTTCAAGCTGTACGATCCTCAGAGGAAGAATACTTTCTCTGAGGAGATCTATTCAATAGTTAAGGCAAACAGCACAGGGATATTCATATTTGTCCTGTTCCTTTTCCTGTCAAAGCAGATGCACTATTCAAGGGTGATGCTTGCGCTGCATGTGGTGCTCGTCAACCTGATCATGGTAGCGGAGAGGGGATCCATAAGGCTGATGCTAAGGAGAATGAGAGCAAAGGGGTATAACCTCAAGCACATCATACTTGTCGGCGATAGCGATGCATCGAGAAGGATAATTCATTCCATGGCTTCAAACAGGCACTGGGGATACAACATAATAGGAGTTATCAGTACCGGACTTGTCGATACTGATTTCCCGGCAAAGCATCTTGGGATACTTTCTGACCTTGAGGAAGTGATAGCCAGGGAAAATGCCGACGAAGTGTTCATAACCCTTGAACTGAATGAATATAAGGTAGTTGACAAGATAATAAGGGTGTGCGAAAAGGCGGGAGTCAAGACGTACATAGTCCCTGACTACTACAGGTACCTTCCTGCAAGGCCATTTGTTGAGGATGTTGATGGTCTTCCGATAATAAACATCAGGTACATACCTCTCGACAACCCTGTGTATGCATTTGCGAAGAGGGCCCTGGACATATTGATTTCGGGACTTGGACTGATTGCAATAAGCCCTATGCTTTTGATTGTCGCTATTCTTGTAAGGCTGGATTCTCCAGGACCTGTAATTTTCGTGCAGGAAAGGGTGGGGCTTAACAGAAAAAACTTCAACATGTACAAGTTCAGGTCAATGAAGCTTCAGACGGATGAAGAAGAGCATGACAAGTGGACCACCAAGGATGACCCGAGGAAGACCAAGGTAGGGAATTTCATAAGGAAAACAAGCATCGATGAATTTCCTCAGCTCTTCAATGTGCTGAAGGGTGACATGTCACTGGTGGGTCCGAGACCTGAGAGGCCCTACTTTGTCGAGAAGTTCAAGGAAGAGGTACCGAGATACATGATAAAGCATCAGGTAAGGCCTGGAATAACCGGATGGGCGCAGGTCCAGGGCTGGAGAGGAGACACCTCGATAGTCAGAAGAATCGAATGCGACATCTACTATATCGAGAACTGGAGCCTGATCTTCGATGCAAGGATATTCCTGATGACTTTCTTCAAGAGGAAGGTCAAGGAGAACGCCTACTAGAATATAAATGAACTGAATGGATGTGGTCATCACGGCACTGATTCATGGGATAGGAAAAATAAATAAGGCGATGAAGATTGCCATAAAGGATCCCGTGTATGCAGTGAGGCTTATAAAGGGGATCAGAAGGCACGGCATAAAGTGGGCTCTCGACAAGTCAAAGGGCAGGCTTTTTGCCGAGTCATTGACAAGAGGATACTCATACGATGAAGAGGAGCACCTCGATACTGATGCAATGCTTAAGGGATTGGCAAGGAAGCCCATCATTTCAGTGGTAATGCCTGTCTATAATGTTGAGACAAGGTGGCTCGATGAGGCTGTCAGGTCGGTATTATCAAGTACCTATGATAATTACGAGGTGATAATCGTTGATGACTGCTCCACAGACAATAGAGTTACAAAATACCTTGGCTCTCTATCAGATTCAAGGGTGAAAGTAGCAAGAAACGTAGAAAACCTGGGGATATCAGGAACCAGCAACAGAGGTGTTGAAGAAGCTTCTGGCGAATATATAGTCATGATGGACAATGATGACCTGATCCACAGGAACGCTTTGCTTCACATAGCTGCTGCTATAGTGGAATCCGAACCGGACGTCATCTATTCTGACGAAGACAAGACGGACCAGGATGGAATAAGGAAAGCTCCATTCTATAAGCCTGACTGGTCACCTGACCTGCTTCGCAGTCAGATGTACATCGGCCACATATTCGCCTTCAGAAAGGAATTCTTCATTGAAACCGGCGGCTTCCGAGAAGAATTCGACGGGGCTCAGGATTATGACCTTGCGCTCAGGATGTCTGAGCTTACTTCAAGGATATGCCACATACAAAGGGTCCTCTACTCATGGAGAGAACTGCCATCATCAACTGCCATGAATCCGGATTCGAAGCCGTATGCCCACACTGCTGGCTTAAAGGCTCTGGATGGTCATCTTAAGAGGGTGTTCGGGCAGGGTGCTTTCGCTGACGAGACTGACCAGTGGTATGTATATGATGCCAGGTACCCGATAATTCTGGAAAACCCCTTGGTTTCGTTGATCATAAATCAGAACCCTGGATGTGAAATTGCAATTGACCTTTTAGCAGGAATAGCTGATTCTAAAGGTAAACTTGAATGCGAGGTCATTCTCCCAAAGAATCTGTCCATAGATAGTAAAGCCCTGGAGGCTCTTAAAAGTTCAAAGGTAGAAATCAAGCAGGTCGACATTGCTGCTGAATCATCATGGATTGAGAGAATGCGATCTGGTGCAGGTGCAGCAAAAGGAGAGATCCTTATATTTGTTGATGGAAGTGCGAACGTAACTACAAAGGGCTGGATTACAAGGCTTGCTGAAAAGGCTCTGAGGCCAGGTACGGGATTTGTCGGAGCGTTGATTGAAGACGAAAAGGGTGTAATTTTGAGTGCTGGTTTGACAATCGACAGAAATGGAGGAGTAGTAGAACTTTTCAAAGGTGCCCCGACTGTACATTTCGGAACACCGTTCACATCCCCGATAGTAACCAGGAATGTGATGGGTGTAAGCAGCATACTCATGGCAGCATCCAGAGAGACATTTGATAAATCTTCAGGTTTCAGTGAGGTATTGGGCAGACTGGAAACTAGTCTCAGAATCTGTGAGAAATGCTATGATTCGGGGCTTTTCAACATTTATGATCCATTCGTCAAGGTAGTAGTAAAACAGGTTGAATGTTGTGTGGAGGAATATATGGATCAAACCAGGAGCAAAGCATCAAAGCTTTCAGATCCGTATACAAACCGAAATCTTTTGATTGATGCAGGATTGCCCAGGATCACCATACAGCAGGATAAGTTCCTGTAGAGTTAGGAGCAAATAATGATTAGTAATAGTTTTGAAGTAACAGACGGACGTTTCCATTTATTAGATAAGGACATATATGTCATTCATGGTTGGTTTGCCGAAAATAATCCTGAAATGAACAATATCGAAGTATATCTAGATAGTACAAAATTGATTTTCGAGTGCGAGAAATATAAAGGATTTGATGTAAGGCAGCGCCATCTGGTATACCAGAAAAATATTAGTGAGGAATATTTTTTATATATAAGGCTTCCGGAGAACCTTGAGAGTCATAAAAGACTCGTTATCTATACAGTCAACGGAAGTGAAAGGCATCAGTCGTTCGAAGTGTCAACAAGAAAGATAATCGACCTGAGGGGCGAGATAAATTACTGTATTGACAGCATCACTGCAAGTGATGGCAAGTTCACGGTTAAAGGCTGGGTTGCAGATGTTGACTCTGCTGATTTCACCATAGTTGACTCGTCTGGTAAAGAACTTGACCTTGATATCACTCTATACAAGAGAAGAGACGTAATCGCAGCGTATAAGGAGACATCCATCCACAAAGAATGTGGTTTCATCATTGACTTCGGGAATGCATCAAAACCCGATATATCTCTTATTCTGAATGCCGGCAGCAAGAAGGCAAGATATGCTTTCAATCTCGACAAGGTCAGAAAAGGCATGTATGAGAAGAAAGACAACCAGATACTAAAGGGTATAAAGTATCTTAAGAGACACGGTCTGAAGTGGACATTGAAAAAGACTCTTAACGTCCTGCAGGGGAACAGGTTCATAGGGGTTGACTATGAGAACTGGTTGAAGAAACATCTCCCGGATTCTGCAGCCCTGGAGATGCAGAGGAATACCACATTCGATAACATGCCCAAATTCAGCATTGCCGTGCCGTTGTACAAGACTCCGAAGGACTTTCTTATAGAATTGATCGAATCGGTTATTGACCAGTCATATAGCAACTGGGAACTCTGCATGTGTGATGGTAGCGGTTCAGATTCTGGACTAGAGGAGTTGCTAAGGGATTATTCGAGAAAGGATGACAGAATCAAATATGTTGTCTCTCAAAAGCAGCTTGGAATCTCAGACAACACAAATATGGCCCTGACAATCGCCACAGGAGACTTTGTAGTTCTGGTCGACCATGATGACCTTCTAACTGAAGATGCCCTTTATGAGTGCGCTAGGGCCATCAATGAAGACGGTGAAGTTGATGTGATCTATTCGGATGAGGACAAGATTTCGATGGATGGGAAGACCTACTTTGCACCTCACTTCAAGCCTGATTTCAATATCGACCTTCTGAGAAGCATGAATTACATAACGCACCTGTTCGTTGCCAGAAAATCAATTATGGAAGACGTAGGTCTATTCAGGAACGAGTATGATGGCTCACAGGATTATGACATCATATTAAGGTGCGTCGAGGTGGCGAAAAAGGTTAAACATATCCCGAGGATACTCTATCATTGGAGATCTCACAAGGACTCTGTCGCCGAAAATCCTGAAAGTAAGCTTTATGCGTATGAATCAGCAAGAACTGCGATCATGGACCATTACAGGAGGACAGGAGTCAATGCTTCAGTTGAATATGGTCAGTCATATGGCCTGTACAAGACATTCTATGCTTTACCGGACCAGAAACTTGTATCTGTCATAATACCAACAAAGGACCGGATCAAAGACATCAAGAGGTGCATAGGTTCAATTGAGTGGAAGAGCATTTACGACAACTATGAAATCATCATCGCAGACAACGGCAGCAAGGATGAGAAGACCTTTATGTTCTACAGGGAGTTACAGGAGAAGTTCCCAAAGGTCAAGGTAGTAAGCTACGATGGGAAACCAAACAGATCCAGTCTGCTTAACTTCGGAGCATCACATGCAAAGGGCGAATATCTATTGTTCATGAATGATGATATTTCTATTATTACTGATGAGTTCTTCGAGGAAATGCTTGGTTACGCAATGAGAAATGATGTGGGAGCTGTTGGAGCCAAGCTCTACTATGAAGATGACATTGTCAACCACGCAGGTGTTATTTTAGGAATAGATGGCTTGGTCGGAAACGCATTCATAGGACAATCAAGATATGACCTTGGATATTTTGCCAGGGCTATCGTACCTGCAAACTACAGCGCTGTTTCAGGGGCATGTTTCATGACAAGCCGGGAACTATTCGAAAGTGCTGGCGGATTTTCTCAGGTAAGCCCCAATATGCTTTATGACATTGACTATTGCCTGAGACTCAGCAGCCTTGGTAAACTGGTGGTTTTCAATCCGTTTGCAGAGGCATATACATACAATACCAAGTCAAGGGACATTGTCCATGTTAGTGAAAGAAACGAAGCATATCTTGAAGAAATAAAGAATTTCAAAGACAGATGGCATGGGATATTGGAATCCGGTGACCCATACTATAATAGTAACCTGACATTGGACAAGCATGATTTTTCTTTGAAGAGGATTTGATGCAATGAAGGAAGCTTTTTTTAAGGCTGCCCGCTTTTACAGAAGACATGGGCTGAAGAGGTTTTTGGTTCATCTGTACAGGACACTATTCAATGTTGAAATTGATTATGAGAAATGGCTGAAGAATATTACCCCGGGGAAGAGCCAGTTTGAAGCTCAGCGGAGAGAACTCTTTGCGAGGAATATTCTCTTCAGCATTGTATGTGAGACATTCACCTTTACAAGAGAGCAGCTTGAAGCTCTTGAAGGCCAGACTTACATGAACTGGGAGATAATCAAAGAGTCCAGTCAGGATTGCCTGAATAGAAATACGGGTACAATCAGCAGTGAGATAGCAACAGCGCTGAATGATGTGGTCAGTCAGACAAAAGGTGAATATGTTATCTTTCTCAGGAGGGGCAGCATCCCTTCACCTGATGCACTATATGAGTTTGCAAGGGTAATAGAGACTTCTGGTAATGTTGGAGTAATATATTCCGACGAGGATGCAATTGAGGAGAATGGGCGACACTGCAGTCCAAAGCTCAAGCCTGACTTCAATCTTGATATGCTTAGGTCAACTGATTATATTTCAAGCATGTTCGCAGTAAGCAGAGAATCATTCAATAATGCAGGGGGATTCAGTCAAGGAGCGGGTGAAGCGGTCTTTTATGAATTGCTTCTGAAGTTGTACGAGGGAAATCCAGTAATATTCCACGTGCCGAAAATCCTTAACCATGATTCAAGTATACGGAGTGATGATGATCGCAGCTTGGCATTAAATGACCATGTTGAAGTCCTCAAGCATCACTATGCGAGGACTGGAATCGCTGCAACTGTAAATATTGAGAAATGCGGAATGCTCAGAACAAGGTATGAAATACATGGGTCACCGCTTGTTTCAATCATCATACCAAACAAGGACCATGTTGAAGACCTTTCAAAATGCCTGGATTCGATTTTCGAAAAATCAGCTTATAGGAACTTCGAGGTTTTAATTATTGAGAACAACAGCTCATTGGGGAGCACGTTCGAGTACTACGATGAGGTAGTGGAAAAGCATGAAAATGTCCGGGTTATCGAATGGGTAGGTGAGTTCAACTACTCAGCAATAAATAATTTTGGGGCAAAGCATGCAAAGGGCGATTACCTTCTTCTGCTGAACAATGATACTGAGCTTCTTGATGGTGACTCCATAACTGAACTCCTCAGGCACTCAATGAGGCCGGAGATAGGAGTTGTTGGAGCAAAGCTTTTGTATGGTGACGATACCGTTCAGCATGCTGGAGTAATAATCGGAATGGGCGGAATAGCGGGACATGTTTTCACAGGATTGCCTGATGATGAGTGCGGGTACATGTGCAGAGCGGAATGTACCCAGAATTACAGTGCTGTAACTGCAGCCTGCATGATGACTAAAAAAAGTGTTTTTGATTCAGTGGGAGGATTTTCTGAAGACCTTAAGGTTGCCTTCAATGATATAGATTATTGTCTGAAGGTTAGGGAATCAGGAAAGCTTTTAGTATATTCGCCGTATGCCAGACTTTACCATCATGAATCGAAATCCAGAGGCCAGGAAGATACAAAAGCAAAGGTCAGGCGATTCAATCAGGAAATATCTAGCTTCAGGAATAAGTGGCCTGATATTCTTATAAATGGAGATCCTTGCTATAATTTGAACCTTACACTTGAAAAGTCCGACTTTTCCTTGAGGGAGTAGTAGAAAACAGGTACCAGAAGGAGACTGATTATGAAGATATTGATTACAGGAGCAACTGGGCAGCTTGGGAGGCAACTTTCAAGGTGCATAGAAACCGGAGAAAATGAGCTGGGGGAGATTAGCAAAAGTATTAAGTCTGCAGAGGTTATGGCACTTGGCAGCAGCGGGCTTGATATATCTAAGATAGATGATGTCCTTGAACTTTTTGAAAAATTCAAACCTGATATTGCAATAAACTCTTCAGCATATACAAACGTGGACGCATGCGAGTCGAATATTGACCAGGCGTTCCTTGTTAACGCCATTGGAGCCAGAAATATGGCAATTGCTGCTGAAAGGACAGGGTCGAAGCTTATCCACGTATCAACTGACTATGTATTTTCAGGAGAAGGAAATGTGCCTTTTAGAGAGTATGACCTGACAGACCCAAAGAGCATTTATGGGAAAACAAAAAATCAGGGTGAGGAATTTGTCAGGCAGTTTTGTAAGAAGCATTTCATTGTAAGGACCTCATGGCTTTATGGATTGTATGGTGGGAATTTCGTCAAGACGATCATAAAGGCTGGAAAGGAAAGAGGAGCTCTCAAGGTAGTCGACGACCAGAGGGGTAATCCAACTAATGTTGAGGACCTCATATATCATATCCTCAAGCTAATCGAGACAGAGGAGTATGGAACATATCACTGTACCGGTAATGGGGAATGCAGCTGGTATGACTTTGCAAAATTAATTGTGGAATTCGCTGGGATCAATGCTACCGTTGATCCGGTTACAACCGATGAGTTTCCACGTCCGGCAAAGAGACCATCATATTCATCGCTTGACAACATGTGTCTCAGGATAACCGTTGGCGATGAGATGAGAGTGTGGCAGGAGGCCCTAAGGAGCTTCATTTCAAGTATAGATGTTGCAAATATTTAATAATGGAGAAAAGGAGACAATCATGAAAGGTATAATTCTAGCAGGCGGTTCAGGAACCAGACTATATCCAATAACGAAATCTGTTTCAAAGCAGATATTGCCAATTTATGACAAACCAATGATTTATTACCCTCTATCCGTCCTTATGCTTGCGGGTATAAGGGACATCCTGATAATTTCAACTCCAAGAGATATAGGGTCTTTCGAAGAGCTCTTGGGAAATGGTAACGACTATGGTCTTAATATTTCCTATGCAGTTCAGAAGGCTCCAAACGGACTCGCTGAGGCATTCATAATCGGTGAAGAGTTCATAGGCAGCGATAAGGTCGCTCTAGTGCTTGGAGACAACATATTCCATGGCTACGGATTCAGCGAGAGGCTTAGGGCTGCAGTTGAACGTGATGAAGCAACCATATTCGGATATCATGTCAGTAATCCAACTGAGTTTGGTGTAGTGGAATTTGACGATGACATGAATGTAGTTTCAATTGAAGAGAAGCCTGAGAATCCGAAATCAAACTATGCAGTACCAGGTCTGTATTTCTACAGCAATGACGTAGTTGAGATTGCCAAGACTATAACTCCTTCGAAAAGAGGGGAGCTTGAGATCACTGCTGTCAATAATGAATACCTCAGAAGAGGTAAACTGAAGGTTGAACTTTTCGGCAGAGGTATGGCATGGCTTGATACAGGTACCCACAGGGGCCTGCTTGATGCGGCAAACTTTGTTGAAGCTGTCCAGACAAGACAGGGACTTTATGTTGCCTGCATCGAAGAAATTGCATTCAGGAAGAAGTTCATATCAAGAGACAAGCTGCTGGAGCTTGCAAAACCTCTCCTTAAGACTGAATATGGCCAGTATCTGGTACATATTGCGGATGAGAAGAAAATATAGGATATTACGAGAGGGTATCGAGATAACCTGGGAGGCAGCACCATGAAGAAGCTGGCTTACATAGTCACTCAATCGGAGCTTGGCGGAGCTCAGAAGAATATTTTGCTGCTTTCAAGAGCCTTGAAGGAAAAATATGAGATTATTCTTTATACTGGTCCTGGTGGACTTTTGATCGATGAGGTAAAGGCCGCCGGAATTGAAGTGGTCGTTTGCGAGGATTTTTGCAGGGAAATCAACCTGATCAAGGACCTGAAGGCATTTAGATTTCTGGTAAAGGAATTCTCAGTTAGAAATTTTGATATTGTGCACGGTCATAGTTCCAAAGCCGGATTCTTGTCAAGGATAGCAGCCAGCAGAGCAGGAGTACGTGTAAATGCATATACCGCACATGGCTTTGTATTCAATGAACCGATGAGCAGGTTTAAGAAATGGCTATACATGTCTATAGAAAGCTATGCATCAAAACTCGGAACAGACCTGATAATGGTATCTGACCGAGATTTGAAACTTGCGAATGAGCTTGGATTCGGTTCTATAGAAGCTAATGTGCATATTCCGAATGGTATAGACTTTCCGGAAAAAAACATTGTAACTGAAAGAAAAAAAGCTGCCAGAAGCAGCCTGAGACGTGAATATGGAATTGGTGATGATTCCATATTATTCGGTACAATTGCTAACTTCTATGAAACCAAAGGTCACAGATACCTTGTAGAGGCCTTCAATACACTTGTGGCTGAGTATAGGGACCTGGATTTAAGGCTGATGCTTATCGGCCAGGGCGAGCTTTTAGGTAGCATGAGAAATCTGGCAGCTGGCAATATCATTTTCACTGGATATCTGAAGGATGCCGAGGTCATGATTGATTCATTTGACTGCCTGGTTCTGCCATCAGTGAAGGAAGGGTTTCCGTTCGTAATACTTGAAGGCATCAAGCATATGGTACCCATAATCGCAACTGATGTTGGAGATGTGAAGTTGGTGCTTGAATCCGGTCTTAAGGAAGCCTCCATTATCATTGGTAAAGAAAGTTCAGATGAGATCCTTGCTGCAATGGAAGCCTTCATCGCTGACAGGGACTCAATGATGTCTAATGCGGAGGCTGCATATGATATCATGAAGGATGTATATTCGCTGGATAGGATGGTCACGGAAACCGAGAAGGTATATGAAAGACGACTAAGCAAATAAAATGAGGATGATACTCACGAAAGCATTATGTGTGTATCATCCTCATTTTTATGTAATTCTGGTATCATCCATTTTCTTTTGTGAAATATCTAGTTTCATCAGGCCGATTTCCTGGGTCAGTGTCTTGATGCGGTCCTGCCCCTGAGAAATTGCGATGCTTAAACTGAAGATTATATTCATCAGGAACAAAAAGAGCAAGGAAAAGAGGGCGTTAACCGGTGTTTCGATGCCCAGCAGTCCGGAAATAGCATAGACAGTCTGGGGAAATAATGACACGAATATAAATGCAATGCTTGTTATAATCCATGTGAATGCATATTTGTAGTCCAGTGATTTGCTTCTTATCATTGAGAATATGAATACAAGGAACCCGAACGCACCCAGGAACAAAACTATGGACAGCTTGTCGCTCATGGAATCACCTCCTGTCTCGGTGGAAAGCAGAAATAAGTATCGCAAGCGTCACCTTCACCATATAGTAGATGCTGTTGAAGCTTGAGATGGATGAGGTTCCACCTGCTCTTTCATTCATTATCACTGGAATTTCAGAAATCCTGTACTTCTTTTTTTTAAGCAGAACAAGGGTTTCGGGTTCTGGATAATCATGAGGATAGTATTCATTAAAGCAATCGATGACATTCCTGTCACACGCCCTCAGTCCTGAAGTAGGATCAGTGACAGTGAATCCTGTAAGAGACCTTATAAGTGAAGTGAAGTATCTTATTCCGATCCGTCTGGCAAAGGTTGACTGAAATCCGTCATTTTGAATGAATCTTGAACCGATGCAGAAGTTGTAGCCTTCCTCAAGACGCTCAAGCATTGGCTCGATGTATTCTGGATTGTGCTGGCCATCACCGTCTATCTGGACAGCAAAGTCATAATCGTGTGCTTTTGCATACTTGTATCCTGTCTGTACAGCGCCTCCAATTCCAAGGTTCACCGGAAGGTCGACTACAGTGACTGAATTTCGATGGCAGACATCCAGTGTATCATCCGATGAACAATCGTTAATAACTAGTATGTCATAGCTTTTTTTCAATGCCCTGATTTTAGTGAACAGACCTTCAAGATTTGTTCCCTCATTGTATGCAGGAACTATTACCAGTACCTTTTTCATGTGTTACCCCACTATTGCAGATTACCGTTTATTTTGGGTTTCCCAGATTGATAAGAAGTATTCCAACGAGGATCACTATTACTCCAGCAGCTTTGTATGCTGTAAATTTCTCATTCAGGAAGACGACTGAACTTATCATAACGCAGATATAGCTTATTCCCTGAATCATCGAGAACAGATATGACAGCTCGCCTTCTTTAAGGATAGTTATCCAAAGCAGAAAACTTACTACATAAAAGCTCAAGCCAAGTATGATTGGTACAGAGAAACTGATGTTAACAATATTGTTGTTGATAGCAAGGCTGTTGCCATTTCCACCAAGCTTTATCAAAACGAGTCCGCCTACGCTGAAAAACAGATAGAATATAATCTTTAATATCATTGTGAATCCTCCAAGCTGATTATTTCACAGAAAATGGAATTGTTTCTTAAGTTTTGTTCAATAAAATGTTTTATTTGCATTATTTCTCATGATACATACAGCATGAGCACCTTTACAGCTCCGAGAACAAGCAGTATGAAGCCTGATGCCGATACGGCAAGGTTCATTCCTCCATCTGATATGGAGGTGCTTATCCTGTCAGACCTTAAGATAAGGAATAGCGGAACCAGAAGTGGTGCAAAATACCTTCCGTGGATACCTTCTATGGTTATACTTCCTACTGGATTGAATGTAAGGTAGATCGAAGTCACCACCAGCGCCCAGGACATTACTACCACCGAGCCGAAGACAACCCTGTCAATTAGCCTGAAGCTTAAGGCTTCTGGCTCCGAGTCAATTACTGAAAGGATGAAGAGGAAAGCGTATTCAATCAGTATAATATAGTCTGGAAGTGAACCTGAGTAAGCAAGGAACCCTATAGGACCCTGGAAGTAGTAGTAGTAGCTCTTAGAAACATAGTTGAGTGCAATCAAAGCATACCTTGGCATGTTGCCAATTATGAATTTAGCCTGCTCCCTGGAGGATACTCCGGGTATTGACCATTGGGACATTCCATGGTCAATCGTGAAGTTAATTGTTAATAGAGCGACTAGACCCACAATAGCAAGTGTAAGAAGCTTTATCGGGATATGGAGTCCTGGTTTTTTGAATTTGTCCTTAGGTACTGCAAGTATCAGCAGGCATATAGGTGCGTATGTCATCTTTCCCATAACTGAAATGCTTGCAAGCGCTGCAAAAATAAGTGGCAATGAAAAGCCAAGCGTTTTGTCATCCGATGCCTTCATATTAATGAATGCTGCTACGGCTGCCAGGGAGAATGCCATTGTTACTGCGTCTGCAGTATATGCTCCGTACAGATATACGAGACCGGGAAAGAGAGATATTGCAAATAACAGCCTTTTCCCTGCCTTGGCATACATTATGGACAAAAAGACTACAATCGAGTATACCAGAAGGTTAAAAAACCTTCCGAGATAGAAAACAGTGATGAAAGGCAGTTCAAGTGCTTTCCCTATGAATATTCCGATTGCGGAAGGGATATGTGCAACTGGAAGATAGTTTGCTGCTGTAGAATGAATGTATCTGGAAACTGGGTATTCAGTTATAGAATACCTGTCAAAGTAATCTCTTCTCTCCAGATATGAATCATAAGGTGATGTATGGCCGTTTGCAAGCAGGAAGGAATCGATATCCTCAATGAATGGGATCTCCTTTTCATCCTCTGAATCAAAGTCAAAGGACGCCAGCTGATATGCCTTGATAAAATGCTCCTTCTCATCGAATGAGAAGGCATATGGTGTGGATAACGATATTATGGTCCCAAGTGAAAGTGAAATTAAGAGGAAAGTGACATGTAGATTCCTTGCAGCAAAATCCCTGAAGAACAGCAGATAGAAGAAAATTAGTAAAATAGCCGAAATGAGAGACCACCGCATAGTGTTGAATACAAGCTCATTCACAATGTAAATGCTCCCGATTGAGGCTTTGGTATTCTGATCGGCTGATTCGATGTCGAAGTAGACTTCGCCTGCATCCTGATTAACCCTTAGGTACATACTTTCCTTGAAGCCTTCAGTGAAATCGTAAGCCCTGGGCTCAATCACCGGGGTTACAATATTCTTCACGATGACCTTGAATGGACCGGAATTTTCAGCTGGTGTTATTTTAACGTATGCAAGTCCTGAAAAGCCAGCAATCGAGAAACTTGGGTCTTCTCCGGATATTACAATACCATCATCTGTAGATTTCATATCCCGAAGCTCAATCTCACTCATCTCAAGAATGCGTTCGCCCTTTTGGCTTTCAGGCAATGACATATACTCCGAGTTGAATATGAAGATCTCTGCAAGGGCAGAGATAGCCAATATGACAATAATGCCTAAAATAATTGGAATGCTTTTTTTCATATAATTGCTCCTATTACCCTTATTTAAAATTGAATGATAACATATCATGCTTTCAAATACAATTTATCACGTTTTCAAGTAGATATACATAACATGTACATTTAACAGGAAACTAAAATAACAACAAATTTTTGCTCTTTTTGGATATCCCGCATATTTAGGAATTGAAAGGAGCTGATAAATATGGCAGTATCGGTAAACAAGGAAACGACGGCCCTACTCATCACTTACATCAAGGAGGTAGTCAACGGAAAGACTACTTATGAGGCAAGGAGGTTCAGGAACTTCAAGACAGCGGCTCTTCCAGAGGATATCCACGAGATAGCCGCAAAGATCTCAGCGCTTGGAGAACAGGCGACCTACAGCTACAAGCTTGAAGATGTCAGCGCACTGGCAGCGGTTTAGGAGGTAACAGAAAATGAATAGTCTTTCAATGGTATTCGTAAACAAGGCCGGCAGGAACTCTACAGTGAGGATTCCGAAGGTAAGGACAGATGTTGCTGAACTCGAGATACAGGAGCTGATGAACCTCCTTATCACAAAGAATGTCCTCTTTGAAGGGGACCAGGAGCTTGAGTCAATCGACTCAGCTGTAATCACAAGACAGGAAACCATGGCGGTATAGTCCCTGGGCCCATCCTTATCGGATGGGTCTTTTGCTTCTGCAATATTAATACCTTGGTTCCATTTGTTTAACAATATATAGAATAGTTTGTGATAGTATGGTGTTAGGAAAGTCGAGGGATGCATATGGAAAAGAAGGGTATCTTGAAATTCATGAAGACGCTGCTGAAGAAGGCAGATTGGGACGACAGCTTCGCTTTCGCCTATCAGCTTACATACAGCCTTCTTTTGGCAATATTCCCTTTCCTCATATTCCTTTTCACACTGCTTGGATACATGAAAATAGATTCTGCCATAATCCTCCAGAGGATGCAGGAAGCCCTCCCGATGGATGTCTATGACCTGACTGCAGGGATAGTCACTGATGTCCTTGATAACCAGAGAGGCGGACTTATGAGCCTTTCAATATTCCTGGCGATATATACATCATCCGGAGGTATAAGAGCCTTCATGAAGGGCATCAACAAGGCTATGAGGATCAAGGAGAAAAGAAACATATTCCACCTTTATGCGCTGTCCATATTCTGGGTAGTGCTGTTTGCGGTATCGATAATGCTTTCTCTTATCGGGATAGTATTTGGTGAGCAGATACTAATGGTAATCCTGCATTATTTTCCTGCCCTGCCTCAGAAGGAATTCATCCAGACGGCGAGGATCGTCACACCGGTTGTATTCATGTTCCTGATGTTCACAATGTTCTATATGTTCGTGCCAACCAAGAAGGTGAAGTTCAGATATGCATTTCCGGGTGCGCTTTTTGCTACACTTATGTTCATACTCTCAACTCTTGCATTCCAGTATTATGTGAATAACCTTGCCAACTATTCAAGGTTCTATGGAACCCTTGGAGCAGTTGTGGCACTGATGCTATGGCTTCTGGTAGTATCCATGATCATGCTGTTTTCTGCACAGATCAACGCCCTTCTCATAGAGGTAAGGGGTATACGTGACCCTTACATACATGTGGTGCAGAATGTGAAGGACAGGGTAGCTGCAAGAAGGAACGGAAAGACTGCTGCCAGTGAGTCGATTGTTGAGAAAGAATAGTAAAGTGAAATAGGAGCTGCTGCAAATCTAGAATCCTAGAGATGCAACAGCTCCTATTTGATTTCTTATGGTTTTTCCTATACCAGTCCTGCTTCCTTGGCACTATCGTAGTCCAGACCATTCTCTATGGCCTTCAAAACCTTTATCTGCTTTGTCGTGTCTCCGATAAGTATACCGGCTACAAGCTTTCCATCCCTGAAGAAAACCTTCCTGTAGGTTCCCTCTACATCGTTTCTTGTTCCTACCTGGTCAAGGAGGGGATCGTCGAAATCGACGGAGCCGGCTGAAAAAACCTTGGCATTGAGTGAATTGAAGATTGTTGAGTTAGTGAACTTCTTGAAGTCCTCCCTGATTCCGGCAGCATTCTGTCCTGCGGTTTTGCCCATACCGAGGGCTGCAGGCCATGTTCCATAAACGAATCCGTCAAGCTGGCAGACATCTCCGCATGCCCATATGTCAGGCACTGATGTCTCCATCTTCCTGTTTACGATGACTCCTCTTTCTACAGCAAGCCCCGCTTCCTTCGCAAGCTCAAGATTTGACCTGATTCCAACAGAGAAGAGGACGAAATCAGCTTCAATGAAGCCGCCGCTCTTGAGAGAGACACCTGCTACTTTTGCTCCCAGCTTGTTCGTGAGGGCTGGATCCTTCTTTATCTTTATGTACTGCGCTGAATCTCCAAGTATGAGGTTCAGACCTGACCTGTTCGCTATTCCACTGAATATTGCAGCGCCTTCGTTGTCAAGCTGTCTCGGAAGAAGTCTCTTGACGAACTCCACTACTGTAACGTCGACACCAAGCAGCTTAAGCTCCCATGCAGCCTCAAGACCAAGCAGGCCACCGCCGATTACAACAGCCTTCTTGCCTGGTGCGATTTCACCTGAAAGCTCCTTTGTATCAGCGAACTCCCTGAGAGTATGGATGCCTGCTGCATCCTTAAGGTTAGAATCATTCAGGACGAAGCCTGGAGTTTTCTCGCTATGGTCGAACTCCACCTGTACCGGAGGTATGAAATTGTGGCTTCCATTAGCAAGGATAAGCTTGTCATAGGATTTTTCTGTTCCGTCGTCAAAGACGACTTTCTTATCCTCAGGAAGGAGCTTGACTGCGGTCTTCCCAAGCAATAGTTCGATCTTGTTTTCATCGTACCAGGAATCCTTCGCAAGGAAGAACTTCTCTGGTGGCTCCGAACCGTCCAGATATTCTCCGATGTTGGTCCTGATATAGGACTTCATTTTCTCCTTCGAAACCATGGTGATGGACGCTTCTGGCAGGAGTTTTCTGATTTCCTTCGCAGCATTGAATCCAGCTGAACCGTTTCCCAGTATGAGGAACCTGTCAAGCCCGCCTATGGGGCCTGGAGCTTCCATTTCAACAACCTCTACGAAGGCATCGCCATCTGCTCCGCAAACCTCGCATTTGTCAGGTATGGAGCCTTCGACCACATGTCCGCAAACCGCGCACTTATAAAGCTTCTTCTTTTCCATATACAATTCTCCTTCAGCCTTCAGGCCTTGACATGTTCCTGATTTACAGGGATCTTGCCCAGCAGCTTTTCTCCAAACTCTCTTCCCCAGACATATGCATCCTCAAGCTCTTTTTCACTTGCCTTGAACTTCATGCAAAGGCCTGGTCCGTGAATCTTCATCCTCAGTTCCTTGAGCCTTGATTCGATCCTCGGCACTGCTTCTCCGCTCCACCCGAATGAGCCAAAGGCTCCGGCTATCTTGCCGCCGTGGACTGTGGGATTAAGGTGTGCCATGAGGATCCTGACGGGCTCAAGAAGCTCTCCGACGATTGTGGGTGAACCGAAAAGCAAGCCGTCGGAATCACCGATGTCAGCAAGTATGTCCTTCATGTCATGTTGGATGATGTCATAGGAGGCGACATCGAAGTCTCCCGATGACCTGAGACCTTCAACTACCTTTTCTCCGATTTCCTTCGTATACCCGTAGGCTGAAACGTAGCTGACCGTTACCTTCTTCTTTCTGCCTGTCCTGTCCTCCGGTGTAGCCCATTTTACATACTGGTTTATCACAGCCCAGGGGTCTCTCCTGAGTATGGGGCCATGTCCTGTAAGCACTGTGTCTATTTCGAGTCCCTTTATCTTCTCATAGGCCTTAAGAATATGCTGCTTGTAGGGTCCGAAAATTGTTTCGAAATAATACTTGAGTGACTCCTGGTATTTTGGCTCTTCTTCAGGAGTTATAAGGTCATCGAACATTGGCTCGAAGCAATAGTGCAGTCCGAAAGAATCACAGGTGACGAGCGACTTGTCCTCCTCAATGTAGGTATACATGGAATCAGGCCAGTGCAGGAACGGTGCCATTATGAACCTCAGGGTCTTGCCCCCAAGCTCCAGCGTCTCGTTTTCCTTCACTATCCTGTGCCTGAATGGCTTGTTGACCATTTCCTTGAGGAATCCTATGGCTGCCTGAGAACCGATAACCTCTGCGTTAGGGGACAGCTCAAGCATCTTGGAAACTGATCCTGAATGGTCAGGCTCAGTATGGCTTACTATTATGTAATCTATCGTTGCAGGGTCGGTTCCGAGATCCCTCAGCCTCTCGAGATATTCATCGAGAAACTGCAGCTTGACGGTCTCGAAAACGGCCGTTTTCTCTGTTCCCTGCACCAGGAAGGAGTTGTAGCTTGTACCGTATGGTGTATACATTATTATGTCGAATATGCGAAGGTTCGGGTCTAGGGCACCTACCCAGTGGATTCCCTTTTTTACTTCCAAGGATCTAAGCATTTTTTCATCCCTTTCTTATATAGCCACTTGGCTGTTTTAATCAAATTTCACACAATTATTATACATCAACAAAGTGAACTTTTTATGCAGGCGGACTTGAAATAGGCAGTTGTTTTCAGAACTTTTACAAACAAGAGTCCTTTGCAGCTCATGTCATGCCCAAAGCTAGTCTCCATGGGTTATAATGGAGGGAAAGGACATCAGGGGGGAAAGCTATGCAGGATCTATATACTAAACGACTTATACTTAGGGAATGGAAGCCTTCTGATGCCGGGGACATGTTCGATTATGCAAGGGATCCTGATATTGGTCCGAATGCTGGCTGGGCACCTCACAAAGACATAGGGGAAAGCCGCAGGGTAATCGAAATGTTCATGGAGAGCAAGGATGAGATATATGCAATGGTCCTTCAGGAGGATGGAAGGGTCATCGGCAGCATAGGTCTCCATGAAAGGACACAGTCACGAGTGATGCCATCTGGCAAATCGAGGGAGATTGGCTATGTCCTTACCAAGAAGCTGTGGGGAAAGGGACTGGTACCTGAAGCCTGCGCAAGGCTGATTATCCATGCTTTTAAGGATATGGCTGTCGATGAGCTGTGGTGCGGCCACTACAGCTTCAATGATAGGTCCAGGGCTGTTGTCGAGAAATCCGGCTTCAGATACGTTGATACTGTAAGGAAGACACTTGACCGGCTGGACGGGAGGGAAGTTGACCTTCTTGCATACAGGATGACGATAGGGGACTTCGAAGAACTTCAGACAGCGCTTTTGGAGAGAACCGGAATAATATTGTAATCAGTGAGGTGTTCATATGATACTTGGAATGGGCTGCGACATAGTTGAAATTGACAGGGTAGCTGATGTATTCACTACGGAAAGAAAGCTGTCCAGGATATTCACGGACTCTGAGATTGAGCTTGCTAATACAGCCAGTACACTTGCAGGAAGGTTTGCCGCAAAGGAGGCTTTTCTCAAGGCTCTTGGATCAGGCAAGGCAGGAGTTCCTTTGAAGGACATTGAGGTCTTGAGGGATATTTCTGGAAAGCCGTTCATCAACGAAGAAAGGCTTAAGCAGGTCCTGGACAGGGTATTCGGGAGACCTGTGAGGATAAATGTGACGATTTCACACAACAGGAAAGACGCAATGTCAGTAGTAATTATAGAAGGTGATTGAAATGAGGATCGCTGGGGTCGAAATGATGAGGGAAATTGACAGGATAGCTGTGGAGGAAGTCGGGATACCGGCATCGGTTCTTATGGAAAATGCTGCACTCGCATGCATAAGGAACCTGGACCTTACCAAAGGCTATTTCGTGGTTGTCTGCGGAAGGGGAAACAACGGAGGTGATGGCTTCGCAATAGCCAGGCACCTATATTGCATGGATAAGGAGGTCGATGTCTTCTACATCAGTGAAGGCAGTGACTATAAGGCCGAGACCAGGACAAACTTCAGCGTACTGAAGAAGCTTGGTGTACCTATGACCCCTATTTCCTCTGAAACCATGTGGTCATTCAGGGAAGCTCTGAAAGATGCGGATGTAGTAATAGATTCCCTGCTTGGAACTGGGGTTGCCAGGCCTTTAAGGGACTTTCTCAAGCAAGTCATTCAGGAGATCAACATAAATTCCAAGTTTGTGCTTTCAGTCGATGTGCCGTCTGGAATGAATGCAGATACCGGTGAAACCATGGGACAGGTGGTTGATGCGGATATGACAGTGACCTTCCAGTGCATGAAGAGAGGATTTCTGAACTATGGGTCAATGTCGAAGCTTGGCAGGGTGGTTGTCGAGAATATCGGGATTCCGGGACCTGTCGAGGCCAAGGCTGAAAAGGGCGAGTACCTGACAGACCATTCCCTGGCACGCTCACTGGTGCCGACAAGGGATAAGACAGGCTTCAAGGGCAACTATGGAAAGGTCCTTGTTGTAGCCGGATCCTCCGGTTTTACCGGGGCAGCGCTGATCTGCACTGAAGCGGCAATATCCACAGGCTCGGGACTGGTAACTCTTTGTTCCAGGGAAGAGGTATTCCAGAGCCTTGTATTGAGGCTAAAGGAAGCCATGAGTATCCATCCTGATGATCTGGAGGACGGAACCGGAAGGGCCGATGTTGTGGTGTTCGGCCCAGGACTTGGAAACAATGATGTTACCTTCGATATGCTTCTGAGAGTCATAAAGTCCATGCAGGAGAATGGAGGCAGATCGAAAACACTTCTGATAGATGCTGACGGACTGAACGTCTTAAAAGACAGGACGGAGATTCTCACACATCTGGACTTCAATGTCATACTGACTCCACATGTGGGGGAAATGTCCAGACTTTGCGGACTGACCTCTGAGGAAATACAGAAGAATCGGATCGACACCGCAAGGAGCTTTGCGCAAGAGCACAAGTGCATTGTGGTCCTCAAGGGCTACAATACTGTGGTGACCGACGGAAAAACGGCATATGTGAATCCTACAGGTTCATCAGCGATGGCCCAGGGAGGCATGGGCGACGCACTAGCAGGAATAATAGGGTCCCTCTGCGGACAGGGTCTTGAGCCTCTTGAGGCAGCTATCCTCGGCACCTATCTCCATGGCTACATAGGAGACGAGCTTGCAGGGGAGAGGTACATCGTGAAGGCATCCGAGATAATCGAGGCGATTCCAGGATGCATGAAGAGACTTCAGGATTCGAAGCGATGATGGTTTCCAATATATGAAGAGTTTGTGGTAATATGTAACGTGGAACTGAAGGATATTATTGAGGAATTGGTGATTTTATGTATGACATGATAAGGCCCTTGTGGGCTGAAATAGACCTGGACGTACTCATGGAGAACATGAGACATATAAGGAAACTGGTTGGGGACGTAAGGATCGTAACCGTAATAAAGGCTGATGGATACGGGCATGGTGCGCCTGAAATAGCACGTTACATGCTTGAAGCAGGAGCCGACGAGATAGCTGTGGCGGTTGTGACCGAAGCCATGCAGCTGAGGGCATGCGGGATAACCGCTCCTATTACAATACTTAGCTTCACTCCGCTCGATTTTGCTGAAGTAGCTGTCAGGGAGGGCTTTGCCCTTGCCTGCTATAGCCTGAGCTATGCAATGGAGCTGGACAATATCGCAGGAAGTCTTGGTATGAAGGCCAGGCTCAATATAATTTCCGATACAGGAATGGGAAGGCTTGGATTCCCCGTAAGCCCTGAAAGCGCTGATGAGGTGGCGAGTATAGCGAAGCTTGAGAATATCGAAATGTACAGTCTACAGTCCCATTTCGCATCAGCTGATTCAGGAGACAAGACATATGCCAATTTTCAGCTTGAGCGGTTCAAAGCATTCATGAAGTCAATGGAAGACAAGGGAGTCGCCTTCAAATACACAGCCATGTCAAACAGCGCCGGTGTGATAGATATTCCGGAGGCAAGGTTCAACTGTGTGAGGCCGGGTATAATGCAGTATGGATATTACCCTTCCGACGAGGTGGACAGGACAGTCATAGATGTGAGGCCTGTCATGAGCGTAAAATCTATGGTTGTTTTGCTGAAGACAGTCCCTGCCGGAACATCCATAGGCTATGGGAGCACTTTCACTGCTGAAAAAGAGACAAAGGTCGCTACAATCCCCATAGGCTATGCTGACGGCTATTTCAGGAGTCTCTCCAACAAGGGAGAGGTACTGATAGGAGGCAGGAGGTGCAGGGTGCTTGGAAGGGTCTGCATGGACCACATAATGGTTGATGCGACAGCATGCGATGGTGTCAGGGAAGGCGACGAGGCGGTCCTGATGGGATCCCAGGTCAAAGAATCAATCTGGGCTGATGAAATCGCCCAAAAAGCCGGTACTATCTCATATGAGATAATCTGCGCTGTTGCGAAGAGAGTTCCGAGAGTGTATCTGAAGGATGGAAGGGAAGCGTTCAGGACCGAGCATCTTGAATGCCTGCCAAAGGGAGCGCTGTGAAGAGGATTAAGGAATATCTGCTTATAACCATTGGATCGATACTTGTGGCCTTTTCAGTGCAGGTCTTCTTCCTGCCCAATGGAATAGCACCTGGTGGCGTGTCCGGAATGGCTCTGGTGCTCAATCTGATTGTACCGGGCCTTTCTGTAAGCGTTCTGGTCATGGCACTGAATGCAGTCTTCTTCGGACTGGGTTTCCTTGTCCTTGGAGGAGGCTTTGGAATTAAGACCCTTTATGCCAGCACCCTTGTTTCTGTTGCCATGTGGGTCATCGAGACCTTCCTTTCGATTGGTCAGCCCACGGAAGACCTGATGCTCTCGACAGCCATGGGAATACTTATCCTTGGTACAGGCATTGGCATAGTATTCAATCAGGATGCCTCCACCGGAGGCACTGACATCATAGCCAAGATAATCTCAAAGTTCACCGGGATGACGCCTGGAAGCGCACTTGTCCTCATTGACCTGACGGTAGTGGTGATGATTGCACTTAACTTCGGACTTGAGAGAGGTCTGTATGGAATACTAGGAGCAATACTTAACGGAGTTGTGATCAACAGGATTGTAGATGGGTTCAACTCAGCAAAGCAGGTTTTCGTAATAACGAGGGACAGGGAGAAGGTCAGGGGATTCATAGTGGGGAAGCTAGACAGAGGTGCCACGATATTCTCAGGCGAAGGAGCATATACTGGTGCTGAGAGCTACATGATCTACTGCGTACTGTCGACAAGGGAATTCGTGGTCCTCAAGCAATTCCTGAGAGACCAGGTCCCGGATGCATTTGTAACTGTAGGAACGGCTGCTGAGGTCCTTGGAAAGGGCTTCTCATCGCCCAAGGTAATGGGAAATAACGGGGAGGGAAAAGCGTGAAGGATTTCAAGCTCAGGGATTTCATTCTGATAACCATAGGTATATTCCTGGTCGCATTCAGCCTTGAGTATTTCTACATACCGGCGAAGATAGCGGCAGGCGGAGTTACTGGAATAGCAATTATACTCAACAGCTTCATCCCTTCTTTTCCTGTAGGTGCGATAATCCTTGTGCTTAACCTGATCCTCTTTGCCACTGCATTCCTGACGATCGGAGGAGGATTTGGTGCCAAGACCATTTATGCCTCCTATGGTCTGTCTCTGATCATGTGGGCGATGGAAGCCGGGTTAAATCCTCAGGCTCTTACTGACGACCTGTTCATCAACGCTGCTGTCGGTACGATAATTGTTGCCATAGGCATGGCCATGGTGTTCAACAGCGGAGCCTCGACAGGAGGAACGGACATACTTGCGAAGATCCTTAACAGGTATTTCCATCTTGACATAGGCAAGTCGCTCCTGATAGTAGACTTCATAGTAGGACTCGGCGGAATCATGACCTTCGGAATCAGGATAGGCTTATATGCCATGCTTTGCATCATCATAAACGGGACACTCATTGACAGACTGATTGACGGACTCAATACCTCCAAGGAGCTGATGGTAATCAGCAGGAACGAGGAGGATATCATAAGGTTCATAATTAAGGAACTCGACAGGTCTTGCACTGTGCTTACCGGCTATGGCGGATATACCGGAGAAGGGACCTCGGTCCTGTATGTGGTCCTCAATTGGAGGGAATACATCAAGCTCAGGGAATACATAAAAGAAATTGACCCCCGCGCATTCATATCGGTCAACGATGTCCACGAAGTACTGGGAGAAGGGTTCAAGGACCTCAGATAACCATGAATTTTCTTTATATTATCTTCATAAGCTTATGCCATACTTAGAAATCGTGGAGGTTTAGGGGTTTTTGCTTAAGGTAAACTAAAGCAATGAAGCTTAAACTTGTAGCGTTAAAGAGAAAATGTCGAAACAAGAACAGCATTGCCGGTCCCGATTTATGGCTCACAAAGCCATTAAAAGGCTGCTAAAACCGGTAACTGCAGGCTACACAGATTTATTCATAGGAGTTGCAGATATGATTGAATTCAAAAACGTTACGAAGAAGTATGACAATAAGGTCACTGCTTTGGACGACATCAGCGTAAAGATAGAATCCGGAGAATTTGTCTTCCTTGTAGGAGCTTCGGGTGCAGGCAAGTCAACTTTCATCAAGATGCTGCTCAAGGAGGTCGAACCGACCTCAGGAATTGTCAAGGTCGGAAACAAAGACCTTGCGACCATAACAAAGAAGGACATTCCGTACTACAGAAGGAAGATAGGCATGGTGTTCCAGGACTTCAGGCTCATCAGCACTTTGAATGTGTTCGAGAATGTTGCCTTCGCGATGAGAGTCACAGATGCCACTCCAAAGGAGATAAGGCGAAGGGTTCCAATGGTGCTTGCTCTTGTAGGACTTTCAGACAAGGCAAGAAACTTCCCGACAGAGCTTTCAGGCGGAGAACAGCAGAGGGTATCCCTTGCAAGGGCCATAGCAAACAATCCTTCCATACTCATAGCAGACGAGCCGACAGGAAACCTTGACCCTGATACAGCGAAGGAAATCATGTCGCTGCTTATGGACATTAACAAGGCGGGAACAACGGTCATCATGGCAACACATGCCAGGGAGATAGTCGATATCAGCAAGAAGAGGGTTATTTCGCTCGAGAAGGGCAGGGTAAACAGAGACGAGCAAAAAGGAAGGTACAACATTCATGACGAAAATTAAGATGTTCCTTGGAGATGCGCTGAAGAGCCTGAAAAGGAACAGGACCATATCTGCAGCCAGTATGGCGACTGTTGCAGCAACCCTGTTCATATTCGGTGTTTTCATACTCGTCGCAATGACGATTAATTCGAGCGTAGCGACAGTGGAATCCAAGGTTGAGATCAAGGCGTACCTTCTGGACGAGGCAACAGAAGAAGAGAAGCAGGCTATACAGACTGCAATCGGAGCGGTCATAGGAATAAAGGAAATCAAGTACGAGACAAAGGAAGAGGCTTTCACTAAGTTCAAGGAATCACTCGGTGAGAACAATGCGATCCTTGCAGGCTACTCAGAGGCAAACAATCCTCTGCCGAATTCCTTCGTGGTAAGTCTTGAAACTCCTGAGGCGGCAGGACCAGTTGAGGATGCTGTCAAGGATTTGCCGGGAGTTCAGCAGGTTGGAAACGAGAGGGATACGGTCGAGATGATCATTGCTGTAGCGAGGACCATCAGGACGGTTGGAGTGGTTATCTTCGGCATACTTATAATCGTATCGCTGTTCCTGATTGGAAACACCATCAAGCTTACAGTGTTCAGCAGAAGGCGTGAAATCGGGATAATGAAGTTCGTTGGTGCAACTGACTGGTTCATAAGATGGCCCTTTATCATAGAAGGTATAATCATGGGGACCGTTGGTGCGATATTTGCAGTAGCTGTATTATATTTCTCATACAAGGGAGCCTACACTCAAATAACCAAGGCATTCTTCTATGCAGGTCTCACTGCTCCGGGCTATGTCCTCAGCAACATGAGCTGGCAGTTCATCCTTGCAGGGATGGGAATTGGAGCCGCGGGAAGCTATATTTCCCTTAGAAGGTTCCTGGACGTATAAAACAAAGGGGTGGCTGGCATGTACTACAATCAAGATGAGAGAGGTCAGGGCAGAAGAGGCGTAAAGGTACTGGCACTGTTTTTCGCGGCTATAGTTATAGCCGGGATTTCATTCCTGGCAGGAACTCTGATGGGGCCGCTCAAGGAAGCAGAGCCTTCAGGACTTGAGGCGCAGTTCCCTGGTATCACGGATATCCAGGATTTCGAAAAGCTTTTCGAGGTCAGGGAGACGCTATACCAGACCTATTACAAGGATATAGATGATTCGGTGCTCATCGAGGGTGCTATAAAGGGCATGGTGGATTCGCTTGGTGACCCTTATACTGTCTTCTTCAATGCTGAGGAGTACTCCGCATTCAACGATGAGGGCACTGGCAACTACGTGGGAATCGGAATCATGGTCGGCGCAAAGGACGACAAGATAGTCGTAATAACAACCTTCGACGGCACACCGGCATACGAGGCGGGAATCCGGTCAGGAGACGTCATTGTCAAGGTTGAGGGCGTCGAATACAAGGGATCCCAGATGGACCAGGCAGTTTCGATAATAAGAGGTGAAGCAGGTCAGGCTGTGAACCTCACTATAGAAAGGGAAGGAACACAGATGGACCTTTCCGTGGTCAGGGACCACATCAAGCTCGTCAACGTTGAGGCGGAGATGCTTGAAAGCGGTGTTGGGCTGGTTACACTTCTTCAGTTCTCTGAAAACACATCCGCTGAATTCAAGGGTGCACTTGACAGCCTCAAGGCTCAGGGTGCGAAGGGCTTCATCGTTGACCTGAGAGGAAATCCCGGAGGGTACCTTGACGAGTCAATAAAGATAGCGTCAAATTTCATCAAGAAGGATGAGGATGTTGTCTACACATTAGATAAGTTCGGCCAGAAGAAGACCTATAAATCCTATGGAGGAGATTACCTGGGAGTTCCGCTGGTTGTCCTCATAGATGAGGGATCAGCATCAGCTTCTGAAGTAGTGGCAGGAGCCCTTAAGGATTATGGTGCTGCAACTTTTGTAGGACATAACAGCTTTGGAAAGGGTATAGTCCAGATGGTATACAACGTGGGCGAGGCTGAAGGCCTCAAGGTCACTGTGTCATCATACTATTCTCCAAAGGGTACCAACATACACGGAACGGGAATAATGCCGGATGTGGTAGTGGACCTTCCTGAAGGCTTTTCTGAAGGTGATTACGACAGGCTGAAGGATACGCAGCTGCAGAAAGCACTGGAGATCCTGAAGGGAAAGCTTGGCAACTGAATAAGGAATTCATCAGGGGATGGCTTAGCCATCCCCTGGTTTGCCATTTTCTGCCAATTACTCGCAGTGTGTGTCAATATGTGAACATATGTTTACATGGACCTTCTGATTAGAGTATAATCAAGGGTGAGGATATAAGGAAAGGAGACATAAGATGATGGAAGGGACCTTCAGGATAAAATCGAAGTACAAGCCTACAGGCGACCAGCCTGATGCCATAAATACCCTGGTAGAATCAATAAACAGCGGCAATAAGGCCCAGACACTTCTTGGAGTAACCGGTTCGGGAAAGACCTTCACAATGGCGAACGTCATCGAGAGGACCCAGAGGCCGGCGCTTGTGCTTGCTCACAACAAGACCCTTGCAGCTCAGCTTTGCTCGGAGTTTCGGGAATTCTTCCCGGACAGCGCAGTAGAGTATTTCGTCTCCTACTACGACTATTACCAGCCGGAGGCATACGTGCCTCAGACAGATACTTTCATAGAGAAGGATTCATCAATAAACGACGAGATAGACAAACTGAGGCACTCAGCGACATCTGCGCTCTTCGAGAGAAGGGATGTCATAATTGTGGCATCTGTGTCCTGCATATACGGACTTGGAAATCCTGAGGAATACAGGGACCTGTCAATATCGCTGAGACCCGGCATGAACCGGGACAGGGACGACATAGTGAGGAAGCTCATTGAGATACAGTATGAGCGGAATGACATCGACTTTTCCAGGGGTACCTTCAGGGTAAGAGGGGACATACTTGATGTGGTCCCGGCATCTGAGACTGCAAAGGGCATAAGGGTTGAGTTCTTTGGTGACGAGGTCGAGAGGATAAGGGAATTCGATGTCCTGACAGGCGAAATCATGGCTGACCTTTCCCATACCATAATATTCCCGGCATCCCATTTCGCCACATCCTATGCAAAGGTTGAAAAGGCTATAGCAAGGATAGAGGCAGAGCTTGAGGAAAGGCTTGAGGAGCTTACCCGGGAGGACAAGCTGCTTGAAGCCCAGAGGCTCAGGCAGAGGACCAACTTCGACCTTGAGATGATAAGGGAAATGGGGTATTGCTCAGGAATCGAAAACTATTCGAGGATCCTTGACGGAAGGGATCCCGGGACTCCGCCGAAGACCTTAATTGACTACTTCCCGAAGGATTTTCTCATGTTCATCGACGAGAGCCACGTTACCCTTCCGCAGCTTCGCGCAATGTATGCCGGAGACAGGTCGAGAAAGCGGTCCCTCGTAGACTACGGATTCAGGCTTCCATCAGCCTATGACAACAGACCGCTCCGATTCGAGGAATTCGAGGAGAGGATAGGTCAGGTCGTCTTCGTGTCGGCAACGCCGTCAAAGTATGAGAATGACCATTCCACAGTTGTTGCTGAACAGATCATAAGGCCTACCGGTCTCATAGACCCTGAAATCATAATTAAGCCAACAAAGGGCCAGATAGATGATTTGTATGCTGAAATCCGCGAGACTGTGAAGAATGGCTTCAGGGTCCTGGTCACTACCCTTACAAAAAGGATGGCAGAAGACCTGACGAAATACTTCAAGAACCTTGGGGTAAAGATAACCTACATGCACTCCGACGTTGAGACGATGGAGAGGATGAGGATAATAAGGGACCTGAGGCTGGGCGAGACAGATGTACTGGTAGGAATAAACCTGCTCAGAGAGGGTCTGGACCTGCCGGAAGTGGCCTTAGTCGCAATACTCGACGCCGACAAGGAAGGATTCCTGAGGTCTGAGACAAGTCTGATCCAGACAATTGGAAGAGCAGCCAGGAACTCAGAATCGAGAGTAATAATGTATGCCGATGTAAGGACCGGATCTATGGACAGGGCAATCGGTGAAACCTACAGAAGGAGAAAGATCCAGGTAGAGTTCAACGAGTTGAACGGCATTACCCCGACGACTGTGGTCAAGGACATCAGGGAGGTCATCGAGATAACAAAGGTAGCTGACGAGATAGAGGAATTCAAGTCACTTGAGGATGCAGTGAAGTTCAACAAGGAAAACCTGGAGAAGACCATAAAGAAGCTGGAGCTGGATATGTACAAGGCCTCGAAGGAGCTTGAGTTCGAGAAGGCAGCGTACCTTAGAGACGAGATAGGCAAACTCAAGAAGGAGCTTATAAGGAATAAGAACTGACCGCAGGAGATTTAATTATGAAATATATCACAATAAAAGGTGCAAAAGTAAATAACCTCAAGAACATATCTCTTGAAATCCCAAGGGACAAGCTTGTGGTCTTCACCGGTCTGTCCGGGTCTGGCAAGTCATCCCTTGCATTCGATACGCTGTATGCGGAAGGGCAAAGGCGCTACGTTGAGTCGCTATCGGCATATGCCAGGCAGTTCCTTGGCCAGATGAACAAGCCGGATGTGGAGTCCATCGACGGACTTTCTCCGGCTATCTCGATAGACCAGAAGACGACATCGAAGAATCCAAGGTCAACAGTTGGTACAGTCACAGAGGTATATGACTACCTGAGACTTCTCTATGCCCGGATAGGTGTTCCACATTGCCCGGAATGCGGGCGGGAGATCGCATCGCAATCCATTGACCAGATGGTCGACAAGGTCATGGAGCTTCCTGAGAAGACAAGGATACAGGTTCTTGCACCACTTGTGCGCGGCAGGAAGGGTGAACATGAGAAGGTAATTGAAACCATCAAGAAGGCAGGCTTCGTAAGAGCGAAGATCGACGGGACCACGATTGACCTGTCCGAAGAGGATGTGGACCTCAAGAAGACCTACAAGCATGACATATCAGCCATAGTGGACAGGCTTGTAATAAGGGAGGACATCAAATCAAGACTCTCTGAATCCCTGGAGCAGGCACTGAAGCTTGCTGAAGGGACCGTGATAGTCGAGGTCATCGGCGGGGAGGAGATGGTCTTCTCGGAAAAATTCGCATGCCCTGAACACAACATAGGCATCGAGGAGCTTGAACCGAGGATGTTCTCCTTCAACGCGCCATTCGGAAAGTGCGGGCACTGTGACGGACTCGGGACGCTCCTGGAGATTGACCCGGACCTCGTCATACCTGACAGGACGAAGAGCATAATGCAGGGAGCCATAGCCTCCTGGGGTGATGCAAGGCTCAAGGAGGACTCATGGACCTACGGAATACTCCAGGCTCTGACGAAGAAGTACAGATTCAGTCTTGATACGCCGATAATGGAGCTTCCTGATGAGATAGTTGACATACTCCTATACGGTACCAAAGGTGAAAAGCTCAAGGTCCAGTATAACAAGAACTATGCAAAGGGTGAATACTCCCACATCTACGAGGGTGAGGTGAACAACCTCAAGAGACGGTACATGGAGACCTCATCAGACTACATGAAGGGTGAGGTGGAACAGTTCATGTCGAGCAACCCTTGTCCTACGTGCCATGGGGCGAGACTGAAGAAGGAAGTGCTGGCAGTAACAATCGGTGGCAAGAACATAAATGACTTCACAAGGCTAAGCATCAATGACGAGCTGAAGTTCCTTGATTCCCTGAAGCTATCTGATAAGGAAGTCATGATCGGCGACCAGATCCTCCGTGAAATAAGGTCGAGACTAAGTTTCCTTGTCAATGTCGGCCTTGATTACCTTGACCTTGCGAGAAATTCTGGAACACTTTCCGGAGGAGAGTCGCAGAGAATCAGGCTGGCGACGCAGATAGGAGCAAGCCTTACAGGAGTACTGTACATACTTGACGAGCCAAGCATAGGACTGCACCAGAGGGACAACGACAAGCTCATTGAAACACTGAAGAAGCTCAGAGACATCGGAAACTCGCTGATTGTAGTCGAACATGACGAGGATACCATAAGAAGCGCTGACTACATCGTCGACATAGGACCCGGAGCCGGAGAGCATGGCGGCGAGGTTGTTGCTAAGGGTACACTCAGCCAGGTGATGAAGTCAAAGAGGAGCATAACAGCAAGGTATCTTACAGGGGAGCTGAAGATTGATGTACCCTTAGAACGAAGAAAAGGTGATGGGTCATTCATCTCAGTGAAGGGTGCAACAGAAAACAATCTCAAGGATATCGACGTTGACTTTCCTCTTGGAAAGTTCATAGCGGTCACAGGAGTATCAGGCTCTGGAAAGTCCACGCTGGTCAACGAGGTCCTGTTCAAATCCCTTTATAAGCTGGTCACAAAGGCCAGGGCGATACCCGGAAAGCACAGGTCGATCGAAGGCTATGATAACATTGACAAGATCATCGATATAGACCAGAGCCCGATAGGAAGGACACCAAGGTCCAATCCTGCAACCTATACCGGGATGTTCGACCTGATAAGGGACCTTTTCTCCCAGACATCAGAATCGAAGGCAAGGGGCTACAAGCCCGGAAGGTTCTCCTTCAACGTAAAGGGCGGAAGGTGCGAAGCCTGCTCAGGCGACGGGATAATCAAGATCGAGATGCAGTTCCTTTCTGATGTGTACGTACCCTGCGAGGTTTGCAAGAGCAAGAGGTACAACAGGGAGACACTTGAAGTCAAATACAAGGGGAAGAGCATAGCTGACATACTTGACATGACAGTGGAAGAAGCCTACAGATTCTTCGAGAACCTTCCAAGGATACACAGCAAGGTCCAGACTCTCATGGATGTGGGAATGGGCTACGTGAAGCTGGGGCAGCCGTCTACGCAGCTCTCAGGAGGAGAAGCGCAGAGGATAAAGCTTGCCTATGAGCTTTCCAGGAGGAGCACAGGAAGGACACTTTATATACTGGATGAGCCGACTACCGGACTGCATACTGATGATGTGAAGAGGCTTAACGAGATCCTTCAGAGGCTGGTGGATGTCGGAAATACCGTCATAGTCATAGAGCATAACCTCGATGTGATCAAGTGCGCGGACCACATAATCGACCTGGGACCGGAAGGCGGAGACAAGGGCGGAACCGTAGTGTTCCAGGGTACTCCGGAGGAGATTGCAGCCTTTGATGGATCATACACAGGTAAATATCTCAGACCATATCTTGGACTTTGACAATGGATGCCCGGTACTTCCAAGGAAGACCGGGCATTGCAATATTTCAATATTTACTTCATAGTGCGGGTAGTATCTGGTTACTGGTATAATCAAGTTAATTGAATATTAAGGAATTCCTCTGCAATCTTCAACGCTCCTTAATTATTTTGAAATATCATTCTATATAGAAAATACATATCAAGGGGGTGCCTCATGGACTTCGAAGCTCTGCTCAGCAGGATCTTCACTCTTATATTTATCGCAATAATATACTACATCATATTCAAGGCCCTTATTCTGATGGGAAAGGACATGAAGAAGACGACCGGGGAAGAAGAGTATTCAGTGCTCGTAGTCGTGGATACCGGCGAGAACAGGAACCTGAGGAAGGGAACTGAGATACCTCTGAGAGGGGAAGTGACCTTCGGCCGGAAGAATGACAATACAGTTGTTCTCAGCGACCCATATGTTTCCAGTCATCATATGAGATTCTTCAGGAATGAAGGGAGATACGTTGTGGAGGACATGGGCTCAACCAACGGGACGCTTCTCAATGGTGAAAAGCTCAAGATGAAGACCTATCTCAAGGACGGCGATGTCATAAGCATCGGCGGGCTCTCACTGAAGACAAACCTTTGAAGGGAGGTATCAGTTTGAATACAAAAGTGAAGCTGCTGCTTCCGACATTTGCACTTACTATGGCGCTTTTCGCCAACATTGCCTTTCTGGGAGACCCGTTTGATGTGGGAGCCCTTATAATGGGCGGTGTAATGTGTGTGCTCATAGGCTATGCCCATATAGTAGTCAATAAGTTCTTTTCACATGGCGACAAGTTCATTGTATCAATAGCATCAATATTGCCGGTTATCGGTATCGCAGTAATCTACAGGCTTGACCCGTCAACCGCAATAAGGCAGGTTCTGTGGTTCATAATCGGGATAAGCGCCTATATGGCCCTTGTAATCATCCTGCCGGACCTGAAGAGGTTCGCAAGCCTGAAATATGTATATATGGTCCTTACGATTGTGTTCATGGCCATGGCGACATTCATCGGAAAGGAGCTTTACGGTGCGAAAAACTGGGTTGACCTGGGATTCGTTTCTTTCCAGCCCTCTGAATTCGGGAAGATATTCTTTGTCTTCTATCTGGCTTCAAGCCTGAAGAATTACACCGACCTGAAGTCTCTTGTTGAGCCTGGTGTCGTAGTAGTAGCATCGCTGGGCTTCATGATATTGCAGAAGGACCTGGGTTCAGCCATGATCTTTTCGTTCATCGCAATCTCCATGCTCTATGTGGCAACCTCAAGGCTGAAATACCTCTTTGGTGCCCTGGGGGCGGGTGCCCTGGGCGCTGTGGCAAGCTGGGCTATCTTTTCGCACATCCAGAAAAGGGTGATGATATGGAGGGACCCATGGTCATATGCCGCCAATGAAAGCTACCAGATCGTGCAGGGGCTTTACGCGATATCATCGGGAGGTCTTTTTGGATCCGGACTTTATCAGGGATTCCCTGGATACATACCTGTAAACAAATCCGACTACATATTCGCAGTTATTGTTGAGGAGCTTGGAGTAGTGTTCGCACTGGGGATAATGGTCCTTTACTTCATCCTGTTCTTCAGGAGTATACGGGCTGCCCTTTCGGCAACTTCACCGTTCACTACTCTTCTTGCCGTAGGCTTTTCCGTCATGATCGCCATGCAGGTGATTGTAATAATCGGAGGCGTATACAACATGATCCCGTTAACAGGGATCACACTTCCACTGGTAAGCTATGGTGGAACGTCAATGCTGACTGTATTCTTCTGTCTGGGCATTGTCCAGAAGATATCCGAGGAGGTTTGAAATGGGAGACGATACGAGGATAAGGGTCCTCAACAGGAACATAAGGCTTCTCTCGTATACCCTTCTTGCGCTGTTCCTCGGAGTGATGTCATACATGATATACTTCCAGGTATTCATGGCTGAGGAGATAGAGGCGAAGCAGGGAAATGTAAGATATCTGGCAAAGACCAACAAGGTCCTCAGGGGCAACATATACGACAGGGATGGGAATGTCCTGTCCTTCAGCGAAAGGCAGGAGGATGGAACGCAGAAAAGGGTCTATTCCGGAGGAACGGCATTCAGCCATCCTCTAGGCTACGCGAGCGCACAGTATGGTGTCGCTGAGCTTGAGAAGAGGATGCAGGAGCACCTCACGAACTACAGCTTCGACCTGACGCTTTCCGCCAAAGATTTCCTTGGAATGCTTAAGAATCCGGATTCTTACGTTGGTGAGGAAAAGTACGGGGACAATGTGGTGACTACCCTGGACAGCAAGCTCCAGAGTGCGGCTTTCAAAAGCCTTGGCTCCCAATACGGTGTAGTTGTAGCAATGGACCCGTCCACCGGGGAGATACTCGCCATGGTATCGACTCCTGCATACAATCCGTCTAAGATCGATACCGACTACGAATCATACAGGAATGACACCGACGGGGTTATGGTCAATTTTGCCAATGTCGGACTTTACCCTCCAGGATCATCCTTCAAGGTAGTGACATTAGCGTCAGCCCTTGAGAATATGGGGAATGCCCTGGGCAGGACATTTGAGGACAAGGGAAAGATAGAGTTTGCAGACGGGACGGTTCTTCCGAACCTGAACAACAAGGCATATGGAACAATAGGGCTTGAGGAAGCGCTGGTTGTATCCTCCAACGTTGTTTTCGGAACTGTAGCCATGGAGATAGGCAACTCTGCACTTAGGAAGACTGCCGAAGCCTTCGGATTCAATGAGAGGTTTTCCTTCCATGACATCAACCTTGAAGCATCAAGGTTCCCGGAACTTTCAAAGAGCCAGGGGGGAGAAATAGCACAGACTGGAATTGGCCAGGGCGAGGTTCTCGCGTCGCCTCTTCTTATGGCGATGATAACTTCGGCTATAGCAAACGACGGCGTGATGATGCAGCCGAGGCTTGTGTCTGCAGTAACCTCACATGACGGCAGCATCAGGGGTGCCTTCGAAGCAAAGGCGCTAAAGACACCGCTTTCCAAAGAAGATTCAGACACAATCGCCGCATTCATGAAGGAAGTGGTGGACCAGTCGTCCTCTGCTAACCTCAAGAACCTTGAAAAGCTCTCCGCGGCAGGAAAGACAGGCTCTGCGCAATACTCAGAGCTGGTATATGAGGAGCTTGTGACAGGAGTGCACTCCTGGTTCATCGGCTTTGCACCATACGAGGACCCGAAGATTGCTGTTGCAGTAATTGTAAGGGGTGGTGGCTCAGGAGCGGGTGTAGCTGCGGAAGTGGCAGAGGATGTCATAAGCACTTACCTTGGAAAATAAACTGGAGGTATCTTGATTGTTCGACCTTGAATATCAGCTGAGCATACTCCCCGATAATCCGGGAGTATACATCATGAAGAACTATCTTGGGGAGATAATATACGTAGGAAAGGCCAAAAACCTTAAGAAAAGGGTGAGGTCTTATTTCGTGAACTCCAAAAATCAGAATGACAAGACAAGGATCATGGTATCCAAGATAAAGGAGTTCGAGTTCATTATCACTGACAATGAGATGGAAGCTCTGATATTGGAGATGAACTTCATCAAGAAGCACAGTCCGAGGTACAATGTCAGACTGAAGGACGACAAGCACTATCCTTTCATCAAGATAACGATAAACGAGGACTTTCCAAGAGTCTATATAACAAGGACATATGCAAAGGACGGAAACAAGTATTATGGTCCGTACACTGATGCCGGAGCGGTCCATGAGACTCTGGAAGCCATAAAGAAGATTTACCCCATAAGGACCTGCAAGAGGGTAATAACTGTCGAAGGAGAAAGGACAAAGCCCTGCCTCAACTACCATCTGGGACTCTGCAAAGCGCCGTGTGCGGGATATATTACGAAGGAAGAGTATTCACTCATGGTAGAGGACATCATTAACCTACTTGAAGGCAGGGATGTCAAGATCAAAAGGTCACTGAAGGAAGAAATGGAGAAGGCCGCTGAAGTACTTGAATTTGAACGAGCGGCATTCATACGGGACAAGATCTACTCCATAGAGAAGACCATCGAGAAACAGAAGGTATTCTCAAAGAGCGATGAGGATGAGGACTATATCGGCACCTACAGGGAAGGTGACGATGTGTCAGTTCAGGTATTCAGCGTAAGGGACGGAAAGCTTACTGGACGTGAGCACCACATGATTGAGGATACTGTTCATGTGGATGATTCGGAGATCCTGGCTGGATTCATAAAGAGCTATTATGGAGGTACTGCCTTCGTACCGAAGAAGATATACCTTAAGGCAGATCCGGACGACGAAATTGTTTCGCAATGGCTGAACCTGAGGCGTGGCAGCAAGGTCAGCCTGATTGTCCCTTCCAGGGGAGAAAAGCTGAAGATGCTGAATCTTTCTGCAAGCAATGCGAAGATGAGCTTTGAGCAGTTCAGGGACAAGCTTATGAGGGAGAAGGAGGAGAATAGCCTTGCCCTTATGCAGCTGTCATCTCTGCTCGAATTGGATGATGTTCCCATGAGAATCGAAGCTTTTGACATATCAAACATACAGGGAGTCGATTCAGTAGGTACAATGGTTGTGTTCGAAGGTGGTAAGCCCAAGAGCAGCGACTACAGAAGATTCAGGATTAAGACAGTGAAGGGAGCCAACGACTACGATTCCATGAGGGAGATACTTGTAAGGCGCTTCAGGAGAGGCCTTGATGAGGTTAGGGAGATCCAGGAGCAGAAGCTTGAGTATGCAGGCGGGAAGTTTTCGGTTTTTCCGGACCTTGTAGTCATGGATGGCGGAAAGGGCCAGGTAAATATTGCCCTTGAAGTACTGAAGTCATTGGACATTGAGCTTCCGGTAATCGGACTGGTCAAGGACCACAGGCACAGGACAAGGGGAGTGATCTACAACGGCTGTGAGTATTCAATGCTCAGCATGCGCGAGTCCCTCATGATGCTGACAAGGATACAGGACGAGGTTCACAGGTTCGCAATAACCTATCACAGGACATTAAGGGACAAGCGGACCCTTCATTCCATCCTGGACGATATACCCAGGATAGGGGAGAAGAGGAGGAAGAACCTGATGATGGCCTTCGGATCCATTGAAAACATCAGGAGGGCATCAATCGAGGAGCTGATGAAGACTCCTTCAATCGATCGGTCCGCTGCAGAGAGCATCCATATGTACTTCCACGGCAGGAACGGCAAAGAAGACTCCGGCAGAGAGAAGGATGAGATATAAAGGCCAGTTGTATGGAATGGTGTCAATCCTTAATTAATTTGTCAATAATAAGTCAATCCAAAGTGCTATGATAAGGTAAAGATGGAGGCGAATAGGATGAAGACTAAACGAATCTCATTGATTTCTGCAATGATTGCTACTCTAATTATTTCAGCTGCCTGTACCAAGGCTCCTGAAGTAAATCCCACAGCCAGTATAAAGCCAGCGCAGACAGAGTCACCTACAAGTCCTTCAGAAACAAAACCTTCCGTTACTGAACCTGCAGGTGAGACAAAGAACCTTGACGGTGATACTTCGATGAAGGAAGGAAGCCTCTTCAAGATGGCTGATATCGATGGTGACGGATTCGATGAGAAGATAGTCCTTGATCCGGTAAAGACAGGCAGCCCATCATATTACACAAGCTTTACGATTAGAGTGGGAGACTCAGCCATCGAAGCAAACTACGAGGATTTCGAACCTGATTTTTCAATCGTAGATATAGATGATTCTGATGAATATATGGAGATAGCTGTCAGCTCATACGGGCCAAGCAGCGACCTTAATACAGCATTTTATCATTATGATGGCAAAGCCCTTAAATTCATGGGGGAAATTCAGGGCTTCTACGGAATGACTGAGTGGGGCGAAGGCGAGCTGAAAATAGACGGATCAGGAAAGATCAAGACACTTGTGAAGACATACTTCATCCAGACCTGGTTCCATGAGGAGGAATATCTTCTAAAAGGTGACTTCACGTTTGAGAAGGTCGGGAAAGACCTGTACGCCATGAACACCGATGTGGTTCTTATGGGCGACCTCACTCTTTACAAGGAGCGTGGCGGAACGGAGCCTGGTACCCAATTGAAAAAGGGAGACGAGGTACTGTTGAAGGATACTGATGACAAGGAGTGGTGCTCTGTCGTCACAAAGAGCGGAGAAACAGGATGGATTGCAGTGGACGAGGACTACAAGGTCAGAGGCACTTCGTATTATACATACGACTTGTTTGAAGGCCTGACTATTGCAGACTGACAAGTTCTGGGCTAAAATCTTAATTATCCACAGGTTTTAGAAATATTTGTTTATTATTTACCATTGTTTGTGTATAATTCTAAGTTGTAGTATTTTAATCAGGAGCTGACAAATGAAAAATTATCCTTTGGCTTTGAAAAAGTTGGAAGAAATCCTAGACAAGAATGAAATATTGGTCGATGAGCCTATGAGGAATCACACTTACTTCGAGATAGGCGGGACTGCAGACATCATTGCAATTCCGAATACCATTGAGAAGCTTGTCAGCGTTATTAAGCTGATGAAGGAAGAGGGGGTACCTCTTTTTCTGATCGGCAATGGATCCAACCTTCTTGTTAAGGATGGCGGCATCAGAGGCTGCGTGCTCAAGACAGAGGCGATCAGAAGGATATCCTGCGACGGCGAGAGGATAACTGCAGAATGCGGCGCTCTTCTCAAGGATATATCCGATGCGGCACTTGATGCATCTCTCGGAGGCTTTGAATTCGCATGCGGAATACCAGGAACCCTAGGTGGTGCGGTATTCATGAATGCCGGAGCATACGATGGTGAAATGTCGTTTGTCCTTGAAAGCGCAAGGGTCCTTACGAGGGACCTTGAGGTAGTGAACCTGAAGAACGGCGACCTGGAGATGGGATACAGGACATCTGCAGTGAAGGAGAACGGATATGTTGTCCTTGAAGCAGTTCTGAAGCTTGTAACTGGAGACAGGGATGCCATAAAGGCCAAGATTGACGACCTGACCGAGAGAAGGAATGAAAGGCAGCCACTTGAGTACCCTTCAGCAGGAAGTACGTTCAAGAGACCGCCAGGCTATTATGCAGGCAAGCTTATCCAGGATGCGGGACTCAAAGGCTATCAGATAGGCGGAGCCCAGGTCTCCGAGAAGCATTCAGGCTTTGTGATAAACAAGGACCATGCATCCGCAAAGGATGTCATAGACCTCATCAATCATATAAAGAAGACAGTGGACACCAAGTTCGGTGTCGAGCTCAATACCGAGATTCTTATTGTCGGAGAAGAGCTGAGGGATATTTCCTAGAATGGAGCCGCCATGATTTTCATGGCGGTTTTTAATTGCAGAAAATATTGATTAAGCGGCGGAGTACATTCGCATATATGCTAATGTGAAAGTACTAACCCTTGCAGTGAAAATTAGGGGAGTAGGAACCAAGTGATTAGCCTGGTGGAGCTACAATGTCCTGAAGGCGAAATATCTTGAAAATGCCGAAGTAAAGCAGGAGTATGATACATTGGAGCTGAGGTACAGGCTTGCATTGGAGCTTGCGAAGCTTAGAACAGACAAGAAAGCAACGCAGGCTGAACTCGCTGCAAGGCTTAAAACTACAACTTCAGTTGTCTCAAGGATTGAAAGTGGCAACCAGAATTTGTCGGTCGACACTGTCGAGAAGATCGCTGAAGCATTAGGCAACACTGTTGAGTTTTTATTCAAGAGGATGTTATGTATGATATGTATGAGTTTAAAATATGAGTTTAGGACAACCATAGAACGGGTTGATTAAAGTGGTATGCTTATTAGATTGTAACCAAAAGTAAAAAGGAAAAGCAGGCTTCTTAAAGTCAACTTTCCCTTTATTGATTAAATATCCTTAATAACGTCAACAACTGTTGATACTGAAGGTACATCATCACCAGTTTTTCCATAATGGGTGTATCTGGCGATACCATAAGCATCAAAAATTATTACCGCTGGAAGCTGAAGATTATTTCCTTCATCTTTTCCATGTATAAACCCAATGTCCTTTGCTGACTGAATACGTGCCATAGTTATGGAATTTCCAAGTAATTCCATTGTATCAGCACTACCTGCGCCATATATTGAGTGAATCAAACCATTCGGATCACAAAGGACAGTAAATGGAATTTCGGAAGGTAAACATTCAGCTGCAGTTGTTGCACTGGTCTGTATTACAAACAGTGACTGTGCGTTCAGATCAGTAATTCTTGAATATTCTCTTGAGAGAAGCAATAAGTCGTATTGTGCAAGTACACAGGCATAGTCACGCATAAGGTAAAGAATAGTTTTTTTCCCTTTTGAAAGGTCTTGTATATCTACATTCTGACCACTAGTAGTCTGTATTTTAACCGAAATTATTGAATCTCCGACTTTTTGCTGCATTTTATGTTCACCTCAAATGAAAAATTAAATGATTAATGGAGATCAACCTTACTGTTGAGCTCTTTGGCCATTTCCTGCCAGTGCTCGACACGTCGTTCTAGTTCAACCCTACTTCCTTCATCATCGCGAAATGCAATAGTTGTCCATGGCATTTCACATAGTGCGGTAACTACCTCGTCAATTTTCTGGAATGGAATTGCAATCATACGAATACCGGCTGGATAAGCCTTGCGGCGCTTAAGTCCATGATAAAAACCGGTTGTAATGTGATTTACCTTACCTGAAATTATGGGATATGCGTACATCCATGCACAACTTATAACTGGCGAGGATTTCGATTCCCAGAGGTCACCAGAGATATAGCTTGTAGCACGCATCAGGATGTCGCTCTGTGGGAAATCTGCAAAACATAGAATCAGGTCTGGATCAAAATCACAACTGGAAATTGGTGAAAACTGGACGTAATTTACTGTTCCAGGTTCAAGTATAGGCAGCTTTTGATAAAGTTGCTGGCATGCAATAGGTGTACGGTAAATTTCAAAGTCATAGCCAGCTTGCCCCGAAGCGGTGACAGGTGGCTTAGGAATCATACCCAATGCCATTCTGCCATAGCAAGCATCGTTTTTTTCAGTTATGTAAAATGTTTTTCCCGTATCCTGCGAGTATTTGACATATTGGCAAAAAGCTAATTTTTCACCTTCATATGATTGAATACCTTCAGGCTTTACTGCATGATATTTCAGCGCTATTGGAGGGTGTTCCATGCCGAGTTTATCGAAAATTTCTTTTGCTTGATTGCTTAACATTTACTACACCTCGATTTGATAAATGAAACAAATTGTACAATATATTTTTAGGAAATCATGTTTTGACAACAGTGATACTTAATCTAAATCTTTAAAAACCGGTGCTCAGGCATAAAGCACGTGCACCGGTTTGTCGCGCCATTCCAAGGCTAACCAATAATTGAAGAATTATAGCCTTCATTCTGAATTTCCCTAAGCGAGTGGTTATTCATAAATTGATATACTTACATGAATTTGAATAGCGCACTCAATGTTTACTTGATTGTATAAACAGTTGCTTCCGCCATAGCCTTCTCAGAAAGCTCCTGACCGATTCCTGGAAGTTCAGGAACACTATAGCAACCTGTTTTATCTGGCATGTAGTCATACTTTCCAAGTTCTCGCATATCCTTCTTAATTGCACCTTCGTGCACCTCATGAATAAGGAAGTTCGGGATGACTGTTTCAACATGCAAGGAAGCAGCTGTCGCAATCGGGCCTCCGCATATATGCAGCTGAACTGCAGCATCGTATGTATTGGCCATATCGCAGATCTTCTTTGTTTCTGTAATTCCACCAGTGATGCAGAGGTCCGGTTGGATAACTTGGACTGCTCTCTTTTCAAGAAATTCACGGAAGCCAAAGCGGGTGTAAATACGTTCGCCTGTTGCGATTGGAATATTAAGGTTTCTGTGGATTTCTAGCATGGATTCAACATTGAGCGGATGAACCGGTTCTTCGTAATAATAGATGTTCAATGGCTCAAGCGCTTTTCCAAGCTGGATTGCTGTGGTTGTGTCTGTAAAAGAGTGTAGTTCTATTATGATGTCCAGGTTATCTCCGCCCGCTTCTCGAATAGCAGCGGTACGAGCATAAGCGATTTTAATCATTTCGTTGGAGAGCTTTCCTCGCATTTTCCAATTTGGATTTGATGCTTCACGAGCCCATTTACCATCCATTGTGACACCTATTGGATCAACCTTTATTGCCGTATAACCATCTGCCATCGCCTTGAGAGTCGCTTCGGCATACTGTTCAGGCTGTGTTAGGAATCTGTGTTCAACATCCCAGTCAAACTGCAGCTGGCTCGCATATGACCTGAGCTTTGGATTGGTTTTTCCACCAAGAAGTTGGTATACAGGTTTATTAAGGGCTTTGCCCTTAATGTCCCAAAGAGCGGTATCTATAGCGCTCATACCAGCATTAATGACCGTCCCTCCGCCCATTCCCCAGAAAGTAGTACGGAAAATATGCTCCCAGATTGCTTCAACATTCTCTGGGTCCATGCCGATTATCAATTCAGCAAAATCCCTGGCAATCCCAACGGCGGCAAAATGTGCCTTGCCATAAGACAGACCTACTTCGCCAAAGCCGGAAATACCCTCGTCGGTATTTATTCGGACACACACGACAGCGCCCATTACATTAGGTTTACATTCAAAAACATCAACACTTGTGATTTTCAAGGATAACACACCTTTCAAGTTATCTAAAACAAGTAGGCAACTGTCTAAATTAACGCTGTTAGGTTGTTATACAAGCATACTACCATGCGAGTTATATAACGTCAAGCATCCAGTAATAAAAAAGCCCCTAACTCTGTTAATTAAACAAAGTCAGGGGAATCCAGAATCTATGTTAACTTTTGTAATACGTTTGGCTGCGTTTTAGAGACTCAATTTCTGCCTCGACGCACTTATTTATGTCCCTTTCCTTCAAACCATCAACAATAGATTTGTGGAATTGTAGAATCGCCTTATCACTTTTATGTTTCATTATGCTGATATTCGAGTTTGATTTTGCTACCTCAAACCAGATTGATGATATTGCATCATACAACAAAGCAATAAACTCATTGTGAGACATCTTGCTGACGCATTCATGGAATCGGTAGTCAGCATCATAGAAGCTATCATAATCTTGGTTCTTCAGGCTTTCGCACATTTGATTGAATATATCTTCAAGTTCAGCTATTTCAACAGTAAGATCGTCTTCGCGCATAAGAGCAAGTCTTACACTGCCTATCTGTATTATCATGCGAAATTCATTCATCTGCTGATAATCCTGCTGAAGGATATTATAGTCGAACAAGCTCTTGAAAAAAGAGCGCATACTAAAATCAACCACATAAGTTCCTTCGCCTATGCGTGTTTCAGTCAGCCCGAGTCCATTTGAACGCTGTATGGCTGCACGTAATGACATACGGCTTACTCCAAGAGTCTCAGCCAATTCGTTTTCTGAAGGTATTTTTTCATTTGACTTCCATTCTCCAGAAAGTATCTTCTTACGCATATAATCAAAAATCTGATCTGTCAGACTAGAACGTACTATTTTCCCCACTTTAATCAACCTCTTTCATCTGTCTGTATAACAAGTATACACGTTAATTAATTTATTTTACAATATTTTTCGATTTAATGGCTTTTTCTGTCGGCTATTTCGTGTTCAGTTGTGAATTCATTTAATATATGCAGGAATGTTTTTTTGATAAAAAGCTAGAGTTTCATGGTTAAATTCGAATATTTGAAGGAATAAAAAGACACAGAAATAATAATATTGCAAATTGATAAACGATATGCTAGTATACTTGTACAACAGGTAGGCAACCGTTTCCAAGTTAAGATATTAGTGGTAACCAATCATATAATGCAGGAGGATCATAATGAAAAACTACTTTAAAAGATCGCTGCTCCTTTTTTGCGCATCCACAATACTACTTACTTTTGTTGCATGCGGAGGTACGTCTAACACTACAGGAACTACTGCCCCAACAGCTAATACTTCAGGGGAAGAGAAAGCAGTGACCGTTAGATGGGCCACTAGCGTTTCACAGAATGAAATTGACTCAAATAAAACGCCAACAGCGATTACAATAAATACTTGGGTGAAGACTGTTGAGGAAGCTTCCAAAGGGACAATTAATGTTGAGGTATTCGGGGGATCACAGCTAGCAAATGGCACAGACGATACCATCAGTGGAGTTTTGAACGGAGCTTTTGAAATGGCTCAGATAAATACTGGTTCATGGGGAGATTATACTAATGCCTTTGCAGCACTTAATGTGCCCTACCTTTATACTGATTTCAGCGAAGTACATAAGGTAATGGATAGCGATTTTGGCAAGAGTATGCTTGATCAAGTAAAGAAAGATGTAGGTGTAGTCCCACTTTGCTACGGAGATATTGGTTATAGACATATAACAAATTCCAAGGGAATTATTAAAAGCCCTGCTGATTTGGCTGGACTAAAGATTAGAACAATGACAGACAGTGTTCAGATTTCAGCAATGAATGACCTCGGTGCCGCAGTTACACCGCTTGCAATCTCTGAGCTATTTAGCGCACTGCAGCAGAAACTTGTTGATGCGCAGGAAAATCCTCTATCGACAATCTATGCTCAAAAATATTATGAAGTGCAGAAGTTCTGCACTCTCACTAAGCACAGCTACACAACTACTATATTGTTTATGAATGAGCAATTCTTTAATAGCCTTTCAGACAGCCAGAAGGTGGCAATAGAAACTGCCAATGATACTGCGACGAAAGCAGGCCGTGCCGTTCTTGAATCATCTGAAAAAGAAAATAAACAAAAACTTGAAACAGCAGGTATGCAGTTCTATGAACTAAGTGATTCTGAAATGGCTGCTTTCCAGAATTCTGTAAAACCAACATGGGAAAAGGTTAAGAGCGCAATGGGTGAGCAGAAGTGGAATGAACTTATGTCAGCCATTGGAAAATAGATATCGGATAGATTATTAACAAGAGTACTAAACACTGTATGATATTGGGGATGATAGGAAGACCAGTATCATACAGTTGGTATTTGTTACCTCACAAATTGGAAAGGGGCTTTCACGATGAATGAAAAAACGAGCGGCAAAAAAATGTTGCTCAACATCTTCTATAACTTTGAAGTGTATATAGGTACTGTATTATTTATTGTAATCATGTTTCTGCTGTTTTTGCAGGTTGTCTCGCGTTTTGTTTTTAACCATTCATTCACATGGACGGAAGAACTCGCTGCAGCAATGTTTGTTGGTATGGTTTATTGCGGAGTGTCAAGTGCTGTAACGTATAGAAAGCATCTTAGAATAGATGCCCTTCTTGAAGCTGTTCCCTTTAAAATAAAAAAGGCGTTGCTTATTTTTAGCAATGTTATTTTCATTGGGTTCAATTTCTATGTTGCATATCTTTATGTCGAAATAATTGCGAATCTTCGGAATAGTATGACCTCTCTCCTGCATATACCTAAAAAATACCTATATGCAATTGTTCCAATAATGCTGCTTCTGACAACAATAAGACTTTGCTTTGACATAGTAAAGCTGTATAACGAAACACCAAAGACGTTAGGTGCATCAGTGCCTGTTATAGATATTGAAGCACTTGAGGCTGAAGCCAAACAAATAGCTGCTGCTTACAAAGCTGAACAGAACCTGAAGAATCCTGACCATGATGAAAAGGAGGGAAAGTAGGAATGGGTACAGCAGTATTATTTATTTCACTGGCAATTCTCATGCTTATAGGTGTACCTATAGGTCTTTGCCTGATAATTCCATGTCTTATCCTATTGGCTGTAAATCCAATTACTACACCCCAGTTTATTGTACAGACTCTTTATACTGGTTCGGCTTCATTTACTATGCTAGCTATACCATTCTTTATGATTTCTGGTTCAATTATGGATGTTGGTGGGTTGTCAAAAAGACTTGTACGCTTGGCAAACAGCGTTATCGGTAATGTAACAGGGTCACTCGGAATAGTAACGATACTTGCATGCATGTTTTTTGGTGCTGTATCTGGATCAGCACCAGCTACAACTGCTGCAATTGGTACTATTATGATTCCGCAAATGATAAGAAATGGTTACAATAAATATTACGCGACCGGACTTGTTGCGTGTGCTGGCGGACTTGGCATAATTGTTCCTCCAAGCTATCCGATGGTAATATACAGTGTTACTAACGGTACATCAATAGGAGATATGTTCATAGCTGGTATTGGACCTGCTTTACTCGTTGGTGCGGTACTAATGATTTTTAACTTTATTTATTCCAAGAAATTTGGATACAAAGGCTCGCAGAAATTTAAACTCAGTGAATTTTTCGCAGCATTATGGGATGCGAAGTGGGCGTTATTGATGCCTTTTATTATACTCGGTGGAATTTATAGTGGAATTTTCACTGCTACAGAAGCCGCAGTTATGGCAACCATATATGGTCTCTTCGTTGGTATAGTAATATATAGAGCCTTTACTATAAGATCACTTTGGGAAATATTTAAAGACAACATGGTATTTAATGGTGGACTGATGCTAACTGTTGCACCGGCAACGGCACTAGGAACAATATTTGCATATATGCGAGTAACGAGCAGCATAAGCAATATGTTCTTGTCTGTGTCAACCAACCGTTATGTGATACTTATGATAATTTACGCAATACTATTTGTAATTGGAATGTTTGTTCAGACAACTCCCGCAATAGTTATTTTCTCACCGGTTCTTCTAGCAGTAGCGATGCAAGTGGGAATAACGCCATTGCATTTCGGTATAATAATGACTGTTGCTCTGGCCATCGCGTTTGTTACACCGCCTGTTGCAGCGAACCTATTTGTAGCATCCTCGCTTACAGGACTTCGCATGGATAAAATTGTTAAGGCGAGCTTGCCGTTTTTGTTTGGTCTTGTTATTTCACTGATCATTGTGGGTTTTGTGCCTGAAATTTCGTTATGGCTACCGACAGTTCTTAGAAAATAGCATAATAAATATTAGTCTAAATATTTGACAAACAACAAATGATTTTTAACGCCCTTTTAGTTCACTGAAATTAAAAGGGTGTCTTTTATTGAGTAATTTTAGCTGTACTCCTTGTTGGCTTGGAATTGATATCAAGCGCAGAATCAATTCGATATTATGACTTTCTAAATTGAGCATAAAGGTAGGTCTCAAAACATATTTGTAATCAAGGCTAGAAGTAATAGTAATTAGCAAAAATCATTGTAAAAAAATCTGAATCAGAGCAATGATTAATGGTATAATTTTTAGAGAAGTTTTGAAGGATGGTGTAAGTCATGATAGCTAAAGATATGCAGAATTCTATAAAGAACGGGTCGATCATAAGGGCTATGTTTGAGGAAGGAAAGAAAAGGGCAAAGATATACGGTGCTGAGAACGTATTTGATTTCAGCCTGGGAAATCCTAATGTGGAGCCGCCTGAAGAGATAAAGCAGGCAATCATTGATATAGTGTCCTCTGAGAAGCCGATGAATGTACATGGCTATATGATGAATTCAGGGTACGAGGATGTCAGGGAAGACATTGCGAAGTCTATCAACAGGAAATTCGGTACTGACTTTTCTAGCAGGAACATAATAATGACAGTTGGAGCCGGTGGCGGAGCCAATGTCGTATTCAAGACACTTCTGGATCCTGACGACGAGGTAATAACATTTGCTCCTTTCTTTGGTGAATACAGAGGCTATGTTGCAAATTTCGGAGGGAAGCTTGTGGTTGTATCTCCCAATACTGTGGATTTTCAGCCTAATCTGGTTGAATTCAGGGAGAAGATAACAGCAAGGACAAAGGCTGTGATCATCAACTCTCCGAACAATCCAACCGGTGTAGTATATTCCGAGAAGACCATCATGGAGCTTTCAGAGATATTAAGGGAAAAGCAGAGGGAGTTTGGAACCGACATATATCTGGTTTCTGATGAGCCTTACAGGGAACTGGCTTATGAGAATGTTGAGGTTCCTTATCCGACAAAGTATTTTGAGAACACCATAATCGTATATTCCTTCAGCAAGTCACTTTCACTTCCAGGCGAAAGGATTGGATATCTCGTCATACCAACCGAAGCCGCAGATTATGAGGATGTATTCGCAGGAGCAGGAATAGCTACAAGGATACTTGGCTTTGTTAATGCACCATCTCTGTTCCAGAGGGTTGCAGCAAGGTGTGTCGACCTTGAGGTTGATGTTGAGGTATATAACCGAAACAGGGAACTTTTCTATAACAGCCTGAAGTCATATGGATATGAGTGCATAAAGCCTGAAGGGGCGTTCTACATGTTCGTTAAGTCTCCTATAGCTGATGACTCAAGATTTTGCGAAATGGCAAAGGAGAAGAACATTCTTGTAGTACCTGGCTCATACTTCTCATGCCCGGGATATTTCAGAATCGCATACTGTGTTGCATACGATACGATAAAGAATGCGCTTCCTGGATTCAAAGCTCTGATGGATGAATTGGGTAATCAGAAATAAAAAGGGTTGAAGGCATGTTAATGGCTTCTCCAAAAAAACGAAAAAATTAGTTCTTGATTTTTGTTTTTTAGGAGCATATAATAAAGAAAATCGTGAATAAAAATTCGTTAATCTGGAAGAGTACTCTGGAAGGGTCGTTTTAAGAGAGTCTGCGGTGGTGTGATGCAGGCAATGGATGACCAGGGGAATGGACCAGGAAGAAGCAGTCCGAAATCTTTTTGAGAGTAGTAACTGACGGGAGCCCGCCGATAAAAGGGACAGGATATGTATGTATCCGTGATGAGTGGAATCCTTCGGGATTCAATTTAGGTGGTACCGCGCAGCATGAGCTTCGTCCTATTCAAGGATGGAGCTCTTTTTATTTTGTAAAGGAGGTGGAAAGGATGCTCTGAAGGACACATGGCGCAACGCACTCTGTTAACGAAAAGATAGGAGAGAATGAAATGAATACAAAGAAAATGGTAACTGCAGCACTGTTCCTTGCAATGGGTTATATCCTCCACCTGGTAATCCCCGGACTTCCGCTTGGAAGCATGAAGCCTGATCCGTTCCTTGCCATGATGTTCCTTGCTATATTCTTCGTGGATGACTTTAAGGGAACAATAGCCATAGGCGCAGCGGCAGGTTTACTCACAGCAATGACTACGACGTTCCCCATGGGACAGATACCTAATATAATAGACAAGATGGTCACTGCACCTGCAGTATACCTCCTTTATACCATGCTCAGGAATGCGAATCCGTCGCTTAGGACCATAGTGATAGCTTCTATCGGAACGATCATCAGCGGAACCGTATTCCTTGGAAGCGCACAGGTATTCTTCCAGCTGCCGGCTCCTTTCGCAGCATTGTTCATAGGAGTTGTGCTTCCGGCCGCTGTAAGCAACACTGTAATGGTAACTGTAATAGACAGGATAATGGCAAAGGCCAGGATATCTGCCAGGGTATCCGCATAGTGAATCCGTTCCAGGTGAATCATCTGACACCCTATGGTATAATCAATTAGACAGGGTTAACCCTGATAATGCTTATGACCGGTGGTGATTGCTTGAGATTCAGGAACTGGTTCAATCTTGGAATAGGAATAAAGAGATGGGTGGCACTTGGATTTTCGGGCATGATGTTTATCGTGTTCGGAGTATTCGAGATGATTTTCCACAGATATTACAATGTTTACTATAAACTGTTTTACGTATACCTTATCGCGGTCGGGCTCTTCACCATCTATCTTGCCATGAATGAAGGCGTAACGAATTTCGTGGGACTTGTAGAGAAGGGCCTGGTTAATGTAAATCTCGATTCAAGAGAGATCGGCAGCCTGGTCCATGAGAGAAAGTTGCTTGTCCAGGGACCCAAGGTGGTTGTCATCGGTGGAGGGACCGGACTTTCTACCCTGCTAAGGGGTCTTAAGCACTACACGAACAACATTACAGCAGTGGTGACGGTTGCTGATGATGGCGGAGGATCAGGGATGCTTCGGGAAGACCTTGGCATTCTGCCACCCGGTGACATAAGGAACTGCCTGGTTGCACTTGCCAACACTGACACCCTCATGGAGGAACTGATGCAGTACAGGTTCCAGGATGGCTCACTTAAGGGCCAGAGCTTCGGAAATCTGTTTCTTGCTGCAATGGATGGTGTTTCGGAAAATTTTGAGGACGCTGTGGCGAAGATGGCCAACGTCCTGGCAATAACCGGAAAGGTGCTTCCGGTCACTTTGGAGGACCTGAGGATCAATGCTGAGCTTGAAAGCGGCCAGATTGTCATCGGGGAGTCTCACATACCAGTAGTCGGAATTAAAGAGGCAAGCCCGATAAAGAGGCTGTACATCGAGCCCTCAGATGCGAAGTGCCTGCCAGATGCAGCCGAAGCGATAAGGAACGCTGATGCTGTTGTCCTTGGACCGGGGTCACTGTTCACCTCAATAATACCTAATCTCCTGGTGAATGGTATAGTTGAAGCCATCAGTGAATCTAAGGGTCTCAAGATATACATTTCGAATGTCATGACTCAGCCTGGGGAGACGGATGGATTCAGGGTTTCGGACCATGTGAGGTCCATTCTGGCCCATGCGGATTTCGGCGGGCTTGATTATGTCATTGCAAATACCACACTCATCGATAACATTATGCTGAAAGATAAGTATGGGAGAATGGGACAGAAAGAGGTACTGGTAGACAGGGATAATCTGTCCAAATACAGCTTCGAGCTGGTTGAGGGTGACTTCCTTCTCGCAAGGGAGGATTCGGTGAGGCATGATGCCGAGAAGCTTTCAAGGGTTCTTATGGAAACGATACTCAGAAAGTCCCTTATATACGACAAGAAGAGGATACTTGAGTATGTTCTGCTTTCAGACAAGCTTAAGCACAGGGAAAGAATGCATGGTGTGCATCAAGTTGTCAACCGTGAGGTTGATCATCAAGTTGTCAACCGTGAGGTTGATAATATCAATCAATAACAAATACAGAGAGTCGGGTAGATATACTTGGCTCTTTATTTTTGATTCTCCCGGCAGAGTTGTCTATGCTATAATAGAGGATATATGCCGGTTCTGCCTCAAGCAAATGGAGTGAATAGATATGTCCTTTTCTGCAAAGGTTAAAAGTGAAATAACAAGGGATGCTGAAGTGACGAAGGAAGAAGCAAGCGCCCTGATATCCGCGATTATGAGGGTGTCCGGGACCATAATGTTCTCTTCGTCCAAGCTGTCCTTTAAGATAACAACTGAAAATCCGTCTACCGCACGATTCGTGTTCAAGCTGCTCAAGGAGCATTTCGATATCCATGCCAACCTTATGGTAAAGAAGGGCAGCTCACTCAAGAAGAACAACATGTACATTGTTGTAATCAGTGAGGACATGGGTCTGAGGAGGCTCATGAAGGACACCGGGATATTAAGGGATGATGATGGACCCTTTGATCCTGAGTTCAGGATCAAGAAGAGCCTCATCAGGACTGATGCAGCAAGGAAAGCTTACATAAAAGGGGCGTTCCTGGGATCCGGAAGTATCCAGAATCCTGAGAAGGCTTACCATATTGAATTTGTGGCTAACTCACAGGAGTATGCCGGTGACCTGATGGAGCTTATTAATACCTTTGGCCTGAGCGCCAAGGTAATAAGCAGGAAGAACTCCTTCATCGTCTATCTCAAGGAAGGGGAGCAGATAGTGGACATCCTTAACATCATAGGAGCCCACAACAGCCTTTTTGAAATTGAGAACATCAGGATAGTCAAGGATATGAGGAACAATGTCAACAGGATAGTAAACTGTGAAACAGCTAACCTGTCAAAGACAGTGAATGCGGCTGTGAGGCAGGTCGAGTCCATAAAGCTCATTGAGACAAGGATAGGTCTCGGAAGACTGCCAAAGCCTCTAAGGGATATTGCGGAAATGAGGCTGGATTACCCGGATGAATCTCTGAAGGAGCTTGGTGAGATGCTGGATCCGCCTGTAGGCAAATCCGGTGTCAACCACAGGTTGAGGAAGATCGAGAAAATCGCTGATGAACTTAGAAAAGGCGGGATCTAGATGAAGCTCGAGAGGATATGCGATGCAATCAGGGAAATGGAGCTTGGCCGAAAGATTTCCGTGCGCAGCCTTGCCCGGGAGATGGATGTCAGTGAAGCTACCGCATACAAGGCCATAAAGAGGATGGAGGATGAAGGCTACCTGGAGACTCTTCCCCGGGCAGGAACCATAAGGGTTGAAAGCCCCAGGGAGAAGAAGCTAGAGAGCATCACCTACAAGGAGGTCCTCAGGATAGTTGACGGGGAGCTGCTTGCGGGGGAGGCCGGACTTGATAAGACCGTATCAAGGTTCAACATCGGAGCGATGACCCTTGATGCCATGAAGAAGTATCTTCATCCAGGAGGTCTTCTGATTGCCGGAAACAGGGATGATGTTCATATCCTGGCGCTCAGTGCAGGAGTCGGGGTCCTTATAACCGGCGGCTTCAGTGCTGAAAACAAGGTAATCGAGATGGCGGACAGGCTCAAGCTTCCTGTCATATCCACATCCTACGATTCCTTTACTACCGGATCCCTTATAAGCCGTGCCATATCCGAGAAGCTCATCAAGAGTACAATCCCATATGTAGGAGACCTGCTTAAGAAGGCTCCGGCTTATCTCCGGTCAGATGACACTGTCAAGGACTTCAAGGCTCTCAGTGAAGAGACGGACTACGAGAAGTTTCCTGTGGTCGACCACAGGATGAAGGTGCTTGGAGTTGTCTCGACAAGGGAAGTCGTAGGGAAAAGGGATGACGAGACCATAGAGAAGGTTATGAGGAAGGTTGCTGTGACCTACAGTCCGAGAGCTACTGTCTCGCATATTGCCCATGTCATGGACTGGGAGAACCTTCAGCTGTGTCCGATAACTGAAGGGGACAGGTTAGTTGGAGTAATTACCAGGACTGACATACTGAAGGCGCTGCAGGACAGGGATACGAGGCCTATGGAAAAGGATACCCTGGAGGACAGGGTCATTAAGGACATGGAGCTGGAAAAGACTGAAGGGCTATACAGGTTCACAGGTTCAGTAACACCGGACATGCTTGATCCATATGGTAACGCCTCAAACAGCGTGCTCTCAATGTTCATGGTAAAATCAGCCATGACAGTGCTTGAAAACAGGTTCTACAGCTGCACGATGGACAGTGTATCGCTGGACTTCATGGGAAGCCTGGAGGTTGACTCGGAGTTTACGGTTGAAGCGACAATCCTGTCTTCAGGAAAAAGCAGGTCCAAAATCGGGATGAAGCTTTTATCGAAGGATTCGACCATCGCTGTGGGGACGCTCAGCGCTCTCCATACACCTGAGGAACGTGAATAATAAAAATTGGAAAAGAATTAATTGAAATGTGAGGAGATATTATGTTTTATCATGTAGTAATGTTCAAATTGAAGGATAACAGCCCGGAAAATATGGAGAAGGCCAGAGAGATACTGATGTCCATGGAGGGCAAGATTCCTGAGCTTAGGGGTCTTACTGTAGGAAAGGACACCCTTTTCACAGGAAGGAGCTTTGACATCTGCCTGATCACGACATTTGATTCAAAGGAAGACATGGATGTATACCAGGACAGCTACTTCCATGTTGAGCATGTGCTTAAGAACATAAGGCCTATGATAGAGAAATCTGCTGCGTGTGACTTCCTCGGTTAATGAAGTAAGTCCAAAACCGGACATATCCGGGAAGGGGAGAATACTTTGAATATAAAAGACAAGGCAGGATTCTGCCACCTTCACCTTCATACGGAGTATAGTCTCCTTGACGGTTCGGGAATGATAAAGAAGATGGTGGCAAGGGCGAAGGAGCTCGGGATGGAGCACATCGCCATCACTGACCACGGTGCCATGTATGGGGTTGTGGAATTCTACAAGGAGGCCATGAAGGCCGGACTTAAGCCTGTCATAGGCTGCGAGATCTATGTGGCGGCCATGTCAATGGACCAGAAGAACCAGGATTCTGAGAATTCGACTCACCACCTTGTGCTTCTGGTAAAGAACGAGACTGGCTACAGGAATCTCATGAAGATTGTGACCGAGGGGTCCTTAAGGGGATTCTACTACAAGCCCAGGGTGGACCATGACTTTTTGAAGTCCCACTCGGAAGGGCTTATTTGTCTTTCAGCATGCCTCGGTGGAGAGGTGCAGAAATACTTCAGCCTTGATATGCCAGGCAAGGCCAGGGAAGCAGCCCTGTTCTACAAGGAGACCTTCAGGGATGGCTTCTACCTTGAGCTTCAGGACCATGGCATGATGGAGCAGAAGAAGGTCAACAGGCTGAACATTGAGCTTGCAAGGGAGCTTGACATACCGCTTGTGGCAACAAACGACGTTCATTATATCGAGAAAGAGGACTCTAGGGCCCACGACATACTCCTTTGCATCCAGACCGGCAAGACTATAGATGTGGAAGACAGGATGAGATATCCTTCGCCTGAATTCTATCTCAAGTCTCCTGAAGAGATGGAGATGCTTTTCGGTGAGATTCCGGAGGCGCTTGAAAATACTGTGAAGATTGCCGAGGAATGCAATTTCAGCTTTGAGTTCAATGTACCCAAGCTTCCGAGGTTTCCTCTGCCTGAGGGAACGGACCATTTCTCTTACCTGATGGAACAGGTCTATAGAGGGATGGTGGAGAAATATCCGGTTTTCAGTGGATTCAAAGGTAAAGCCTTCACGGCTGATGAGCTTTCTGACTTTGATGATGCTGAAGCCAAAGAGCTGCTCAAGAGGGTTGACTATGAGTTCACAGTCATGAGGGATATGGGCTATGTGGATTATTTCCTGATTGTCTGGGATTTCATAAAGTTTGCGAATGATAATGGCATAGCTACTGGAGCCGGCAGAGGCAGCGCTGCAGGGTCGGTTGTCTCATACTGCCTGAACATAACAAAAATTGACCCGATAAAATACAGCCTGCTCTTTGAAAGGTTCCTCAATCCTGAGAGGATATCGATGCCTGATATAGACTCTGATTTCTGCTACGAGAGGCGCGGGGAGGTCATCGACTATGTAGTGGGCAAGTATGGCACTGACAATGTTGCCCAGATCATAACCTTTGGTACCATGGCAGCAAAAGCCTGCATCAGGGATGTGGGAAGGGCAATGAACTATCCTTATGGGGAAGTCGACCAGATAGCCAAGATGATTCCGGGGATGTTGAACATTACAATAGACAAGGCACTGGAGATCAATCCTGAGCTAAAGAGAGCCTACGAGGAAGACGGCAGGGTAATGGAGCTCATAGACGTAGCCAGGAAGCTGGAGGGTCTCTCAAGGCACGCCAGCACCCATGCGGCAGGTGTCGTTATCTCGGAGAAGGCGCTGGTTGAATATGTGCCGCTCCAGAAGAACGAGGACATGGTGGTGACTCAGTTCACCATGAATACGCTGGAGGAGCTTGGACTCCTTAAGATGGACTTCCTTGGCCTGAGGACACTGACGGTCATGAGGGACACTGTTGACATGGTTAAGGTCAACAGGGGCGAGACAGTGGACATAGATGCCCTGGACCTTAAAGATCCCGAGGTGTTCAGGATGATTGGGGATGGAAGGACTGTCGGTGTGTTCCAGCTGGAGTCTGCAGGAATGACAAGCTTCATGAAGGAGCTCAGGCCTGACAGCCTTGAGGACATCATAGCGGGAATCTCATTGTACAGGCCAGGACCAATGGCTGAGATACCAAGGTACATAGAGAACAAGAAGAATCCTGAGAAGATAACATATCTCTGCAAGGAACTTGAGCCTATACTTTCAGTCACATACGGGGTCATTATCTATCAGGAGCAGGTAATGCAGATAGTCAGGGACCTTGCGGGCTACTCCCTGGGCAGGAGCGACCTTGTCAGACGTGCCATGTCCAAGAAGAAGCACGATGTAATGGAAGAGGAACGCAAGAATTTCATATATGGCCTCAAGGACAAGGATGGAAACATAATAGTTGAGGGATGTATAAGGCGCGGAATTGACGAAGGTGCTGCGAACAAGATATTCGACCAGATGACGGATTTCGCCAGCTATGCCTTCAACAAGGCGCATGCAGCTGCATACGCAGTAATAGGGTACCAGACCGGATTCCTCATGAGGTACTATCCGCAGGAATTCATAGCTGCCATGCTGAACTCAGTGATCGGGAACAGCGAAAAGTGCGGTGCTTACCTGAGGTCAGCAAAGGAGCTTGGGATAAAGGTCCTGCCGCCTGACATCAACGAATCGGAGTTCAGGTACACTGTAAAGGGAACGACAATAAGGTTTGGGCTTGGAGCAATAAAGGGCGTAGGCCGGAACATGGTCGATTCATTCGTAAGGGTAAGGGAAGAGCGGGGCAGGTTCAGGAACCTGATGGATTTTACCGAAAGGATCGAGCAGGGATCAGTTAACAAGAGGGCGCTTGAAGCTCTGATAAAGTCAGGCTGCTTTGACGGCCTTGATGGTGCAAGGTCTCAGATGCTTGCGGTATATGACAGGATCCTTGACAGCTTCACTCAGGTGAGGAAGAGGACCATTGAGGGACAGGTCTCCCTGTTCGGCGATATCATAGAGGACCACTCACTATCAGGGATTGAACTTCCGAACCTCAGGGAATTCGACAAGAAGGACATGCTTGCCATGGAGAAGGAAATGACCGGGATGTACCTTTCAGGACATCCTTTGGATGACTTCGAGGAGCTCATTGGAAGAATGTCGAGCTGCAGCGTGGCTGATATAACGAAGGGCGCAGATGCAATTCTTGATGACATAAGGGATGAGGCTGCACTCTATACGGAGAGCATAATGGCTGAGGCCGGTCTTAAGGACGGGGACAAAGTCATTATGGGAGGACTAATCAGAAATATTACAAGAAAGATAACAAGGAACCAGGCCATGATGGCATTCCTGAACTTCGAGGATCTGACCGGTGTAATCGAGGGGATCGTATTCCCAAAATCCTATGAGAAGCTGCTTGAATTCCTGAGGGAGGACAGTATAGTTCTTCTTAAGGGAAGGCTATCGATGAAAGAGGATGAAGCACCAAAAATCATTGTGGAAGACCTTGGTCCGCTGAAGTCTAAGATGGAGAAGCGCATATATCTGAGGTTCGACGATATGGAGGATGCCAAGCTTGCTGTGAAGAGGCTCAGGTCAGTCTTTCGGACCTTCCATGGGGAAACTCCAGTATATGTTGTCGCAGGAAAATCAAAGGATACCATGAAGCTCGCAAAGGATCTCTGGGTAGACCATAATTCCGATATACTTGGTATGCTTAAGGAAAAGCTAGGTGAGGCCAATGTAAAGATGGTTGAAAGGTCCGCTGGCAGTGCATGATATAACTTATCAAGCATAAATGAAAAGTTAACCGATTGTTTGATTTTCGGATAATGTAAATTTGTTGAAAATGATGCTGTCAAGTAATACAATGTAATGGGTCTGTTTGGTTTTCAGACCTACGGACAATTCCAAACTTGCTCCAAGGAGGAGAATAGTGTGAAAAAGATAGCCATACTGACAAGCGGAGGGGACGCTCCTGGAATGAATGCCGCCATCAGAGCGGTTGTTAGGACTGCATTAAAGAACGATATAGAAGTAATAGGCATAAACATGGGCTATGAAGGTCTCATCAACGGAGATTTCCATCCCATGGACAGAAGGTCAGTTTCAGATATCATCCAGAAGGGTGGTACTATCCTGAAGACTGCAAGATGCCCTGAATTCAAGGATCCTGCGGTGAGGGAGAAGGCTGCCCAGGTCTTGAGGATCTACGGCATAGAGGGACTGATTGTCATCGGTGGAGACGGTTCGTTCATGGGCGCCAAGGGTCTTTCTGACCTTGGGATTAAGACCATAGGTCTTCCTGGAACGATAGACAACGACCTGGCTTATACTGATTACACCATAGGCTTTGATACAGCACAGAATACCATTACTGATGCCATAAACAAGCTGAGGGATACTTCATCCTCGCACCAGAGGGTTTCTGTAGTAGAGGTAATGGGAAGAAACTGCGGCGACCTTGCGCTATACGCAGGTCTTGCCGGCGGAGCTACGACCATTCTCGTCCCTGAGAAGAAGATGACCAAGGAAGAGGCGATCAGGGAAGTAATGGAAGGCAGGAAGATGAAAAAGAACCACAATCTTGTTGTGGTTGCTGAAGGTGTCGGAGGAGCAAGGGAGCTTGCCCAGGACATCGAGGAGC
>DIWI01000011.1 GCA_002428415.1 Clostridiaceae bacterium UBA6110
GTTTTTTTGTGTTGGAGCTTGATTTTCCGCCGATCACAAGCATGGCATCGACTTCCTTTGAGAGTTCTTCCGCCGACTTCTGGCGTTCTTCAGTAGCCTTGCAGATGGTGTTGAAAGCCACGAACTCTTTGGATGTCTTGGCAATATTCATGATCAGGTTCAACCAGTTCCTTTGCTTTTCAGTGGTCTGGGAAACGACACATACCTTTCTTTTCAAAGGGATGTCCACTTCTCCCGTTGGTGTGATGTAAGCTGAGTTGTCACACCAGCCATTGATACCTACCACCTCCGGATGATTACCATCTCCAAGGATTACAATCTGGTAGCCCTTGTCGTGATACTCACTGACCTTCTTCTGTATATTTATAACATAAGGGCATGTGAGGTCGATTATGTCGACTCCCTTTGCCTTAAGTCCGTCGTAGACCGCTCTGGTTACACCATGCGTCCTGATGATGACCGTGTCATCCTTGTCAAGTTTTCCTATCTCACCTTCTGATATCTCACTCACGCCGGATTTCTCCAGTCTCTCTGTGACATCCTTGTTGTGGATAAGCGGTCCAAGGGTGAAGGTTTTGCCCTTGGTATTCCTGACCGTAAAAGCCTCCTTCACGGCTCTGTCAACTCCGAAGCAGAAGCCGGAGTATTCAGCCCTGATGATTTCCCTCATTTGCTCACTCCCCGGAAAGAAAATTTACAATGCTATACTATATAGTTTAATATTTCCGCATGGAAAAATAAAGTGAGTTATTTAAAAATTCATAATAAACCCATTTTCTACATAAGTTGGCCTGCACTAAGACATTATACTATATTTTCGAAATATAATCCAACAAAATAATAGGTTCTGCCCTGCTTGCGAGCCTTTATGCGTTGCTGCCGGCCAGGTATCCTGTGGAAAATGCTATCTGCAGGTTGAATCCGCCTGTCAATGCATCAACATCGATCATTTCGCCAGCAAAGTAGAGATTTTCAACCTTCCTGGACTTCATGGTTGCAGGCTCGATTTCCCTGGTGTCCACCCCGCCTCTTGTAACAATAGCTTCATTCAGAGACTTCGTACCTGTCACAGTGACTGTCAGTCCCTTAAGGAGGTCGGTGAGGACCCTTCTTTCCTCCTTGGTCACGCTGTGCACCTTCTTTATCGGGTCTATTCCTGAAAGTGCAACTATCACAGGTATAAGCTTTGACGGCAACAGCTCATCCAGTGAGTTCCTGAAATCCCTGTTGATGTTCTTTGAGAAATCCCTGAGTATCCTTGCATCAAGCTCATTCTTGTCGAGTGCAGGCTTAAGGTCAATGATACCCTTAGCCTTTCCTCCATGGTAATAGGCTGATGATGACAGGACTATGGGTCCACTTATACCGAAATGCGTGAAAAGAAGCTCGCCGAAATCCTCATAAAGCACCTTCTTGTCATCTCTCAGCGTAAACCTTACATTTCTCAATGAAAGTCCCTGAAGGTCCTTTACGAAAGGCTCGCTGCATACGAGAGGTATCAGCGAAGGCTTTAGCGGAGCAATGCTGTGTCCAAGCTTCTCTATGAGTCCAAGGACCATTCCGTCCGATCCCGTTCCGAAGTAGGATGCTCCGCCAGTAGCGAATATGAATGAATCTCCTGAAATTTTCCCTCTGCTTGTCTGAAGTGCAATAATCCTTTCTCCTTCAATGTCTATGCCCTCAACTTTAGTTGACAGCATCATCTTTACTCCTGATGATTCAAGCTGCTTTTTAAGCACTTCTATGACATCCGACGATTTATCTGACTCAGGAAAGACCCTGTCGCCTCTTTCAATCTTAAGCTTTAGTCCGCGCTTGATGAAAAAATCCATGACATCCATATTTGTGAATGTATATAGCGCAGAATACAGGAATTCCCTGTTTCTCGGTATGTTCTCAAAAAACTCGCTGATGTCCTTGCTGCTGGTAAGGTTGCACCTGCCCTTTCCGGTAATGAACAGTTTCTTTCCGATACCAGGATTCCTGTCGATCAGTGTTACCCTGTTCTGCCTGACTTCAGCCGCCCTTATGGCAGCCATGATGCCTGAAGGTCCGGCACCTACAACTATTATCTCCTTCACCAAATCACTTCCAATCAGTTTTAATGCAGTCAGTTTATCTGCCGCATTCTTCAATAACCATTCTATACTTTATGCCATCTTTTTAATAGTGAAATTTAACGCTGCAGACTGATGGCAAAACTTGACCTGTGAAACGTGGACGACACTCACGAGTATAAAACAATGAATAAAAAATTCTCTTCAAATTAACGTATTCGTCATACACTGTGGAGGATGATAGATTATAATAAATTGCATGCAACTGTATTTTACTTGAAGAATCGAGGTTAAAAATAAATGGACAGCTTTGAAAACATCACACAAGATGATGAAAATACAACTAAAAACTTTACCCATTGGAAAAGAAACACAGCAGTGTTTCTTGCAGGACAATCCCTGTCGCTGTTCGGATCTTCTCTTGTGCAATATGCCATAACATGGTACATAACCCTTACAACCGATTCAGGATTCATGCTCACGCTTTCAATGCTTTTCGGATTCCTGCCCCAGCTTATAATCTCTGTATTCGCTGGTGTCTGGGCTGACAGGCACGACAGGAAGAAGCTGATCATACTGTCTGACCTTGCAATAGCATCGTCGACATTCATCCTTGCTCTGATGTTCATGTCAGGAATGAGGAGCCTTGAAGCAATATTCGCCGTTTCTTTCATACGTTCAATAGGAGCTGGAATACAGACTCCTTCTGTGAGTGCCATATTGCCCCAGCTTGTACCAAAGGACAAGCTGATGAAGATCAATGGATTCAACTCATCGCTCCAGTCAGCCACAATGATAGCTTCGCCTGCACTTAGCGCATTGCTTCTCACCTACTCGTCAATGGACAGGATATTCTTCATCGATGTTTCAACTGCTGTAGCAGCAATCCTGCTTCTCCTGACACTTAAGATACCTGCTTACGTGAGGACTTCCGAACCTGATGCAAGATATCTTGATGAGCTTAAACTTGGAATGAAATACGCAGTCCATAACAAATTCATAATAACGCTTATTTTCTCTCAGCTTGCCATAACCTTCCTTGTTGCACCTCTTGCAATGCTCACCCCTTTGCTCGTTGCAAGGAGCTACGGGGAGGAATACTGGAGACTCACAGTAAATGAGATCTCCTTCTTTGGCGGAACCATTCTCGGAGGCATCTTAATCGGATACTGGAAAGGCTTTTCAAACAGGATCGACACCCTCGGGGCTTCTATCCTGGCAATGGGTATATTGACTCTGGGGATGGGTCTTACCAGAGTATTCCCTGTGTATATCGGACTCATGCTTCTTATAGGTATCCTTATGCCATTCTTCAATGTGCCCATTTACTCTCTGCTGCAGGAAAATGTTCCTGAGGATAAGCTTGGACGGGTATTCAGCCTGATCAGCGCATCCTCTGTAATGATGCCTCTTGGCATGCTGCTCTTCGGGCCGCTTGCCGAGGTCATGCGCATCGAGTATCTTCTGGTGATCTGCGGAATCCTCATGTCCCTTCAATCAATATTCGTCCTGAGGAGCAGGAGCCTTAAGAATTACGAAACCCAGGAATTCTGATATTGACGTTAAAGGACCATCCCTTTTGAGAGGACAGTCCTTTTTCATTGCTTTAATATTCGCCCTGTGCAGCCATTGCCTTGGCAACCTTGTCAAAGCCGGCTATGTTGGCTCCAGCCACCAGGTTGTAGCCGAATCCGTATGCCTCGGCGGCATCCCTTGCATTCTTGTGGATATTGGACATTATCTGATGAAGCTTCTGGTCAACTTCCTCCATCGTCCATGTAAGCCTCATGCTGTTCTGAGCCATTTCAAGGGCTGAAACGGATACTCCTCCGGCATTTGCTGCCTTGGAAGGTCCGATAATGACCTTGTTTTCCTGCATGTATTTAACAGCCTCGTTTGTACAAGGCATGTTTGCTGCCTCGCATACGTACTTGATTCCGTTATCAACTATCAGCTTCGCATGCTCAAGATGGATGTCGTTCTGTGTTGCACATGGCATGATTATGTCTACCTTGCGTCCCCACGGCTTCTCGCCAGGGAAGAACTCAGCTCCGAACTTGTCAGCGTAGTCCTCTACCTTATCTCTTCCGGAATTTCGCATCTCGACGAGATAATTGAACTTCTCCTCGGTATTGACACCATCAGCATCATAGACATAACCGTCAGGACCTGATAGTGTGACTACCTTTGCTCCCATCTCAGTAGCCTTTCGGCATACTCCCCAGGTCACGTTGCCGAAGCCTGAAGCTGCTATTGTCTTGCCTTCAAGGATATCGTTCTCGTGCTTCAGTATCTCATTGCAGAAGTAAACCACGCCGAAGCCGGTGGCTTCAGGCCTGATGAGAGATCCGCCGTACTGGAGACCTTTACCTGTGAATGCTCCGTTCTCGAATGCACCCTTTATTCTCCTGTAGAACCCGAACAGGTATCCTATTTCCCTTGCACCGACTCCTATGTCTCCTGCAGGAACGTCTACGTCAGGTCCGATATGCCTGTAGAGCTCCGTCATGAATGCCTGGCAGAATCTCATGACTTCCTCGTCTGACCTGCCTCTCGGGTCGAAATCCGATCCGCCCTTTCCTCCTCCGATTGCAAGCCCTGACAGTGAATTCTTCAGTGTCTGCTCGAATCCGAGGAACTTCATTACTGAAAGATTCACAGAAGGCTGGAACCTGAGTCCGCCCTTATAGGGTCCTATGGCTCCATTGAACTGAACTCTGTAACCTCTGTTGACATGGAACTCACCTTCATCATCTATCCACGAAACCTTGAACATGATCTGCCGTTCAGGCTCCACGAACCTTCCGAGAAGATTCATCCGGATGTACTCAGGATGCATTGCCAATACCGGCTCCAGGTTCGGAAGAACTTCCTCCACAGCCTGAATGAATTCTGGCTCGCCTGAGCTTTTCTTCTTTACGTCTTCTATTACCTTTTCAATGTATTCCTTAGGTCCTAGTACTGCTTTTGCCATTCTCACTACCCCCAAATCAATGTATCTGTTGAACTGCAACATCCTCAGTTTCATTTTACTCTTTTTGATGACGGATATGAATATCGGAGACAACTTTGTCACCTTTCCATTAAAACCTTTACATCATTAATTATTGCATAAATTATTGAGAATTTCACTCATGAAATCGAATCCAAACTCGCTATTTTTGACTATTTATCAATTATATATGTCGTACCTCTTCCAAATGTCTTCCAGTGTATTGAATGTTTCAGTAACGTGGTCTTTTTTCTTAAGTCCGACTGCAATGATAAGCGCATTGATGACGCTCATTGGAGCAACAAGTGAATCAACGAACGAAGCCATGTTGCTCTGAGCGATAAGGCTAAGGTCTGCCCTTGCTGCAAGCGGTGAAAGAAGGCTGTCCGTTATGACACATATCTTGGTACCCCTCTCCTTTGCAAAATCAAGGACCTCGATGGTCTTGTTCGAGTATCTCGGGAATCCTATCCCGATGATAAGGTCCTCATCGCTTATCTTCAGCATCTGCTCAAATATGTCGCTTATGCCGTGGTTCAGCGACTTGACGTTTTCAAGGATCAGGTTCAGATAGAATGCGAAGAAATCAGCAAGTGTGCTGGAGCTTCTAAGGCCAATTATATAAATGTTCCTTGCACTGAATATCGAGTCCACGAATGAATCAAAGGTCTTCTGGTTGATCTTCTCCAGTGTAGCCCTTATGTTCTCCATGTCAGCCTTGAGCACTCCCTTGAGAGCATTCTCAGAGCTAACGAGGTCCTTAGTTATCTCAAGTCTCTGAACTGTGGTGAGCTTTACCTTCACCAGGTCCTGCAAGGATTTCTGCAGCTCAGGATATCCCTCATAGCCAAGCTCATTCGCGAACCTGACCACTGTGGATTCACTTACACCTACATTTGAACCGAGTTTAGATGCCGTCATGAATGCTGCCCTGTCATAATGCTTCAGTATGAATTCTGCAATGAGCTTCTGTCCCTTGCTCAGCTTGGGGAATCTTCCCTGTATGTTGCGCATCAGGTCGTCTCTGTTGCCTTCCATAAAATACCACCTTCCGTATGTATAAGATCTTATAGACCTTATGTTTAAGGTCTTGTCGACCTTCCCTTGATTCAATTTTACTACAAAAAGCCTTCATATGAATTTATATTTTGCATTTCCTGCAACCTTTTATTTGCAGGAAGAACCTATTCCTGCATCAAGATTCTGATATATGAATCCTGGAGTCACCAGTTGACAATATTTCATTCACCATAATATTTATTATGTAGTGTTACAGTTGTAGAAAAAGGCCTGCCGGCCATTTATCTCTTTATTCAGTTTCCACCCGTTTGAGGACAGGGCTTGCGATTTCTCCCCTCATTTCCTTAAGGCTCGTGAACCCGAACTGCATGAGGAACTCGTCGGTGGTTCCATAAAGCCTGGGCCTTCCCGGAGCATCCTTTCTTCCAACTTCCTTGATAAGCTCTTTCTCCATAAGCTTCTGCAGTACATATTCGCTGCTGACTCCTCGTATCTCGTCGATCTCAACCCTTGTTACAGGCTGTTTGAACGCTATTACTGACAGGCTCTCGAGAGCTCCCTTTGAAAGACTCTGACGTTCGTTGACACCAAGAAGCAGCCTCAGAAATGGCGCATTTTCTTCACACGTACCAAGCTGGTACCTGTCCTCTATCGAAAGCAGCTTGAGTCCTCTCCCTTCCTGTGATAGCGAGGACCTGTATCCATCAACTACCTGTTCCAGTATCTCGGCAGAAATTCCCATTATCCTTGCCAGGTCACAGCCCTTTACAGCCTCCCCTGATGCGAAAAGCAGACTTTCCAGCACCCCTTCAAGCTTCTTCATATCATGGCCTAGTGTCATTTCTGTCTGTACTGTCGTCTCCATCTGCATCCCCCTTTGCTACTATGATTTCAGAAAAGATATCTTCCTGTGACAATGTCACCTTTCTTCCTCTTGCAAGCTCAAGCACCGCAAGGAATATTACTATGGCCTCGTACTTCGAATGGGACCTTTCAAGCATGTCGAGCAGCCTCAGAGGTTTTCCTGCGAAAATCACCCTTTCAAGCTCCTCCATCTTGTCCTCGATCCTGTAGCTTTCGGCCTCTATGCTCTTTGCCATTGTCGATTCTTTGTTTATCTTAGCCTTCTTCCTGTCCATGAGGTCTACATAGGTCTTGTGCAGCTTCTCCATTGTAAGACCCTTGAGAAGCTCTGAAACAGAGACCTCTTCAGCTTCGATTGTCTCCGGCATCTTTGTGAATATCCAGATGTCACGCCCGAACCGCTCAGCCAGCTCTTCCGCTATCAGCTTGAACGCTTCGTATTCCTCTATCCTCAGGACCAGCTTCTCCTTGATGTCCTCCTCGTCCTCGGGCTCTACGTTCCTTGGAAGCAGCTCCCTGGACTTGATCTCAATCAGGGTCGCAGCAATAACAAGAAACTCCGACGCGATTTCCATGTCCAGCTCGTTCATCTCATTGAGATAGGCTATGTATTGTGAGGTTATCTCCGAAATCCTGACATCCCTTATCTGCATCTTGTTTGCCCTGATTAGGTGCAGAAGAAGGTCGAATGGTCCTTCAAAATTAGTTATGTTGAGCCTTAGTTCAGACATCGGCAGCTTCCTCTCATAAAATATTATTGTTCGCTACATTCATAGCGACTGCTTCAAGCAGATTTTTCGCTATCCTTCTGATATTTTCATCTATCCTGCCATTTATGGCTTTTTCCTCACCTGAAGCGAATTTTGTCAGTTCATCACGGCATGACTCCCTGAGGACTCTTGTAGTTTCTCCTACAAAGTCAATTGAACCAAGCAGACATGATGCTTCATGAAGAACCTTCACAGCCAGTTCCCTGTCCGGAGGAGTGACTTCCTGACCGCCAGCCACAGCGTACCCAGTGTCATATGTCAGATGGTTCACTTCCTTGAGCTTCCATAGCGTATCCATAAACATCCTGATATCATCGGTCCTTCTGCCTTCCCCGAGCATTGCAGCCATGTTGCCTGCTACCATCTCGATATTCGTGAAGATTCCAGAATAGAGCCTTGTGAATTCAGCCCTTGAGAAGCTCTTTTCACCTGACAATATCTCTCTGGCATGGTCAAGGCCTTCCATAGTATTCTCCTTAACCAGCTCAAGTCTCTTTTCAGGCAGCTTCCTGTAGTATAACACGGAAAACAGCCAGTTGAAGATAAGTGCAACAAGGATTCCAAGTCCCAGGGCAGCAATTCTGAGCCTGAAGGTATACAAGATGCTTGGAACGCCCTGAGGGTCGCTCTGCATGTACTGCGTCATATAGACGCATGTAAATATGGCTACAGGTGATACCATCCTCCAGTTTATCTTAAGAGATACGTAGAGTACAAGCCCCATTGATATTGAAACTGTCACCACATTCAGCCCGAAGAGCTGCACCGCCAATCCTGTGGCTGCTGCTCCAAGAGCTGATGCAAGCAGCTGGCTGAGTCCTCCCTTTATCCCGTGAAGGTTCACAGGCTCCAGGTTGTACATTACACCCACAAGCACCGAAATCATATCAAGCCTTGTAAGAGGGAGGGCTCTGCCTATTATGTACCCTGCTGCCACTGCAGCCATGGACTTGACAATAAATAGCCATGAATCGAGAAGCACAGCTTCCCTTTTCAGACCGAGGAGCTTCTTAAGGTTCATCCTGTACCCCCACCTTTCCAATCCTTTTTACCCCTGACTGTGTAATAACCAGGTCTGACTTCACATCAAGGCCGGTGAATGGAACACTCTCAACCACAAGTGCGTCAAAGCACAGGATAGCTTTAACTGCCTCGCTTCCCGCAAGAAACCTGTCATAATAGCCTGCACCGTGACCGATCCTCATCCCCTCAAGGTCGCACGCTAGACAAGGGACGAGAATCAGGTCGCCTGAACCTGGCAAAACCTCCTGACAGCCCTCGTAAGGCTCCAGGATGCCATATCTTCCCGGTACAAGATCATGAAGCCCCCTGATTTCACATGGGACCATTATCCCTTTCCCGAAGGTCTTCGGGACTGTGACCCTTTTGCCGTCAGCTATCGCTCTTTGGATTATCTGCCTGGTATCAACCTCCAGGTCCATTCCAACAAAGGTGAAAATGGTACCTGCAGCCTTATATTCAGGAAGAGTGAATACCTTCTCAGCTATTTCACCGCTCCATTCAATTATATTCTGATGTCCGAAGGTATCTGCTATTCTTCTCACTGTTTTCCTAAGCGCATCCTTCTTTTCTTCTATTTTACCCACTTGTCACACCTCCTTAATCCACACCTCAATTATATGCATCCAGCCCAAAAAAGAAAAGCCGGGGATTTACCCCGGCTGGGAACATCTCAGCTTCCATTCCTCAGTTCACCATGTCCTCCACTGTGCAAAATATGTATCCTCTGTCCTTCAGACCCTGTATTATTGCAGGCAAAGCCTTCTGGGATTTGTAGGAATGCATGTGAAAGAGCACTATGCCGTTGTTCGTCGCATTACTGAGCACATTGCTGACTATGCTTTCTACTGTCGAGTATGATGCCCAGTCAGCAGGATCCACAGACCATAGGACCGCATACTTCATGCCCTCCTCACCGGCAATTCTAAGGACTCTTGAGTCATAGGAACCATATGGAGGTCTTAGAAGGTAAGGGGTTACACCCGTGATGTTTTTTATTATGCTGTTAGCTTCCCTTATCTGTCTCCTTATCTCGGCATCGCTCACCTTAGTAAGCTCAACATGGGATAGCGTATGGTTCTCTACCTTATGTCCTCTTGATGCTATTTCACCTATTATCGATGGATTTGCAGAAGCAAATGAACCTGTCGGGAAAAACGTGCTCTTTATTCCATACGCATCGAGTATGTCAAGTAAGTTTCTAATCTGTGATGCCGTACCGCTGTCGTCAAAAGTGAGTGCAATCCTCTTTCCTGTATACGGCTCATTCCCTTTCCTTATGGCTGCAGCTGAACCATATGATGTCGAGGTTCCTGGAGGAGTTGATGAAAGGTATGCTGTGCTCACATAGCCGGATTTGCCACCATATGCTGTAGAAGCCCAACCATTGCTGGATGATGAGATGCTCAGCTCATTACCTCTAGGAATCACTGCAAGAATCGCATAGCTTGTTCCAGGACCTGACCTAAGGTTAAGGTCTGCCGTGGTATATCTGGTGTATGCACCACCGGTTTCTGGAAGCGAGCCTGTCAGATAGCTAAGGCTAAGGTATCCTGTCTTTCCGGAGTATGACGCATGTGCCCATCCTCCTGAAGTGCTGTCCACCATTACCTGCGCCCCCTTGGGAATGACCATGATTATGGAATATCCGGTACCTGGTCCTGTCCTGAAATTAAGGTTTGCAGTAGTCACCATGGCGGTGCCGCCTGAAGGTGAAGCAAGATATGTATTGCTGGCATACCCGACAAATGAGCCATATGTGGCATGAGCCCAGTTACCCGAGTAACTGTCTATTGAAACCTCAGCTCCCTTTGGGATTACTGTAATTACAGGATATGCCGTACCGGGCCCGGTCCTCAGGTTCAGATTTGCAGTAGTGACTTTGATTTCAGCTGAGAGAGCGTGCAGTTTTTCACCCTCTGACAAACTTCCAATCAATGATATCAGCATCGCAATGACAACAGAAACAGCGAATCTTCTAAAAAGTGCTTTCCTTCCTCCGTGTCTCATTTCAGCACCTCCCTGGGACCAGTTGAAACAAGAAGAAGCTATTGAAGCGATATTCTGTTTTCATCCTGATATTACCACTTGTACCTTTGCTCTTGGTTTCAAAAGTACGTCAAAACCATGAACAAAGGGTATACTTCCTATTGGAAGCACACCCCTTCGATCATCAGCCTATAACATCTAATATATATGGAACCTTCTCAGGTGGGGCTTCTGTAACAACGTAAGCCTCAAGCGCCTTCGATAGTGCTGCATCATGTTTCTCCCTGTTTGTCATCAGCACGCAAAGGACATCTCCCTTTTCAACCCTGTCTCCGACCTTCTTCTTCAGGGTTATCCCTGCTGAATGATCGACTTTGTCTTCTTTCGTCTCTCTGCCGGCTCCCAAAAGCATTGCTGCAGTGCCTATCTCCTCCGCCATTATGGAATGGACGTATCCGGTTTTTTCAGAAATCACAGGTATCGTGAAGCCTGCCTTTGGCAGAAGCTCAGGATCGTAAATGACCCTCTTGTCTCCGCCCTGTATCTCGACGAGCTCCGCCAGCTTCTCTACTGCCTTTCCTGACGTTATGAGCTCCATGACAGCCTTTTCTGCTTCACTGACATCCGTATACGCTCCTCCTGCCACAGCCATCTGCGCGGCTATTGCGCAGGCCACATTGATAAGGTCTGGCTCAGCCTCACCCCTCAGGGTCAGTATTGCCTCCCTTACCTCGTTGGCATTGCCGATTTCGCTTCCCAGCGGTTCATCCATGTTCGATAGTATTGCTATTGTCCTCCTGCCAAGGTTCTTTCCGATCCCGACCATGGCTTTCGCAAGAGTCCTTGCATCCTCAATCGTCTTCATGAACGCTCCGCTTCCTACCTTGACATCAAGTACTATGGCATCAGAGCCTGATGCTATCTTCTTGGACATTATGGAGCTTGCTATAAGAGGAATGCTGTCAACAGTCGCTGTAACGTCACGCAATGCGTACAGCTTCTTGTCTGCAGGCACCAGGTTCGCTGTCTGTCCCACAATTGCCATGCCATGGCTGTTGACATTTGAAATGAACTGGTCCATGGATATGGATGTGTTGAAGCCAGGAATGCTCTCAAGCTTGTCTATTGTCCCTCCGGTATGGCCAAGGCCCCTTCCTGACATCTTCGCAACCTTTATCCCGAGGGCAGCAACTAAAGGTATCACCACAAGGCTGACCTTGTCTCCCACTCCTCCTGTCGAATGCTTGTCAACCTTCACTCCCTTTATCCCTGAAAGGTCCAGAGTATCCCCCGAGCCGACCATGGACTTTGTAAGGTTGGAGGTCTCAGCCTCCGTCATCCCCTTGAACCATATAGCCATCAGGAGAGCTGAAGCCTGGTAATCAGGTATCTCCCCTGAGGTATAGCCCTGCACGAAGAAATCTATCTCTTCTGCTGAAAGCTCCATTCCATGCTTCTTGTTCTGTATTATGTCGAGCATCCTCATGTTCTCACCTACTTCAGGAGGCCGAGGAAGCTTGTACCGAACATTTCATTCGGTGCTTCCAGGTGCTCAAGCACAGTCTTTCCCATATCCGAGAAGGTTCTTCTTATGCCAAGGTCAACTCCATTTTTCAAACCCTTTGACACTACTATCATCGGTACGTATTCCCTGGAATGGTCTGTTGACTCCGTCGTCGGGTCGCAACCATGGTCCGCAGTTATGATCAGGAGGTCACCATCCTGCAGCCTTTCAAGGATCTCCGGAAGTCTCCTGTCGAAATCCTCCAGCGCTTTCTTATAGCCCATGAAGTCGTTCCTGTGTCCGAACTGCATGTCGAAATCAACAAGGTTTGTGAATATGAATCCCGGAAGCTTCATGTCCAGGTACTTTATTGTCTCGTCCACGCCCATCTCGTTGTTCTTGATATGGACCGCATGAGTCACCCCAAGACCGTTGAACAGGTCCTCGATCTTTCCAACGCACATGACGTTGAGTCCTGCCTCATTGACATATTCAAGCACGGTCTTGTTGAATGGTGCAAGCGCATAGTCCTTCCTGTTGGAGGTCCTTGCATATGCTCCGCTTGTTCCTATGAACGGCCTTGCGATTACTCTTCCTACCTGCCTGTCGCCTACAAGCATCTCCCTGGCTATCTCGCAGTATCTGTATAGCTCTGAAAGCGGAATAACCTCCTCATGTGCAGCTATCTGGAACACAGAATCAGCTGAGGTATATACTATGGGCTTTCCTGTTGCAACATGCACGTCGCCCAGTTCCTTTATTATCTCAGTGCCTGAGGCTACTGTGTTTCCTATGATGCCCCTTCCTATCCTTTCCTCGAAATCAGCTATTATGTCCTGTGGAAATCCTTCAGGGAAGGTCTTCAGCGGCTTTTCAAGGATCACTCCCGCCATTTCCCAGTGTCCTGTAACAGTATCCTTCCCCTTGGACAGCTCATCGGATTTGCCGTAGCTCCCTTTGGGGTCTGATACGGGATCAACCCCCAGAATAGGGCTTATGTTTCCAAGTCCAAGTTCCTTAAGGTTCGGCAGTTCGAGCCCTCCTGATGCCTTTGCTATGTTTCCTAATGTGTTGCTCCCAACATCACCATAATCGGCCGCATCTGGAAGCTCACCGATTCCGACGCTGTCAAGTACTATAAGTATCGCTCTTTTCATACATTCTCCTTTCTTTGATCATGCCCTTGGATGGGCCTCCTCATATACATCCTTGAATTTCCTGTTCTTCACAAGCTTCAGGTATACCGACGTAGCCTTTATGTCGTTGTGCCCAAGCAGCAGCGACAGAGTGGTAAGGTCAGCGCCTCCTGACAGCATGTGCACCGCATAGCTATGCCTTAAGGTATTGATGTTTATGTTCTCATCAATACCGGCTTCCTCCGCATAGTCCTTCAGTATCTTCCAGAGGCCCTGCCTCGTCATCCTGTCTCCCCTCATTGATGGAAATAGAATTGACGCCCCGACAATGTTCTCCCTTGTAGAAAGATACTCCTTAAGTGTTTCTACTGAATAAGAACCTATCGGTATGTGCCTTTCCTTATTTTTTCTTCCTTTGATTGAAACATAGCCCCTTGAGAGGTCGATGTCCCTGTAGTTCAGCTCTATGAGCTCGCTGGCCTTGAGGCCTGCCCCGTAGAGTATCTCAAGTATGGCCCTGTCCCTTTTCCCCTTTGCCGTCGAAGTGTCAGGCAACGCAAGCAGCTCCTCCACCTGTTCAATGGTAAGTGATACAGGCAGTGCCCTCTTTATCTCCGGAAGCTCGAAGTAAAGTATCGGTGCTTCCAGGACCTTGTTCTTTCTCCTCAGGAATTTATAAAAATTTCTTATGCTAACAAGGTGCCTTGAGATTGTCGTCCTCGACATGCCAAGGTCAAGAAGATGGTTTATGAAGTTCGACACTTCGATCTCATTGAATTCCTCAAGGTCAATGCCATCTTCAGCGAGGAAATCCGTGAGATGCTTCAGGTCACGTCCGTATGCATCTATTGTATTAGCAGCCTTCCCTTTGCTTTTCAGCTCTTCCAGAAACTCACCTACAAAAGGGTCCATCATATTATCTTGCTTAGGCTGTATGCCGCAACTGTCTTCGCATCCTTTATCTGGCCTGTCTTTATATGCTCTATGAATTCAGCATCAGATAGCCTGACTATGGATATGAATTCGTCATCGTCTCCGCCCTTGGTCCCCTTTTCCAGTTTCTTGGCCATATACAGGTGGATCTTCTCATCGCAGAAACCAGGGGATGTTGCAAGCGTCGCCAGATGGATCAGGTCATCGCACCTGTAGCCCGTTTCCTCCTCGAGCTCCTTCACCGCATTCTCATATGGTGTAAGGTCCTTCTCCAGCTTTCCTGCAGGCAGCTCAAGATACGCTTCTTCCATTGGCTTCCTGTACTGCCTCACAAGCAGGATCTTGTCGTTCTCATCCCTTGCAAGTATGCATACACCACCCGGGTGCCTGACTATCTCCCTGTATGCGGTGTTCCCGTCCTGGACCTCCACCATCTGGGTCTCAAGGGTAATGATCTTGCCCTGGAACACCTCGGTCCTCTCGAGAGTGTGTTCAAAAAAATCCATCAATCCACCATCCTTCTAAATCAATCAAATTAAGCATTTTACCCGATTATCCATGTCTACATGCTAATTCTACAATATTGCTACATCCAGTTTAAATGGACAAATTGTTAATTATATTATTTGTTATGTAAACCATACTTCTTATTTTACACAGATTGAGTGATTTTATCATTGAATCACAAATCTACTTCAAACGTGTTTTTCAGTTGAATTCGCTTTATTGCAGAAGTAATCTGACTAATAATCATCCATTAATAAGAAGTCTATGATATTTGCGTGTATGATACCATTTCTGCTTCTATTTATTTGATCCATCGATTAAAAGCTCTCACACCACTTCATATAATGCCTCGACTGAAAGTGCAAACTCATATTTTTTGCTTTCAAAATTGGTGCAGAAACTGCCCTTCATTTGCGCCTTGATCAATCAGCTCCTGTTTTACCAGTTCAAGCATTACGGATTTGCCTGAGCGCCTTATTCCTGTAAGTACCTTTACAATTTCCTTGTTAATGAAAGGTCGTATCTTTGCCATATATATCTCACGCTTGATCATTTCTCCACCTCCAAAACCATATGTTTTAATCCATTGTATTTCGTTTATATCGAAATCTAAACCCATAAATCAGATAGTCTTTCGTTGTATCGAAATCTTAGTCTCCTGTCTATCTCAGCTTTCGTTGTATCGAAATCTTTTTTCAACAGATATTCTCTGTCAGGTATGAAATACTTACTACAGACTATCCAATACTGAAGAAACACATAGTTATTGAATAACCAGTCAAAGCTAATATGATTTTGAATCGATGCTCAATGTTCAATCCGAGCTCTTCACTCGCTACCACCATTTCAACTAATTAAATGATATGAAAACATGATCCTTTACCATTAACCATCATGACATTCAGATAAATAAGCCGATTCACAAATAAAAAAAGTAATCATCTCAATGCAATGGTTCAAGCCTGAACTCCGGTGTGCCATCAGAGAGCACTGGCTTTAGATATGGCTTTCAACCAATAACGGATCAGCCTGAAAATCAACTACATTGGGCTTCTTTTCAAAGCTCAGGTTCAGTTCATCTTCACCACCGTCATATTTGATTCGAAGTATGACATTTTCCATTCCATGATCAAGCTTGTCAGGATCCATACCGTATGACGCCATGGAGTCATTACCTAAATCACTATATGTAATGAGGAGCCTGTAGGCGGTAAAATCGCTGATTACGGACCACTTGGGAAAGTCCAGCTTGTCAGAAAATCCTTGCCAGTCTTTGAGGTTGCTCCTGCCATTGTTTAAATCTCTGTTCAGATACCCATATACCTCTCCGGTCGGTGAGACTGTCACAGACTCCAGAGAAAGCGGTTTTGAAGTTCCTGGTGCAAAAAATATCTCATAGACATAATATGTGTATTCAACCGAAGGTTCAGAATCATGATACTTCACTTTAATCAGGTCGCTGAAAACAGCCTGAAATGATTCACTTACAACTGGCTCCTTACCAAGTGAAAAGAAGACTTCCATTGAAGAAGATATTTCCGGATAATTCTTGTTTAGGTCACTGTATTCACCTGCCTTTATGCAGCCGGCAACCGAAAGAAGAAGTACTAATGCCAAAAAGAAACATACTTTATTCTTCATATATCTTTGCACATCCTAATGCCATCAATGTATAATCACATTATACACCAACTTGCTTTACCAAATGCAATTTCACAATTCTTTTGTACTGGTTGTAATATTTAAGCCCATTTGCTGTCATTATAAGTGAAAGGTCATGTATCATGGATTCTGGAGGTGAGAAATTGGATGATCTGGATATAATCGGACTGTTTAATGAAAGGGATGAGAAAGCCATCCTTGAGGCCGAAAGAAAATACGGGTCCTATTGCCATGCCATTTCAAGCAATATCCTTCAGGACAGGGAAAGCGTGGAAGAATGCCTGAACGACACCTGGCTTAATGCATGGAATTCAATACCTCCCCAGGTCCCCAATAATCTGCGCATGTACCTGGCAAAGATCACACGCAACCTTTCATTCAACAGATACAAATCAGCTAAGGCAGCAAAGCGTGGAGGCGGCAAATTATCAGCAGTCCTTGATGAGCTTGGGGAGTGCATATCGGATCCGTCTGATGTGGAATCAGAATTGATCGGTAAAGAGCTTGGTGAGAGTATAAACCAGTTCGTACGCACTTTGTCCGAGCGTGACTGCAACGTGTTTGTGAGGAGATACTTCTATGCAGAATCGATAAAGAAAATATCCGTTAATTACGGATTATCAGAGAACAATATTACTGTGTCCCTGAGCCGGATACGTCAGAAGCTGAAGAAACACCTTGAAAAGGAGGAGATATTCTTTTGAACAGTGAAACACTTTTTAAATGCATTGGAATGATGGATGAAGATATTCTTGAACGGAGCGAAAGGAATACCAGGAGGAATCCTGCCAGAATGATAATAACACTGGGTACTGTTGCCGCCTGTCTTTTTATCATATTCACCCTTACGCAGCCTTCAATACAAAAGCCACTAGAGAATGCCAACATGCCAGCTGCATTTCAAAGTGGCATAGCAAAATACATCGAAAGTCCTCCGTCTGACCTGCCCTTTATAAATGGTGACCTCATTTGGCTCTCGCAGGAGGATATCTTCAATAAGTGGAATACAGCAATATTCAGCGGTACAGTCACAAAGCTGGATAACATAGTTATAAGCTTCAATGGTGACAAGGAATATCGTGCGATCGCAGAAATAAGTGTCGACAAGCTTTACCGTGGAGACATTGACAAAGGGGATACTGTTTCAGTCCTGCTGCCCTGTCCCATAGGGAGAGGAATCATGATGACAGGAACTGAAATAATATCACAGTTGACTGTAGGCACATACGGAATTTTCATGCCTATAGAGTATGATGCAAGCTCATATCGGGAGCAAAACGGATTCACCCTAAAGCTGCAGGATGTTGCACCGTATGGTTTTGCTGACGGAATGAGATTTGCATTCATTGAAACAACTGGTGGAATTGTGTTTGCAAGAGAAATGTACCCTGCGATTACAGGAGCTAAAACCTTGGTGGAGATAGAAAGGTACATCCTGGACATGATTGACTGAACAGTTTAAAAAACATAGTCCCTCACACCTGCATTCTGCTGTCACATTAACCAATGAGAATCCAGCTTCATAAAATAATCACAATGACAAAACCGCCTGCCGATTTTTCAATCGACAGGCGGTTTCATTCTGGTGGGACGTACAGGACTCGAACCTGTGACTTTCACCACGTCAAGATGACACTCTACCAGCTGAGTTAACGTCCCATAGTCTGTGGAGCGGGTAAGGAGGATCGAACTCCCATTGCCGGCTTGGGAAGCCGATGCTCTACCATTGAGCTATACCCGCAGGAGCACAAAGTTATTTTAACAAAATCCCCGAATTAAAGCAACATAAAAATGAACAACTGGCTTAATTTATTGGGATTAATTTCAAGAATCAAGGCCCCGGGCTGTTTTCCCGGAGCCTGATGCATTCAAATCATTTGAAATGGCCGCTACTGGTTCTTTCCAATAGTCAGCTTAAGGTTATCGCTTACCATGGCAATGAATTCGGAGTTGGTCGGCTTTGCCTTGTCAAGGATAATGTTATAGCCGAAGATCCTGTTCATGTTGTCGATCTGGCCTCTTGACCATGCGACCTCAATGGAGTGCCTGATGGCCCTCTCAACCCTTGATGGTGTTGTGTTGAACTTCTTGCCAATTGCAGGGTACAGCTCCTTGGTCACGGCAGATAGCAGCTCAAGGTCAGCAATGACAAGCAGTATGGCCTCCCTGAGATACTGGTACCCCTTGATATGAGGAGGAATGCCAAGCTCCTGCAGGATTGATGAGACCTCTGATATAAGGTCCGAACCTTCACCTATTTCTGTTTTCCTCTGGAATTTTTCAACAGGCTCGTAGTGCTGTTCTGTCTTTTCCTGTTTCTCCTCCATGTTGAAGAGGAGCTTTATCCTGCTTTTCAGGACCTTCATGTCAATGTCCTTGACCATGTAGTAATCAGCTCCGAGCTGGATTGCTGTCTGAGTTATCTTGTCCTGTGCGATTGCCGAGTATACTATGATTTTCGGTTTGTTATCCATATTCTTGAGCTTCTCGAGCACGCCAAGACCGTCCAGCTGTGGCATTATGATATCAAGGAGTAGAAGGTCCGGTTCTTTCTCCCTGACAATGTCGATTATCTCCAGTCCGTTTCTTGCGAGGCCCACCACATTTATCTCAGGATCCGTAGATAAGTATTCTCTTAGCAAATTGCTGATGTCTTTGTTGTCGTCAGCAATGACTACGCTGATTTTCTTTCCCATGTCATTGTCCCCTTATCAAGAATTTCGTATTATTTTTATTATAATTCAAAAATCATCTGATTTGTTATATTATTGCTAATTATCTGGAATTATTATTTTAATCCGAAATCCTGATTGAATTCATTTTTCATATTTTCGTTTAAGCTCATCCGATTTTCCGATGATATCCCTGGCAGAGCTGACTGTTACGTCGGAGATGACACTGCCGCCAATCATCTTGGCAAGCTCCATGGCCTTTCCCTCAGGATCAAGTTTCCTGACCCTTGTGATCGTCCTTCCGCTCTTCTCCAGCTTCTCGACTACAAAATGGTTGTCTGAGAACGCCGCAATCTGAGGCAGGTGAGTTACACAGAATACCTGGAAGCCATTTGAGAGAGAGTACATCTTTTCACCTACCGCTTCAGCTACCCTTCCGCTGATACCAGTATCGATCTCATCGAATATCACTGACGGAGTCCTGTCCTTGGCTATAAAGGCAACTTTCATTGCAAGCATGATCCTTGAGAGCTCTCCTCCTGAAACCACCTTTTCAAGGGGCTTCCTTGGTTCACCAAGGTTTGTGGAAATAAGGAAGCTGACCCTGTCCATACCAGTTTCACCTATGTTTCCATCGTTTGCCACCTCTACAGAGAAGTCCGCCTTTTCAAGTCCGATGAACTTCATCTCACTGTTGATCCTTTCTGAAAGAAGTGTTCCACCGTACTCTCTTTTTTGTGTGATAGCCTTTCCGAGCTCCCTAAGCCTGTCTTCAGTTTTCGAGATTGAGATTTTTATCTCCTCGATTATCGCTTCCTGGTTCACTATTTCATCAAGCTGCTTCCTTGATTCATCAAGGTGCGATAGCACTGCCTCGGTATCCTTGCCGTACTTCTTCTTTAGCATCTCATAGGTATGGAGTCTCTGGTTAACCTGTTCCAGCTCGTCAGCATCGAAATATATTTCCTGGTTCAGCCTCTCAAGGTCCCTGGCAACCTCCTCCATGGAATAGAAGGCTTCTTCAAGGCCCTTGTGGGCTACTCCTGCCTTCTCGATTATCCTGGCTACAGATCCAAGGCTCTTAAGCGCCATACGGCACCTGTCAAGGGCTCCGTCTTCACCGTCGAGCATTTCAAGTGCTCCGCCAAGGCCTGTTGAAAGCTTCTCGGCATTGACAAGCATATGAAGCTTCTCACCAAGCTCTTTTTCTTCATCAACTCCAAGCTTCGCATCATCTATATCCTTGATCTGGTAGGCAAGATAGTCAATGAGCCTTTCCCTGTCCTTACCGCCTTTCATGGATGATAGCCTTGCCCTCTGCTTCTGAAGCTCACCGTACTTTTCAGTATAGGCAAGGTAGTCAGGTTCCTTTTCGATCCCTATGTAGCTGTCCAGGTATTCAAGGTGCCTTGCAGTGTCCAGCAGGTTCTGGTTGTTGTGCTGGCCGTGTATGTCCAGGAGCTCCCTGCCTATTTCCTTGAGCTGGCCCACAAGTACAGTCCTTCCGTTGACCCTTGCGGTGTTCTTGCCCGAGGTGAAGGTTTCCCTGGAGACCACAAGCTCGTCTTCAAAAGGTATCCCCATGGCTTCCAGTACAGGCTTCACCCCTTCGGTCACTGAAAATACAGCCTCAACAAAGGCGCTTTCTGCTCCGGTCCTTATCGCATCCCTTGCAAACTTCCCGCCAAGCACAAAGCTTATGGAGTCTATGAGTATTGATTTACCTGCTCCGGTTTCACCGGTCAGGATGCTGTAGCCACTGTCAAACGTTATGTCAAGACTGTCTATGAGAGCAAAATTCCTAACATTCAGCTGAATCAGCATACTATTTCCTCATCATTGAACTTATCTTCTCAACGAGGTCCCTCGCCTTCTCGACAGTCCTCACCAGGATGAAGATGGTGTTGTCTCCTGCTATTGTCCCGGCAATCTCTGTCAGGTCAAGCTGGTCGATGGCTTCAGCAGCAGCAGAAGCTGACGCTGTTATCGTCTTGACTATGACGAACTTATCCAGTGATTCGACTGATACTACAGTCTGTTCGAGGATTGAAACGAGCTTCTCACCCATGTCCTTGCCTTCGTCCCTGGAAATGACATACTTGTACCTTCCCTTAGAGTTCAGCATCTTTACGAGCTGCAGGTTCTTGATGTCCCTTGATACCGTAGCCTGGGTAACGTTGAAGCCGAGTCTTCTCAGCTCCTCTGCCAGCTCCTCCTGTGTCTCGATGTCCTTGTTCGATACTATTTCCAAAATCCTTGAGCGTCTGTCCGTTTTCAAATTATTCCCCCCTGTTGATATCCATTGCTTTATATAATATCTTCTTTCTAAGTACGCTGAAGTAGTCGTAGTCCGCAAGCCTCAAGACTTTGCAAGGAAAAGCCGCCTTGCCTATCCTTATGGTCACGTCCTCGTTGAGGACCTCATGCTCCTGTCCGTCAACGGAAAGGTAGTATTCAGCCTCATCCATGTCAACCCTTACCTCGACCTCCTGGGTGCTGTTAAGCACCAGGTTCCTGACCCCGTAGGTATGGGGACAGATTGCGGTTATGCATATTGCATCCGCCGTAGGGTATACTATCGGGCCTCCTGCAGAAAGATTGTAGGCTGTGGACCCTGTCGGAGTGCTCACTATTATCCCGTCACCCCTGTACCTTGTACAGAAATTCATGTCGACAAACAGTTCAAAGTCCAGAATGTTGCTGAGGGCACCCTTTGAGACCACTATGTCGTTAAGTGCGACATATGTCTTTGTTATACCGTCATTTTCGAATGAACACTCAAGCATCATCCTCTCCTCAATGGAAAAGCTGCCATCCTCTATGTTCTCTATAGCCTTTCTCAGGTCCTTGATCTCAGCTCCGGTCATGAAGCCTACAGTGCCTATGTTGACTCCAAGGATCGGAAGTCCAAACCTTGAAGCAATCCTTGCTGCTGAAAGGAGAGTTCCGTCTCCTCCAAGAACTATGAGAAGCTCCTGGCCGCATATGTCTTCAGGTCCCGTGACCTTGCTGATGTTGACATCAGCAAGCACTTCCCTGAGGATCCTTACAGTCTCAGCCTCGTATATGCCTTCCGGGTCTTTTCTCTTGTTGTTGTAAATCCCAATGTTCTTCATGCAAAGCCTCCACTGGCAGGTTAAAGCGCATGTGCACCATCAACGACCTTTATTATCGATTCATCCATTTCGAAGACTATACCCTTGTCAGGTTTTCCGAAATAAACAAGGAATTCAACATTGCCTTCAGGTCCCTTGATCGGAGAGAAGTCCAGCCCATAAATGCGGCAGCCGGTGCCGATGATGAAGTCACAGATTTTGCGTATGACCTCCTCATGGACCTTCCTGTCCTTGACCACTCCATGCTTTCCGACCTGTTCCCTGCCAGCCTCGAACTGGGGCTTTATAAGGGCTACCATGGTACCCGACTCCTTCATGAGTGAGAGTGCCGGCGGTATTATCTTCATTATGGAGATGAATGAGACGTCTGTGGCTGCAAAGTCTATCTCGTCAGGGATATCCTCCCTTGTTGCATACCTGAAATTCATCCTCTCGAGGCATACCACCCTGGGATCTGTCCTAAGCTTCCAGGCGAACTGCCCGTAGCCCACATCCACAGAATACACCCTGGCGGCTCCACGCTGGAGGCACACATCAGTGAAGCCACCGGTGGATGCTCCTATGTCCAGGCAGGTAAAGCCCTTAAGGTCTATCCCGAAGGTCGTCACAGCCTTGTCCAGCTTATAGCCGCCCCTTGATACAAAGGGCATCTTCTCACCCCTGAACTCAAAAGCAGACTCAGTGTCGTATTTCGCTCCCGGCTTGTCTGCCTTCATCCCGTCCGCATAGACCTTTCCGGTCATTATAGCGGCCCTTGCCTTTTCACGGGTCTCGAAGAGTCCCTTGTCGACAAGTATGGTATCAAGTCTCTCCTTACTCATCGCATTCACCTTTGCAGAGCCTTGCAGCAATCTTCGAAACAATGGAATCAGTATCCAGGCCGTAATGCCTGTAAAGTGATTCAGGGTCTCCCTGGACAACAAAAGTATCCCTGAAGCCAAACCTGACAACAGTTGCAGAGAGTCCCATATCGTTAACAGCTTCAAGTATCTGGGAGCCAAGCCCACCATGTACCACATTGTCCTCAAGGGTTACTATCGCCATATTCTCTTCACAGTGCTTCCTTATCATTTCAAAGTCAACCGGCTTTATGAAGCAGGCGTTGATTATACCGAACCTCAGGCCTTTGCCCTCAAGCTCCTTTACAACAGCTTCCGCTCTCTGGACCATCTTTCCAGTAGCATATATGTACCCATCCGTGCCTTCAGTAATTATTTCAAACTTTCCAGGAGTGAATTCAGAAAGTGCCTCCGGATCATATCCAGCAGGGTCACCGCCTCTGGGATACCTTATGGCTAGCGGTCCGTCGAAGCTTTCTGACCAGAGGACCATGTTGTGAAGCTCCTTAAGAGATTTTGGCGCCATGATCGTAAGGTTCGGTACTGCACTTAAGAATGACAGGTCCAGGATCCCCTGGTGAGTCTCTCCGTCGTCGCCTACAATTCCAGCCCTGTCTATTCCGATCACTACCGGCAGCTTCTGTATGCAAATGTCATGTATGACCTGGTCGTAAGCCCTCTGGAGGAATGTGGAGTATATGCCGATGTACGGCTTCATCCCTGCTACGGCAAGACCTGCGGCAAGTGTCGCAGCATGCTGCTCTGCTATTCCCACATCAAAGAAACGTGCCGGGAATTCCTTCTTGAATGCGGATAGACCCGTCCCGTCAGGCATTGCTGCGGTAATCGCACACACCTTGCCATTCTTTCTCCCGAGCTCAGTCACCGCTTCCCCGAAAACCTTGGAGTAGGTCACCTTGACCTTGGACATGACCTCACCGTTCTGCTTGTTGAAAGGGGCTATGCCATGGAACTGGTCCGGCCTCTTCTCGGAAGCGACATATCCCTTGCCCTTCTGTGTCCTCACATGTACGATAACCGGCCCGTTGAAATCCCTTGCCACCTTCAGGACCTTGCTCATGTCCTTGATGTTGTGGCCGTCAACAGGCCCAAGGTATTTCAGTCCCATGTCCTCGAACAGCATCCCAGGTACCAGCATGGTCTTGACGCTGTTCTTTATCCTCATCATTCCCGTGTTCAAGGTCCTTCCCATTGGCATCCTGTCTATGGTGTCCTGTATGTCCTTCTTTACCTTCTCATAGTAGTTGTCGCCTCTCAGCTGAGAAAGATATGTGCTTATTCCACCCACGTTCCTTGATATGGACATCTGGTTGTCGTTCAGCACTATGACCATTCTGGTCTTTGAAAATCCCAGGTCATTCAGTGCCTCAAAAGCCATACCTCCGGTAAGGGCACCGTCTCCGATCACCGATATGACGTTGTAGTCGTCACCGGCTATGTCCCTTGCCCTGGCGTAGCCAAGGCCTGCGCTTATGGAAGTGCTGGAATGGCCAGTGTCGAAGGCATCATATTTTGATTCTTCCCTTTTTGGAAATCCGCTTAAGCCCTTATATTTCCTGAGCCTCACGAATTCATCAAGCCTGTGCGTAAGCATCTTGTGCACATAGCTCTGATGTCCCACATCGTATATTATCCTGTCCTTTTCAAGGTCAAAGACATTGAAGAGGGCTACGGTAAGCTCAACTACTCCAAGATTCGGAGCAAGATGCCCTCCGGTCTTGGATACCGATTCGATAAGAAATGCCCTTATCTCGTCTGAAAGCTGGTATAGCTCATCCATGGTCAATTCTTTGATGTCTTCAGGATTCCTGTATCTGTCCCTCAATATACCCATTTGAATTCTTCCTTACTAATGATTTCTTTGAAGCAAAGCTAGACACATCTCCCACAGCTGTGCCGTATCCCTGTCAAGACCCTTTAGAATGCCCAGGCACTCTTCTGTCAGACCTTTTGCCATCTCTTCGCTTTTCTCAAGACCGAAGAGGGAGACATACGTGGTTTTTTGGCTTGTCTCATCTTTTCCGGGAGTCTTTCCGAGAACCTCTTTCGTAGACGTCCTGTCAAGGATGTCATCCTTTATCTGGAACGCAAGACCTAGCTTCAGTCCAAGTTCCCTCATGGCTTTCCGTTCATCACCATCTGCCCCGAAAAGAACTGCAGGTGCTTCCAGTGAAGCAGCTATAAGCATTCCGGTCTTGAGCTCATGGCAACCCTTAAGCTCGTCATAGCTGGCGACCCTTCCCTCATTCTCAAGGTCTCTCACCTGGCCCTCGACCATACCTTCCCTGCCCGCTGCAAGTGATACCGTGAGAGCCGCTTCAGCCCCGCGGGCTCCTCTGTTTACAGCATTCCTTATAAGCAGGCTGTGAGCCTCATTAAGAAGTGCGTCACCTGCAAGTATCGCCATGGCTTCACCGAAAACCTTGTGGTTAGTTGGCTTTCCTCTCCTAAGGTCATCATTGTCCATTGCAGGCAAATCATCATGTATCAGCGAATAGGTGTGTATCATCTCGATTGCCATTGCCAGAGGCATGGCTTCCTCAACGCTTCCCCCGAACATCTCAGAAGCAATAAGTGCCATGACCGGCCTTATCCTCTTTCCCCCCTGCTCCACGCTGTATGCCATCGCACCGGCTAGCTTGCCATCTCCAAGATTATCCATATATTCCATGAGGCTTTGGTCGACCAGAACCTTGTACTCATCAAGCTCCCTCAAAGTTCTTCTCACCGCCCTCTTCCATGATCTTGACCTTCTCCTCAGCCTTCTCAAGGATGACGAGAAGCTCTCCGGACAGCTTCACTCCGAGCTCATACTTCAGAATGGCTTCTTCAAGCGGCAATCCGCCGTTCTCGAGTTCCTTTATGGCAGCATCGAGCTCTTCCATGATTTCCTTGTAGGTCCTTTTCTTCTTGGCCATATCTACCTCTCAATCTCAAGGGTCCTTTCTCCGTTACAGAGCCTGACCCTGATAGTATTCTGAAGATCCAGTTCCTCTACCGTTTTCAGTATTCTGCCGTTTTCACCATAAACAATGGCGTATCCTCTGCCCAGAACTCCTAGTGGACTGTGCGCCATAAGCAGCTCTGATTTTCCGACGAGGCTGTCCTTTTCATTTTCGAGCCTGGCACCTATGAGATACCTTAGATGCTCCTTCTTTTCAGAAAGCCTCAGCTGTTCGTTCGCGACGATCGTCGCCGGATTGTTTCTCGAAAGTGCCCTTCTTCTTGCATCAAGTCTCTCCCTTGAAAGCTCAAGAAGTGAATATGCCGATGACTTGAGCCTAAACCTCAGCACCTCACATCCCCTCTCCATTTCCTTCAGTGATGGCACAACTAACTCAGCCGCCTGTGAAGGTGTCGCCGCCCTCATGTCAGACACGAAGTCCGCTATTGTATAGTCGACCTCGTGGCCTATGCCAGTCACCACAGGGATTGGCGACCTCCTTATGGCCCTTGCCAGATTTTCATCATTGAAGGAGAAAAGGTCCTCGAAGGAACCTCCGCCCCTCGCTATTATTATGACGTCAAAGCCTCCATGCATTTCAACAGCCTGCAGGGCTTTTATGACACTTTCAGCGGAGCCCTCACCTTGCACCTGGGCAGGGAATATGGTCAGAGAGACCTTCCGGTTCCTCTTGGTCGCCACGTTGATTATGTCCTGAACTGCAGCACCTGTCCTTGAGGTTATCACAGCAACCTTATCAGGATATTCAGGTATCTCCCTCTTTTCAGATGCATCGAAGAGTCCTTCACTGGCAAGTAGCGCCTTGATCCTCTCGAACTCCAGATGCAGGTCACCGAGCCCGGTTTCCTGCATTGAAGCCGCATATAGCTGGTAGGCCCCTTCCTTCACGTATACGCTTACACGTCCGCTGCAGATTGCCTTCATTCCGTCTTTCGGCTTGAATTTAAGGCCGGCTGCCTCCCCTCTGAACATGACGCAGTTTATCTTGGAGTTCTCGTCCTTCAGGGAAAAATAAAGATGCCCGGAGCTGTGTGCCTTGAAATTTGATATCTCACCGGCAACCATCACGTTGCCAAGAATGAAGTCATTGTCGAAGTTCCTTTTTACATATGTGTTGAGGTCGGATACCGACATCGTACGAAGCTTCATCAGACCACCTTTTCAGCACATTCCACGAGATTTCTCATAAGCAGCACAGTAGTCAGCATTCCGACTCCGCCTGGCACCTTAGTGGCCATGGAGGCCTTTCCAGTAACCTTTGCAAGGTCTACGTCACCTGTGATCCTGCCTTCGAATTCTGAAGTGCCTACGTCAATGACAACCGCACCCTCTCGGATATAGGAATCATCTATCATGAGAGGCTTCCCCACCGCAGCCACGACCACATCTCCTGTTTTTGCAACTTCCCTCAAATCTCCGGTCCTTGAATGGCATACTGTGACAGTCATATGTTCCCTTAGGAGAAGCTGTATAAGAGGCTTCCCTACTATGTTAGACCTTCCTATGATGACTGCATGCATACCTTTGAGCTCCGTTAGGCTTGCCTTAAGGATTTCCAGAACGCTCTCAGGTGTGCAGGGAGCTACGCCTCCCGAGGTTGACGCCACGAGGCCTATGTTGACCGGATTCACACCGTCCACGTCCTTGGACGGATCTATCGCCATAGCTACCTTTCCCTCGCTTATCCCTTTAGGAAGAGGAAGCAGCACCATTATCCCATGTACGCTTCCATCGTCATTGAGGTCCTTTATTGTCCTCAGGAGCTCATCTTCAGCCGTATCTTCCGGAAGTACCATCTTAAGCATCTCAGCCCCGATGGAGTCGCATGCCTTCTTCTGGCTGGCCATGTAATATTCGGATCCGGGATCGTTTCCGACAAGGATTGTAGCAAGGGTAGGTATGCCTTTGCCGCTTTCCCTAAGCCTCCCGACCCTCACCTTCAGGTCTTCCCTTACCCTCTGGGCTATGCTCTTCACATCGATTATCTCTGTCACCTAAGTTCCTCCTCAAGCCTTCACTATCTTGTCAAGTATTCCGTTGATAAATGCGGCTGACTGCTCATCCGAATATTTCTTCGAAATCTCGACAGCCTCGTTTATAGATACATTGTGTGGTATGTCCTCAACGTATTTCATCTCATAGAGGGCTACCCTGAGTATGCTGAGGTTGATCTTCGAGACCCTTGAAAGCTTCCACTTCACGAGGTTTGCCTCGATAAGCGCGTCAAGCTCTTCCCTTTTCTCCATGACTCCGCTTACTATCATGCTTATGTAGCCTCTGTCAGCTTCCTCAGATTCGCCATATTCCTCGAAGTAGTCTTCAACAAGCTCCTTCGGGTCATTGTCATTTATAGTGCTCTGGTACACTATCTCCATTGCTATCTCTCTTGATCTTTTTCTCATAATAAAGGGCCTGTAGCCCCCTCCTTTGATAATTTATGTCCGCTTCAAAAAACCCTCTGTGACCAGAGGGCTTCATGTTACTTTTCCTTGGGTTCCTGTTCTTTTCCTTTGACATAGATATTATTCACGAATATGTTTACAGCTGATACCTTGAGCCCTGTTATGGCCTCAACCGTTGTCAGCACGTTTTCCTGAACTTTCTCCACCACATCAGGTATCCTGAAGCCATACTCGACTGAAATAATCATATCGATTATCGCATCCTTCTCTCCGACTGTAACCTTAACACCCTTTGTCACGTTACGCTTGCCTGTGACAACCTGTGTTATTCCGCCTGTCAGGGTTGCCGATAGACCTGCGACTCCCTTGATTTCGCTTGCTGCTATACCTGCAATGACCCCGACCACATCCTCTGATATTTTAACCACGCCCTGGCCGTAGGTGTTCTTTGCCTTTTCGCTCATTTTCATCCTCCTGACTTCAAGAACTGCTTAAAATCATTATATCAAAAGGACAAATCAAATACAATTGAACAGGCTATAATTATGCATAAGCCGATGCATATTCACAATAAAATAAGGAATCCATAAGGATGCATATTCATCCCCATGGATTCCTTATATTTTTATCTAAACCAGTTTTCCGTAATAGGCAGACACATACATGTCCTTTATTTCTGATATTAGAGGATATCTCGGATTTGCTCCAGTGCACTGGTCATCGAAAGCCTGCACGCACATCTCGTCAATCTTTTCGAAGAAGTCAGCTTCCTTGACTCCTGCTTCCTTTATCGTCATGGGCAGGTCAAGCTTTCTCTTCAGGTCGTCGATTGCAGCGATGAGACTCTCTATCTTCTCGTCATCATTAGTGCCCTGAAGTCCCAGATAATCGGCTATCCTTGCATACCTGAATTTTATATTTGGGTATTTGAACTGTGGGAAAGCAGCCTGCTTCCTGGGATTCTCCACTGCATTGAACCTTATCACCTCATCGATCAGAAGGCTGTTCGCGATTCCATGAGGTATATGGTGGTACGCACCCAGCTTGTGGGCCATGGAGTGGCATACTCCAAGGAAAGCGTTGGCGAAAGCCATTCCAGCCATGGTCGAGGCGTGGGCCATCTTCTCCCTCGCCTTGATATTGGTCCTTCCTTCCGTGTAGCACAGGGGCAGGTACTTGAATATCAGCCTTATCGATTCCATTGCAAGGGCATTCGTATACTCTGAAGCCAGTACTGAAACATATGCCTCAAGCGCATGTGTAAGGGCATCTATTCCTGATGCGGCAGTAAGTCCCCTTGGCATTTCCATCATAAGCTCAGTATCCACTATCGCCATGTCAGGTGTGAGCTCGTAGTCAGCCAACGGGTACTTGATACCTGTGGCTTCATCAGTTATTACCGCGAATGGCGTAACCTCGGAGCCTGTACCAGCAGAAGTCGGTATCGCTATGAACATTGCCTTTTCACCAAGCCTCGGGAACGGATATATCCTCTTCCTGATGTCCATGAATCTCATGGCCAGGTCCTCGAACCTTACCTCAGGATGCTCATACATGGTCCACATGATCTTGGCTGCATCCATTGGTGAGCCTCCGCCTAATGCTATGATAACATCAGGATTGAAGCTTCTCATCTCCTCGGCTCCCTTCCTTGCGCAGGCAAGGGTTGGATCCGGCTCCACATCGAAGAACACCTTGTAGTCGATCCCTGATTCATCCAGTATCCTCGATATCCTGTCGCAGTATCCAAGGCTGTAGAGCACCTTGTCTGTCACTATGAAAGCCTTTTTCTTCTTCATGTCCTTAAGCTCGAGAAGTGCAGTGCCTATGGCACCCGACTTGAAATATATCTTTTCAGGAACTCTAAACCAAAGCATGTTCTCTCTCCTCTCCGCTACCGACTTGACATTCATGAGGTGCTTGACACCGACATTTTCGCTTATGGAGTTTCCGCCCCAGCTTCCGCAGCCAAGAGTGAGTGAAGGAGCCAGCCTGAAGTTGTAGATATCTCCTATTGCTCCCTGTGATGAAGGCATGTTGATTATGGTCCTTCCTGTCTTCATCCTTGCTCCGAATGCATTCACCCTGTCCTTCATCTTCACCTGGTCGGTATACAGTACCGATGTATGTCCGAATCCGCCGAGCCTCACAAGCCTGTCTGCCTTGTCAAGAGCTTCAGCGAAGGTCTTCACCCTGTACATTCCAAGCACAGGCGAAAGCTTCTCGTGTGAGAACGGCTCATCAAGCTCTACAGACTCTACCTCTCCTATGAGGACCTTCGCATCCTCAGGAACTGTCAGTCCCGCAAGGCTTGCGATCTTTGCTGCGCTCTGACCAACGATATCCGCATTGAGCGCGCCGTTTTTGAGGATCACACCCCTGACCGCCTCTGTCTCGTCAGCATCAAGGATGTAGGCACCCCTTTCGAGGAATTCTCTTCTTACTTCATCATAAACCTCATCCATGACGATCACTGTCTGCTCGGATGCGCAGATGACGCCGTTGTCGAAGGTCTTTGACAGAAGGATTGATGATACCGCCATCTTGATGTGCGCAGTCTCATCGATTATCGCAGGAGTATTTCCCGCACCGACACCTATTGCAGGCCTTCCTGATGAATATGCCGCCCTTACCATTCCAGGTCCGCCTGTAGCCAGGATTATGTCGGCCTCCTTCATTACTGCCTGTGAAAGCTCTACTGAGGGCTCATCTATCCAACCTATTATCCCTTCAGGTGCTCCTGCCTTGACTGCAGCCTCAAGCACTGTCCTTGCCGCCTCGATGGTCGACCTTTTCGCCCTTGGATGCGGGGAGAATATTATTCCGTTCCTGGTCTTGAGTGCCAGAAGCGCTTTGAATATCGCAGTGGATGTCGGGTTGGTTGTAGGCACGATGGCGGCAACTACTCCTATAGGCTCAGCAACCTTCATTATTCCGAAGGATTCATCCTTCTCGATAACTCCGCAGGTCTTTTCATCCTTATACTGGTTGTATATGTATTCAGAGGCGAACTGGTTCTTTATGACCTTGTCCTCCACAATTCCCATTCCTGTCTCTTCGACAGTCATCTGAGCAAGCCTTATCCTTGCATTGCTTGCTGCAAGAGCAGCCATCCTGAATATCTCATCTACCTGTTCCTGTGTATACGTCGAATATTTTCTCTGTGCTTCCCTGACTTCCTCAAACTTTGCTATAAGTTCAGTTACATTACCAACAGTCTTCATATTCTCTCCGCCTTTGTTAATTATTTATCACATAGCCATTGTAACAAGGCATATGCTTTGAGTCAAGTATATTGTTAAATATTTAATTATATTATTTTATGATGCTTCTTTCATATGTAAACGTAGTCATTGCTGATATTTCGATAATTCGCTTCCAAATCATATTTACTGCAAATTCTCAAAATCATATGAATCTCAGCGTTTTTCGTTTTATTTTTAACAATCATTCGAATAATAAAACCCTGCCAGCGGCAGGGTGATCCAATGATCTCAAAGTGCTAATTTGATGCCTGGTAGGCCTCTTCAATCAGAGCCAACATCTCGCAATCAAGGTCCTTTGAATTTGAGATGACAATATGATGGGTCCATCTGCCAGGATACGGTTCTACTGCTTCCACGACCTTTGCTGATTCAGCCTTCCTGCGAAGGCCAAGTGTCAGGATGATACATCCTTCAGGCTTGTCTTTTCCCGTGCGTAACGGCATCCATATCCATGCGAATCTTCTTTTGGTACTAAAGGATATTTGGGATTTGCCGATATGTTCTGAAACCTCACCCTGCAAAGCTATCATATCCCTTATTGACTTGAAAAGCCTGACCCTGCCATCATCCTCCCTGAAGAATCTAAAGATCGTTTCATCTGACAACTTTTCCAAAATTTCGCCTCCATATGGCAGAACAAAGCCGGCATAGGGTTAACCCTTTGCCGGCCTGCTGCAAGGGTCTTAAACCCTTTCCATGTATTCTCCAGTTCTTGTGTCTATCCTTATGCCATCCCCTTCGTTTATGAAGAAAGGAACCATTACCTGTGCGCCGGTCTCAACAATCGCAGGCTTAAGAGCGTTTGTTGCTGTGTTTCCCTTTACTCCAGGCTCTGTCTCAGTGATGACGAGCTCGACAAAGTTAGGTGCTTCTACTGAGAATGCATCTCCCTTGTAGAACTTTATGACTGCAAAATTGTTTTCCTTGAGGAACTTGATAGCATCTTCCACCTTCTCATAGTTGAGCGGAATCTGCTCGTAGGTCTCCTGGTCCATGAAATAGTACAGCTCTCCGTCATTGTAGAGATACTGCATTTCCTTTCTCTCAATTACTGCTTCCTGAAGCTTTGTAGTCGGGTTGAAGGTTGTGTCCGTGGTTCCGCCAGAGATTACATTCCTGAGCTTTGTCCTTACGAATGCCGCTCCCTTTCCTGGCTTGACATGAAGAAAGTCAAGTACTACGAATACCTGTCCGTCCTGCTCGAAGGTTGTGCCTTTTCTCAATTCACTTGCTGATATCATTGTTTTCCCTCCAAATAATCTAACAAAGCCCCTCCAGGGACCGGCGCGGCATAATGCTCACCTTGGTCATGGGGCTTGTCAACCTAAGTCTTTCGATGCTATAGGCCGATCATGCACTCATAACCTGTGGACGGCTCTGGGCATCATGTACCATTTCGCAATTTACCAAGGATATTCTATCAGAAAGGAGGTACATTTGCAATTGCGATTTATTTTTGTTTCAGAACCTTTTTGAAGGTTTTCGACATTATCTAGGAACTATCCCGAGCTCATATAACTTTTCGAGGGCTTTTGCCAGGTTAGTCCTTGAATCCAGACTGCCGTCTATTATGATTCCTGCCTTCTCGTAGAATGGCTTCCTTTCAGAATAAAGCTTCCTTAGCTTTTCATTGCTGTTGGAAAGAGGCCTTGTCTTGTCATGCTTCAGCCTTTTCCAGAGTACATCGATGCTTGTCTTTATGTATATCACATGAGAGTTCATAAGCATCCTGTCCATGTTCCCGCCAAATATCGGAAATCCTCCACCGGTAGATATGATCAGGTCATCCATCAGAAGCACTTCATCCAGAGTCTCACGCTCCAGCTCCCTGAAGACCTTTTCTCCTTCTTCCGTTATTATCCTGCCAGGAGTCTTTCCGTATTTCTCAGTGATGAGCCTGTCAGTATCTACAGCCTTCATACCTGTCGCAGCTGCTAAAAGCCTTCCAAGGGTTGTCTTGCCGCTGCCCGGCATCCCCACAATGAATATCCTCATTCATATGCTCCTTATCCTCAGTATGGGCGTTAGGTCCCATATGAGTTCAAGCTCTCTCTTAAGGACATGTCTCGTGTCCGATATGTAGAGCATCATACGATTATTATATATCCCTTTCAGTGAAAGTGTACAGGTGCCGATTGACAAGGTTTTGCCTGCCTGGAAAAAGCTCCTGGCATCCGAAGGTCCTGGAAACCTTGCAGCAAGCCCAGCCTCCAGTACGGGCAGGTCCTTCTCAAGCTCAGAATACCTTACATCCAATGAATAGACTCCCTCCTCGATGTACATGTGGCTTGTAACAAGCCTGGCAGTCCTGGCTGTAAGGGAAGCCATAAGCACAAGAAGGAGGAAAAGGTGCTGTACCGATCCTCTCCTAATACTCAATCTGGAACCCCCTTTCAAGCTCAAGCCCATCGAATATGAGCCTTATGATCAGTATTCCGTTTTCTATCCTGAAAGAAGAAGACCTGAGACCGACACAGATGTTCTGTACAGGAGTATCCACGTAAGTGGTGCTCCCGACTGCATACCTGAGCTTGTCTGCTGACTGGAACATCTTTATGTATCGTCCGTTCACTGACTCATCCTTCAGGATGTACAATACTCCTCCTGAAATCGCCAGGCTGTCAGTATTCGAATGCAGGTCTTCCTTTATCCTTTCAAATGCCATATAGGCATAATCCATCGCCTTGAGCTGCAACCTTGCATCCAGGTAAGTCTTCAGCACTCCTGTGAACGACCGGAGTGCGATTCCCAGAGCCAGTGCCATTATGATTATGTAATAGAGTATCTCCTGAAGGATGAACCCTCTCTTAATGCCTGATCTCATATGTTCCCCGCCTGTCTTTGTCGAGATATCCATTTATTGAGGTTACCCCTTCGACAGTTACAATACTTATCCAGGTATCCCCCAAAAATGCGGATTCAAGTGAATATGAATCAAGTGAACCAAACACTTCACCCTCAGGCACTTCGAGATTTCCTTCCCTGATCATAAGGTAGTAGGCTTCTACTCTATAGTCGAAAGCAAGCTGCTCCTTGTACCTGATGAGCTTCAGCCTGCTGTCCATGCTTTCGGAGACTATGGACTGCAGGACAATGAAGACCGCGAGCACTGAGAATGTGGCAAGTATCGAGATGTAGCCCTTCCTCACCTTATGTCCATCGCCTGTGTTCCGAAATTTATCATGATTTCGCACTGCTTCACACCTCCGATATGAAAATATACCCTGCCGTTCGCTGAGGGTACTCCGGTAATGTCGTAGTACCAGTTTGGACCAGCACCGATTTCCAAAGTCGTTACACCGGTCATCGTAAGTTTGGAACCTGATGGCAGCTGTATCTTCCTCAAAAGCAGCGTACCCTTGTATATCCTTATAGTTGAATCAGGTATGTATACTCTTCGTATTGATTTGGTCTCTGCAGATTTTTTCAGTTCTCCGATGACAACACCCATGAATATTATGGCAGCATCCTCCTTGTAGGATACCGAGCCTTCACTAGCTGTCCTTTTCGGAGATGGAAGTATCAGCCCCATAAGGGCAATAGCTATCATAAGCTCCACCAGGAGCCTGCCTTCATAGCGCCTCATAGGCATCAAGCATCGGAAGGAGTATAACTGAGGCTGAAGCGAGCACTGCAAGTCCCATCAGGATGACTGCCATAGGTTCAACCAGGGCTGTCTTCCTCTTAAGATAGTCTTCGAACCAGGCTCTCCTGTTTGCGACGTATGATTCCAGGGCATTCGGCAGGTCTCCGGTCTGCTCAGCCATGTGTATGTAGCTTAGAAGAAGCTCAGAAAACCCCTCCTTCCTGAAGGCATCTGAAAGTCCCTCCCCCTTTGTCAGTCTGGCCATAAGCCCCTGTCCCTTGAACACACCGTCATCCAGAAGCTCTGCTGCCCTGCATACATCCATCCCTCCGGATACAAGCTTGTTGAATTCCTTAATGAACATCATCTCGCCATATTGCGCCTTCTTCCTGCCAAGCACTAAAGTGAACACCTTTTCTCTGTCCATGATGCATCGAAAGGCAAATGCCATGATGCCAAGACATGCCATTCCCGAAGCCCTGGCAGGAACCACTGAAGTGAACGCCATCACACGGTCAAGTATTTCATTGCTTCCTGATATTCCGCTGATCATCTCATGGATTGGCGGTACCAGGTAATAAGCGGCAGCATAAAGGAACAGGAGAACAGTTGCGATTAGGATTCCCGGATATACGATGACTGTCCTGATCTTCCCGCTTAGCTCCCTCTCCTCCTTCAGGTCCTCATACAGTCCTCTGAAGGCTGCTCCTATGGTTCCTGTCTCTTCGGACAGCCTGATTACTGAAATTTCACGTCTTGTGAATGCACCTGTACTTTCAAAGGAGACTGCCAAGGTTTCGCCTCCCTGAAGGTGCCTGGAGAGAGCGATTTCAGTCTCATCGTCAGAGAGAGCCAGCGCCTCAACCAGACCAAGTCCGTTCTTGAGATAAATCGACTTCTCATAGAAAAATTTCTCCTTGTTGAATTTCCGCCACCTTACTCCTAAACTCCAGCCTGACATCAAGCTTCCTCCTTCCTTCATCAGATCCAAGCCTCTGGGTCAGTACAAGCCCAACTGAATTTGATATGTGTTCCTCCCTGATCCCAAAATCCATCAACCTCAGTATCACATTCCTGTACCCGGTGCCGTGGATGGTAGAGATCACTCTGTGGCCGGTAAGCGACGCTCTGACAAGAGCCCTTGCAGTCTCTTCATTCCGTATCTCACCTATGCAGATGAAATCGGGGTCCTGTCTCAGGGATGCGAATATGGCCTTTTCATATGTCAGGCCAGCCGCCTCGTTTATCTGGCACTGGACCACTCCCTCCATGAACCTTTCAACAGGGTCCTCCACTGACAGCACCTTGTAGCTTTGGTCTCTGAGCTCCATCATGATGCCGTACAGCGTAGTGCTCTTCCCCATGCCGGTTTCTCCGGCAATAAGTGTTATTCCGCTGCCTTCCTTAAGGTGGCGAAATATACCCGAAACCTTCTCATCACTCATCCCGAGCATCCGAATCCCCATATCCCGCCTGTCAAAAAGCCTCATGACAAGGGATTCGCCGTTGACCGACTTCATCGTGCTTACACGTATGGTCATCCCTGCCATCTTTAACACCCCATCCTGAGGCAGCCTTTTTTCTGAAATGTTCATGCCGGAATTTGCTTTTACTCTCTGCAGATATATGTTGTGCCTGTTCATGTCAAGGCTGCAGAAAGATTCAAGCCTTTCACCCTGCCTGAAGAACACCCCCGCCTTCTCTGACCCCGGTATGAAGTGTATGTCGGATGCCTTTATTTCTATACCATGTTCTACGATTTCTTCCAGCTCCATAAAATCACCATAATCATTATGCTGACTATTGCAGTCCCTATACATGAGAAATCATGGATCACAGGTTTTGTGGTATAGTATATGGAGATATACGACAAGGAGAATGATCATGGCACTTGATGGCATATATTTCAGCAATGTAGTAAAAGAGATAGGAACAGGACTGGAAGGCTCCAGGGTGGACAAGGTCAACCAGCCTGAAAGCGATGTTATAATACTGACGTTCAGGGGAAGAAGCGGCAACAGGAAGCTTCTCATAACATCCAACAGCAACTTTTCCAGACTTCACTTCACAGAGATCCAGAGGCAGAATCCACTCCAGGCACCTCTGTTCCTTATGGTGCTCAGAAAGCATCTGCAGGGGGCTTTCTTTGAAGGAATAACTCAGCTGGACGGTGACAGGCTTGTAAACCTGACATTTTCCGGAAAGGATGAGATGGGCTTCGACCAGAAGTTCATACTTTCAGTGGAGATGATGGGAAAGCATTCCAACATCATCCTCATCAGGGAAAGGGACATGAAGATCATCGAGTGCATAAAGCACGTGAGCGCCGACAGGAACACCTACAGGGTCCTTCTTCCCGGAAAGGCCTATATGCCGCCGCCGCCAAGCAACAAGCTCGACCCCCTTTCTTACACTGACGAGGAGCTTCTTCTGGCAGGCGATCCCAATAACATAGACCCGGAATTCTTCTCAAGGATATTCTCAGGAGTATCCAAAAGGACATCCAGCCTGATTCATGAGTTGTATGAAGGCTCTGATCCTCTTGCATTCATCAGGAACATACTGGAATCCACCGGAAGAGGAACCTCATTCTACATAATGAAGGAGGCCGGAGAATACAAGGATGTGGTGTCATATCCCTTCAGGGGTGACCTTGTCCAATACGGGAGCGCTTCAAAGGCACTTGAGGCTTTCGTAAGCGAAAGAGACCAGAAGGACAGGATGCGCGGAAAAAGTGCAGACATGCAGAAGATGATCCATACAAACATCGATAGGGTCCTTAAGAAAATAAACATCCTGGACGAATCCATCAAGGACTCAATGGACAAGAACGAGGACAGGCTTAAAGGCGAGCTCCTTACCTCGAGCATACACAGCCTCAGGGATGGAATGAATGAGGCCAGGCTCCAGAATTATTATGACGGCACAGAAGCAGTCATCAAGCTCAACGAGCACAAGACCATAAGTCAGAATATCCAGCATTACTACCACAGGTATAACAAGAAGAAAAGGGCTGAGGAAATGGCAGCTTCTCAGAAGCTTTTGGCTGATGAAGAGCTCAACTATCTGAATTCAATCATGCTAAGCCTCCAGAACTCCGAAAACCAGCGTGAAATTGACGATATAAAGCAGGAGCTCATGGTGGCAGGCTACTTAAGGTTCAGGAAGGTTCCTGCAAGCAAGGAGAAGCCATCTAAGCCATTCCACTTCAAGTCAACAGAGGGAATAGACATCTATGTGGGAAAGAACAACACACAGAACGATTACCTTACCACGAAGTTCGCCAGTAAGAACGACACCTGGCTCCATACAAAGGACATCCCCGGCTCACATGTGATAATCAAAGCTGAGAAGTTCTCTGAAGATACTCTTCTTGAAGCCGCAAACCTTGCAGCATGGTACAGCAAGGCCGGGACATCCTCTAAGGTCCCCGTTGACTATACCAGGGTGAAGAACGTGAAAAAGCCAAATGGCGCAAAGCCTGGAATGGTAACCTATTCGACGAACAAGACACTATATATCGACCCGGAGCTGACAAGGCTCGACAGGCTCGAGTAAATTTCAGTCCTGAAGCATGATGATGATATGCTTCGGGACTTTTTCATCTCTGATAATTAATCAAAATTTCGTTAAATATTAATCAATACTGGGAAATTCCTTCACACACGTGTGGTAGCATATAATCGCTGAAGGGGGCGATACAATGAAAACAAGAGAAAAGCTGAACAATTCGTCATCTACCCTTCCGACGCAGATTTTCGCCTTTTTTGCTGAAAAGAAAAATTCCACCGACCTTAGGGACAAATCACTTAATGTTTGGATAGTGCCGGAGATAAAGGAGGAGTTGCCGATCCATGAGAGACAAAGACCAGTAATCGAGGTTGGAGAATCACGAAACTATGAACTGATGAGGCTTCTATGGGAACTTCCTGTGCATGTAAGAGACGACAGTGGAATCGACTGGTACATCGAAAACAGGGAGTACATGATTTAGCACCTTTTCTGCGTACAAATTAGCTATTTTGTCCAGGTTTAGCGTAGATTTTCAGTAATGGGCCTTACTTAACATAAGCAGGGTCCAAATTTTACCACCCGTTTGTTAAATATTAACAATCCCTACACACTTCCAAATCCATTATGTGGTAATATCAAGCTGTCAAAGGAGGAATTCAAAATGGCAGCAATAACCAGTCCGGGAAAAACCGGAAGAGGCGAAGGCTCTTCAATAATGCAATGGCTCGAAAGGCACATGATGTCGAGAAGAAGCGTGAATGAATTAAGCAGAAGAGTTCGCAGGGTTTGGGTGGTACCTAATGTCAACGAAGAGCTAACAACACATGAACATTTCACTTCGGTGCTTGAATATGCTGAACCAAGGGACATGGACCTTGAGAGGCTTTTGAATGATATCCCTCCTCATGTCAGGGACGACGGAAATGTAAGCTGGTATTTGGATAACAAGAGATGACTTTATAATTACCGGAAGGGCAGCAATGTCCTTCCATTTGTTTTGCCAAAATTCGTAAACGAGACTCCAAAACCTTATCTATGATTCTAGAATTTGCTCCGGCAAAGAAGTCATAAAAGTTAACATTATTGAAGAATCCTTTAAATCTAACCAATTTTTCTTGTATGTTTGGATTTTGATCGACTCGATGGTGTAGAATTGGCTTATAGCAATGCTTCAGGAGGGCCGACTGTTGGAAAAAAGGAAAAAATTCATCATAAATTTCTTGTACTACGGAATACTTGCCGGATTCGGGTATGTGGCGCTTAAATACATACTGCCAATACTTGCGCCATTCTTTCTGGGACTGACCATAGCGCTGCTATTGAAGCCGCTTATCATGAAGCTGCACGTGAAGACCGGGATAAACAGAAGATTCCTTTCAGCAACGATACTCATACTTTTTTATATCCTCCTCTTTACTGTCATTGCTTATCTCGGAGTATCACTTTTCTTCGAGACAAGGGACCTTGCATACAGGCTGCCTGACCTCTACAAGAATGACATTGAACCAGGACTTATTGGTACTGTTGAACGTCTGGTCTCTTCCTTCCCTGTAGTAGAGCCGGTTATAAGGGATTTCATCGAAGGACTTGCAAGCTCGCTCGGAGAAATAGTCAGATTCATTTCGAGCAATGCACTTAACACTTTGAGCTCCGCAGCTGCCAGATTATCCCTATTCTTCATCAAGTTCCTCTTCATGATCATCTCGAGCTTCTTCTTCATATTCGACAATGAGAAGATTTACTCGTTCATAATGAGGCAGATGTCGGAAAACATGAAGAACATAATCACAAGAGCCAAAGAGAACCTCAAGAAAGTGCTTTCAAGCTATACGAAAGCATACCTTATGCTGATCTCGCTTACTTTCTTTGAGCTTTCAATCGGACTTTCGCTGCTCAGGATAAGAAATGCGATACCTCTCGCGTTCGTGATTGCCCTGATAGACATCCTGCCTATCCTTGGAACAGGCGGAGTCCTTATACCATGGGGTCTTATCGCCATAGTGATTGGCAGAACCGGGCTTGGACTTGGAATTCTTCTCATTTATCTGATAGTCACTGTAGTGAGGCAGTCACTTGAACCGAAGATCGTCGGCGACCAGATTGGCCTTCATCCTATAGTCATTCTCCTATGTATATTCATTGGAGGCAGATTGTTTGGAGTGCTCGGAATATTCCTAATCCCAATAACCATGACGATCATAAAGAAGCTCAATGACGAGAAGGTAATTCACGTTTTCAAGTAGTTCCTGAATGTAACCGAAGAAAATGCTGTCCCGCAGCTAAGCAGGACAGCATTTTTTATTTCAGGACCTTATTCCATTCTTCCTCATTGAACCCGACAAGAGTATTGCCGCTGTCAGTCCTAAGTATAGGCCTCTTTACAAGCATCGGGGTTTTAGAAAGAAGCTGCAGCACCTCTTCCTCAGACATGCTTCCAAGCATTTCCTTCACGTTCAGCTCGCGATATGCCTGACCGCTGGTGTTGAGAAGCTTCTTAAGCACCACGCCTGAGGATATAATGCTTCTCAGCTCTTCCAGACCCGGTGGCTTCTCAGTTATTTCTCTCCACTCATATGGAATATCTCTGGAAGCGAGATATTTCCTTGCCTTCTGGCAGGTTCCGCATTTGCTGTATCCAATTAGTTCCATATCCACCTCAATTTATTTCCGCAAAGCTTCCGGCACCCGGCTTTGACTTAACGGTTATTTTTCTTGGGATCCTTTCCTTAAGCTCCGAAACATGCGATATTATACCGACTATCCTGCCTGATACATTCAGGTCCATCAGGCACCCGAGGGCATTCTCAAGGGAATCCTGGTCAAGCGACCCGAATCCTTCGTCTATGAATATCGTCTCAAGGTTCACGCTTCCCCTGCTGCTCTCTATGAAGTCTGATAACCCAAGTGCCAGTGCCAGTGAAGCCTTGAAGCTCTCACCGCCCGAAAGTGAAAGAACATCCCTCTCCCTTCCCGTATAAGCATCATGGATGTTAAGGTCAAGCCCCACCTTTTCCCTTCTGCTTGCCTGGTCTTCTTTCCGCTTCAGCTGGAATCTTCCTTCAGACATCTTCCATAGCCTCTTGTTTGCCATACCCAGTATTCCGTCGAAATAATATGACTGGACGAAGGTTTCGAAGGACCTTCCAACTGAAGCTGTGCTATGAAGCCTGAAGAGGGCTCCGAACCTTTCCCTGTTTGCTTTGTACTTTGAAACTGTGTCCTTCGCTTTCTCAAGAAGCCCTGCAAGTTTGAAACATTCCTTGTCCACATCACTTAATGATTTTCTGGCTTCCTCAAGCCTTAACTTTGCCTGATCCTTTTTTTCATGAAGCGGCTCTAGAAAAATCTCGCTCCTTCCTGAGCAATCCTCCTCGAGCTGTGCAACTGCACCCTTCGCCTTGTTCAGCTTCTCGTAGAAGGAGCTTATCTCCTTTTCCATTGCCGGGATCTCAGCGACCCTTTCCTTCAGCAGGTCATACTCAGATACTGCAAGCCCCTCTGCTGCTATGCTTGTTTCCAGCTCAGACCTGAGCCTTTCAGTTTCACTTATCAATGATTCCCTGAGCTTAGCCAGGGTTCCTGTCCTCTCGCTGAGTGCTGTAAGCCTTAGGTCGGTATCCCTGATCGATGATGTTATCCTTTCATGGTCTCTGCTGATAGTTTCAATCCTCGATCCAAGTCCTGCAATTTCATCTGACACTGATTTAGAATCGATATCCGCACCCTGCTCCTCCAAAGTCCTTTCCTCGCCTTTTGCAGCGCCAAGCTTCTCTGAAGCCATCTGCAGATCCAGTCCGATGGAATCAAGCTTTTCCTTGACCCCCTTGAGACCTTCAAGCTCAATCCTCAGCTTTACTAGTGCACTGGAGGCTTCTAGCCTTAACTCCTCAGCTTCAGATATTTCTGCTTCAGCCTTTGCTATCTGTTCCTTTTTTGAAATGCCTTGGCTTGTTATCTCTTCGATCCCAGTTTCCTCAAGTCCGCTGTTCAGGTAGAATTCCCTTAATTCCGCCTCAATTTCAGTCAGTGATGACTTCAGTCCTTCAAGCTTCTGATCTGATTTTGCAAGCTCCCTGCGTGCGTTCTCAAGAGCTTTCTGAGCACTGAGATAGCTTTCCTCGTCAAAATCTGACGCTTCTCCGCCAGTCAGTTGATGGTGAACGGAGCCGCATACCGGACAAGGTTCCCCTTCAATCAGGTCCTTTCTCAGTATCGCTCCCAGACTCGTCTTCTTCAGCTCCTCAGCTGCCTCGAAGGCCTTCATGCAGTCATCAGCTTTCCTTGAGCTTTCCATCTGTTCAGTCTCTGCTTTTACAAGCTTCTCCCTTTCTACTGCATGCTTCCTGAGAAGCCTGTGGGCATCAGCCAAAAGCTTCCGTTCACCCTCAAGCTTCAGCTTCTTCAGTTTCAGTTCTGAAACCTCAAGGCTCAGTTTACTCTCCTTTTCTCTGAAAAGAGATTCCTCGGCTGTCAGCGAATCAGCCTTCTTCAGCCTTTCTGAAAGCATAACCTTTTCACTTTCAAGTCTTATCTTTTCTTTCTGGAGCGATTCTGACCTCTTCCTGGCGGATGCAAGCCTTACTGACTTTTCAAGGAGTTCTGACTTCATGGATTTTTCTGCCTTTAATGTATCCAGTTTGGAGTATTCCCCATCAGACACTTCCTTTTCCTTTGCAAGACTTTCCTTTTGCTTCTCATTCCTTTCAGTATCCTTCAATGCCATCTCAAGGTTTTTCACTGCACTATCAAGTTCCTTAGCCTTGGAGCTCAGCTCCTTCTCCTTCGGCAGTATCAGTCTTGCCTTGAGTATACCGTCCAGAGTCCTTGAATCCTGTATGATCTTCGGTTCCTCAAAAGAAAGCTCATTCAGAAGCTTTTCAGCTGTCTTGAATATCGCCAGCCTCTTATTGTTGTCTTCAGCTGCCAGGATCTCAGCTTCAGACGCTTTAAACAAAACCTCTTTTTCAGAGGTTTCCGCTTCCATCCTGACCTTTTCGATTTCCATTTCCTCCAGCTTCTCCTGAAGCGGATGTTCGCCCATGTCTATGTCCCGGTCAGATATTCCTGCCTCACCCATTGCTTCTTTGAACCTTGATATGAGCTCTGAATCAAGCTTCTTTGATTCATCATACTTGGCCTTAATCCTGTCCTGGAAATCCTGGTATACCTCAGTTGAAAACAGCTTCTTGAGAATATCCGATTTGTCTTTTGTGCTTGATGCCAGGAATTCCCTGAATTCGCCCTGAGGTATCATGACGATCTTCTTGAACTGCTCAAGTGTCAGTCCAAGTATGCCTTCAATCTCCTGGTTCACTTCCCTGGCCTTGACCAGGGCATTCTGCCTGTCACTCTCCCTGTAAAACAGGACCTTGGAGGTGCCTCTATATGTTTCAGTCCGCATTATGGTGTATTTCTCGCCTCTTACTGAAAACTCAAGCTCGACTTCCATGTCTTCCTTTGGCCCGGATAGCTGGCTCCTGTAGCAATCAGCCTTGTCCCTGTCGCTGCTCGATGCCTTGCCGTAAAGCGCATAGCATATCCCGTCGAAAATGGAGGTCTTTCCAGCACCCGTAGCTCCTGTTATCAGGAATATCCTGTCATCATAAAGCTTCGTGAAATCTATTATGCATTCATCCTTGAATCCAAGGAACGCATTCATCCTAAGCCTTATAGGTTTCATCTCCGAACACCCCCATTTCCTCTACTGTCTCATCTATTATCCTAACCATCGCCTCACTGGGTTCATCGCCGTTCTCAAGCAAGTAGAACTCATGGAAAAGGCTTTTGATGTCCCTGCTCTCCATCTTTTCAAGGGCAGCGAAGCTTGAACCCTCTGCCTGAAGATCCCTCTCCCTCTGCAGCTCAATTATGTTTGGATATCTTGACCTGAGCCTGTCAAGTGGATCCTGGATCTCTTCCTCATCCGTAAGCACAGCCCTGACGAAATCTTTTGCATGGCTGTCCCCGGAACAGTTCATAAGCTCCGAGAAGCTTCCCCTGAGTATTACAAGGTCTCTTTGCGGTGTCAGGAATCTCTCGCTCACCTCGACCTTTCCATCCCCGTCCATTACCACGATTGATATGCTTTTCCTGTGATTGGCCTCTGAGAACGAGTATTTCATTAGTGACCCGCTGTATCTTATCTTTCCCTTTTTAACCCACTGAGGCTTGTGAAGATGACCAAGGGCTACATAGTCGAATATGTCGAATATCTCAGCCTTTACGAAATCTGTTCCACCGACTGTAAGGAGCCTTTCAGAGTCGCTTGTCTCCACATCCTCCTTGACGCCAGGTGTAACGAAGCCATGGAATATCAGTACCTTCCTGTTTCCGTCAAATTGCACGGATCTTTTGATTATCTCATCATAAAGTACGCTGTCGTCCTTTGATTCGTTAAGACCGTATATTTCTCTGAGCGTGAAGCTATCCTTGTATGGGAGAAAATAGAAAGAAACCTCTCCTGATTCATCCTTCAGGTTTATTCTCTTGAGTGGATCCTCAGGATTTCCCTGGATAAGAAGACCATGCGTCTCAAGCAGACTGTTAAGGACCTGTACCCTTTCCGAGGAATCGTGGTTTCCTGTGATAAGAAGCACATTTACGCCGAGCTCTGACAGTCTTGTCAGAAATCTGTTATAGATCCTTACAGCATCCTCCCTGGGAACTGAACGGTCATAGACATCACCTGCAATGACAAGGGCATCCGGTGACTCCTCCTGTATAATCTGAATCAGCTGATTCAGTGCATCCTCCTGGTCTTCCAGAAGTGATATGTCCTTTAAATATCGGCCTATGTGCAAATCTGCAATGTGTATGAATTTCACTGTATATCACGCTCCCATACAATGAGTTTACAGCAGAAATTTATTCAAGACAATGAAATGTGGTCAGCAATAATGTACAATGGGGTTAGGAGGTGTATGTACATGCCAAGAAGGATAAGAATGCGCCTTGACCTTGAGGATAAGATCAGAAACTACAATGTGGAGATCACCCCTGTGTCCGAGGATACGATCCCCGAGCTTGCCGGTATAATGCTTGATGCCTACAGAGATACCGTGGACTATGAGGGCGAGGACCTGAAGCAGACCGAGGATGAACTTGGACGAGTCTTCAGAGGACTCTACGGCCCCGTGATCAGGGAAGCCTCCCATACCATATGGGAAAACGGTGAAGCTGCCGCATCTGTTCTTGTTTGCCTCTTCAAGCATGAGCCTACAATTACCTACACCTTTACCAGAAAAGCATCCAAGAGGAAGGGCTACGCTACAACACTGATCAACAAGGCTGAAGAAGAGCTTCTGAAGCGGGGCTACAGGACCCTCCACCTGTTCGTGACCCTGGAAAACAGGGATGCTGTCAACCTGTATGAATCACTTGGATTCTACGAGGTTCCGGTTACCACCGTCACAGAAATAATAACAAACTGAACGGAGCTATGCATGAGCATCGAAATTTTAAAATCTGCAGTCCGTATACTAGACAGGCTCGGAATCCTTAACCGAGTGATTCTCGCGGGAGAACCTGCAGCAGCCCTCTTAATAACAGATATGGACTTTGAAGGTATCTTCACGGAGATACCTTTCTTAATTGAAAAACCACATTCCCTGCCCAGGGCAAGTATCCATGAAGCATTCAGGGCTGAAGGCTTCGATTACCTCGAGGATTGTTACGGAAGGCTTTCAACCTTTAACAAGGATGAGACCAGAGTAGCTTTTTATACCGGTCTTAATGGAAGCAGCAGGACAAAGGTCCTTGAAGTTCCGTCACTTGGACTGAACATCATGGCTGCTAGAAAATACAACCATGCATTTGAAAGCACTGTAGAAATTTGCCTGGACGGGCTCACAATAAGGATTTCGAGAGCCACTGCTGCTGAAGCTCAATAATGGAGATATGCACAGTACGAATTCATCTGATGGCAAATAATCCAAACAAACCTTTTTCAGTCATTTGCCTGGGTTGTTCACACAGCACTTGTTTAATGGTATAATCCTATTGGAAAACTAAATATCACATATGGGTTTGCAGATAACTGCACTAAGAGGGAAACAGGATAAGCCTGTGCGGTCCCGCCGCCGTATGGTACTTGATCGCCGACATAGCCACTGGGAAACCGGGAAGGCTGGCGGTCTTAATGACCAAGCCGGAAGACCTGCCCGTATGAAATCAACTTATACTTCACGGAGAATGGGGTGTTGTCAATATGGCTGATTTTTCGCCATACCAGGCATCCATTGGGATGCCTTTTGATTTGTGCAAAGCTTGCATGATCTTTTCTCCAGACCGTTGCACGAACTTTACGACCATAGGAGGAAAGAAATGAAGAAGAAGCTTACTGCAATACTGTTGACCCTTGTGCTCGCATTCGGGGCGTTCTACCTGTACAAGACATATCTGTCGCCTCAGGCCAATGAAGGCAGCAAGGAAGTTACAATCGAGATCGTCATCGAAAGGGAAAACATCAGCGAAAAGAAGACCTACAGGACAGATTCAGCGTTCCTGTATGACCTGCTGAATGAAAAACAGGAGGAGCTTGGTTCAGGCTTCACGAAATTCGACTTCGGCGACATGCTCACTAAGCTTAAATCCGTAGATGCCGGCGCTGACGAATACTACCACATATACGTCAATGGAGCTGATGCGGCTGTTGGTGTTAAGGAAATTCCAGTGACAGATAAGGAAACGTACAAGTTCGAGCTCAAGAAATGGAAGTAGAGGACCTTACAAAAGAGGCGAAAAAAATGAACAGACTCCAGTATGACAAGAGGAAGCTAAGTGCAAAGGACATAGTGCTCATAGGAATCCTTTCTGCGTCAATAACTGGCGGAAAGATGGTTCTCTCCGCAATACCCAATGTAGAGATTGTGACTCTTCTGTTCATGGTATATACTGCGGTTTTCGGTATGCGGAGAGCACTCTTCGTATCAGTCATCTTCTCCACTACGGAAATACTCCTGTGGGGTGTACATACCTGGCTTCTGACCTACTATATCATATGGCCTCTCCTGATACTCCTGACTGCTGCCCTTTCACGTTTCCTCAAGGGTGAGTTTTCAAGGGCAATTCTCGCAGGTGCTTTCGGACTGACATTCGGAATGTTCTTTGCACTTGTCGAAGCCATGCTTTATGGATTGAACTACGGGTTTGTCTACTATATCAGGGGTATCCCATTTGACATCATACATGGGGCATCTAACTTCATAGTTGTCCTTATGCTATTCAAGCCCCTTGAGCGTATGCTTGGAAGGCTTGCAAAAAACTACACTGAAAATAGAAATGCCGCAGATTCATGAATCTGCGGCATCTTGCTTTATCAATATTCAGTTTTGGTTTCACCAAACTCGGGGCTTTCAACGTAGTCTCCCGGTCGGTTCACATGAAGGACAATCTCCTCCACTATGGCCTTGTGGTCTTTTTCCTGATGCACCAGAGATTTGTAGACAAGCTTGGAATCCTCATCCTTTGCATTGTCATGCAAGGCCTGGTACACCTCTATGCTCCTCGTTTCGATCTCTATCGCTTCCCTGTAAAGGTCTGGCATTCCCGGGATTGATTCAAGGACCTTTCTTCCGGCAGAGAACTTCTTTATAAGCTCCTGTGCCTTTTCAAGGCTCGTGCCATCTTCAACCTTAAGTCCCGCCATGTCATTCTGATTCTCCAGTATCTTCTTGTGGGTCTCCTCATCATCTGCAAGCATCCTGAACACTTCACCAAGACTGTTGCCCTTGTTCTTCTCAGCCTGCTCCGTATAATATCTGAATCCCTCATCCTCAAGTTTTAATGCAAGTTCCAAGCTATTCATATACAAGCCCCCATTCTTTTCAAAATTCTATTTTAATTCTAACACATATAGTTATCCAACAATTTGCGCAATTACAACTATTCTGTTAACTATCCGTGACCAAATCACTATCTGGATGAAGGTTGTCATCAGAATTATTCTGTGCAATAATAATGTCATTGGTTTTTTGGAGGTAGGAGAATGGAGCTTTGGGAAATAATGTTCCTTGCTGCGGGTGTCTCGATGGATGCATTCGCTGCAGCAATTTGCAAGGGAATGTCGGCAAGGGATGCGGAAAATAAACATTCTCTTCTTACAGGTATCTTCTTTGGCGGATTCCAGGCTTTTATGCCACTTGCAGGATATTTTCTCGGTAAAAGCTTCAGCGGCTATATTACCACATTCGACCACTGGATATCGTTCGCTCTTCTCTTCATTATCGGAGCAAAGATGATAAGGGAATCCAGGGACAGTAAGGATGAGGAGTCTCACTGCGACGAGGTGTTCAGCCTGAAGAGCCTGACGATCCTCGCAATTGCAACCAGCATAGATGCGTTGGCCGTCGGAGTAACCTTTGCCTTCCTTGATGTATCGATAATTCCTTCAGTAACAATTATTGGTGTCACCACATTCCTGTTTTCCTATTTTGGAGTAAGGATAGGAACAGCTTTAGGTTCAAGGATGCAGACGCTTGCTGAGCTCTTTGGCGGAGCGATACTTATATTCATAGGACTCAGGATTCTCCTTACCCACCTTAATATAGTGAGCTTCTAGAGATCATCAGCGAAAATAATGAGAAAAAAGGACATCCTGCGATAATGAAAAATCGCAGGATGTTCTTCTTATTCCATCTCGTTCTCTATATATCCGATACCGTCAACCTCTACCCTTACGACATCGCCTTTCTTAAGCGGCTTTGGTGGCTCGAAGCCTGCTCCCACTCCGCTTGGTGTGCCCGTTGCTATTATGTCTCCCGGTTCAAGTGTCAACCCCTGAGTCAGCACATTGATGAGCCTTGGTATTGAATTGATCATTATGCTTGTGTTCCCGTTCTGCCTTGGCTCTCCATTGACAAACGACCTTACTCCAAGGTTTCCGGCAAGCCCAAGCTCATCCTTTGTGACGATCCATGGTCCCATAGGACAATAGCCGTCAAGGCTCTTGCCTCTGAACCACTGTGTTCCATTCTTCTGGACATCTCTGGCAGTCACATCATTCAGGCATGTATATCCGAATATCACGTCCAGTGCATCCTCTTCTGATACATTTACGCATCTCTTGCCGATGATCAGGGCGAGTTCTGCCTCATAGTCCACAAAATCCGTGACACCTTCATGCATTGGTACCTTGCTGTATGGCCCGTTCGCTGAATTGGTGGCCTTCGTGAAGAACACGGGATGCTCCATAACTCTTTTTAATGAATCGTCATCCAGGTTCTTAATTTCCTGGACATGGTCCTCATAGTTCTTGCCTATACAGATTATATTCCTCTGAGGTTTTGTTATCGGTGACAGAAGCTCAACTGAATCTATCTGAACCGACCCCTCCATATCAAGTATATTATCATCGATGGTTCCGTTTTCCTGGATGAATGAAAGAAGAGTCTCAGGACCTTCCACGAATATCCTTCCTGACGGTATTATCGATTTCCCTGTCCTGTCAACTACTCCCCAGAATTCCCTGCCGTTCTCCCTGTAACTTACAATTCTCATAAAGCTCCTCCATTATATTTTATTGTTATAATAACCTAAAATTTCCTGCCTCCGCCACCGTGTGTCCTGCCGCTTCCTGACCTGTGGGTCGTGCTCCTGCCCATGGAGCCTCCCCCGGAACTCCTTACGGGAGCTACCGGGATTATCCTTGAAGTAGTATACTCGTTTATCAGATTGTCTGAAGCTATTCCCAGCTCAACCAGGCTGCTGTCCCTGAAATTGAATGCAAGCGGTGCAGGATGACCCTTGTACCTTTTCCTCGTCGAGGCAAAGTAACCAAGTCCGGAAGCTCCTGATGCAGCAGCCCCCATCAAGCCGTCAAAGAGCGAGATGCTGTTAGTTCCTTCATCCTCATTGTACTGGCCTTCCGGAATTCCCTGTGAAAGGAACGTAGAGGTTGAAGCTATGAAAGCCTCAGCACCTTCGAAGTATCTTCCGTCAGCAAACCCAGCATCGAAAATATCATCAAGTATCGAGTCTATCCTTGCATCAGTCAGGTACCTGATACCCTTGCCTGAGGTTGAAATATATACTTCCCGGTTGTCAAAGTCCATGAGAAGGAGTATACCGTCCCTGTCAGCTCCAATTCCGTAGCCGTTGTAGTCAAAATAATCGTCGGCATAATCCCTGGAACTCTTACCATCTGCATCATTTGTCGTCACAAGAACTATGTCCATGGAATACTGGTTTGACAGTCCTGTCAAGGCATTCTCAAGGTCAGATTTCTCCGAAGATGAAAATATTGCTGCCGAGTCAACTATAAGCAGCTTTTCTGCCTTTGCTTCAAGGGATGTCCATGACATGAAGAGAATGGCAGCTGCAAATGCCGCAAGTATCATCCTCCTTACCATATCAGAGCACCTCCAATCAGCGCAAGTGCCAATATTCCAAGTCCGATTGCAGCCGATGAAAGACCCAGCTTCCTGTTGTCAACCGGAAGTTCTCCGTATGACTTGCCAGTCTGGCCGTTCACAGCGAATATGTAGGTCCTGCCTCCATAGAAATAAGTCAGAATCCATGCAGGAAGCAGCGTATAATCCCAGTCCTTGATTGAGACATCAAGTTCCTTCTGGTCCAGCTGAATACTCCCGAAGCCTGATATTGATTCCTGTACAAGGCTTTCCGCATATCGCTCGGCCCTATCCTGGACCGTCGGCTGAATCGCTTCCTTTTCAATGTCATATTTTTCCGCAAGAAATCCGCTGAGGTATGAAGGCTCGAATTCAACGGCTTTCTTATCATCGTACGGAGATATTGAGTCTAGCAGCCCCTTGTCTATCTTTTTCAGGGCAACTTCCCTTATGTTCTGCACATCTACCTTTCCATGTCTTTCAATCCCGAATTCCTTTACCTCTGTATATTCTGTGTTGCCAGCCCGATATACTCTTCTGTTTATCCCTTTGCCAGAATAATCCACCCTTGCCTCAGCCTCAGCCGACCAGTATGGAATGTATACCCCTGAGATCTTTTCAAGCTGAGAGCTTGAGTAAAACTCCCTTGGCACATATCTCCTCGACTTAGCCCATGAAAGGAAGGTCTCCTCTGCCTTCTCCCTGCTGTAGGCAAACGGAATCACCTTATCAGGCCTGAAGCTTCCTGAAAGCCTGTCTGACAGGATAACCGGATTATGGCAATAGTAACAGAAGGTGGCAGAGGTAGTCTCTTCAGTTACCACCTCTGCACCGCAGCTGTCGCAGGTATATCCCTTTAAATGTACATCCTCTTGCTTCGTCTCCCCGGCAGCTTTGCTTTCCATTGCCTCCGTGGTCTTCTCGACTTCAGCGCTTGTGAACTCGCTGAGACAGAATTCGCACTTCAGCTTCTGGATAGCGGGTTCGAATTTCAATCCCCCGCCGCAATTGGGGCATTTGTATGTGGCTGTAGCCATTTTATCACATCCAACCCTTAAGTCTTAATTCGAAGGTGTTCCACATTCTGGACAGAATCTGGGCTTTGCACCCTTGACCTCATGTCCGCAGTTTCCGCATTTCCAGCCTTCTATCTTTCTGGCTCCGCATTCTGTGCAGAATTTTCCTGTATTGACCGTACCGCAGTTTCCGCACTTCCAGTCTCCAGTTCCAGCACCCGCCTGCGTACCGGCACCGGCATTCTGAGCCTGCTGGTTCTGCTGGGCCTGCTGTTCCTTCATCCTCATCTGTTCGACATTTGATTGTGATGCAGTTCCCATGAAGCCTCCGCCTGCCTGCATTCCCATACCCATTCCCATGAAGGTGGCGGCACTTCCGGCTTCGTTGGATCCGGCTGCCTCAAGTCCTCTGGCTATGGAGCCCTGGACATAGCCTTCCCTCACGGAAGGGTCTCCTAGCATTGCTCCCTTGTTCCTCATGTTGATGAGTTCCTTCGACTCGTCGTCGTAGGAAATGGATGCGATACCTACAGCCTGGATAATGAATCCCCTCATGTCGTTCCAGCTCTTGTCAAGGACATCAGCCATATACTTCGACAGCTCGGTGCCCTTTGAAGCCACATGTGATATTCTGATGCCGTCAACTGACATCTTGTTCATTGCTGACTGCAGAGCCTCAAGGAATTCAGAGAGATACTGCTCATTGATATCGTCTATCTCTACCTTGTCAGCATTCCTTGGGACAGCCTCAGCATAGAACTTCAAGGGATCCGTTATCTTTATCGAGTAGTTTCCATGCGTCCTAAGGAAAAGCTCAGAGTTGTAGAAGTTGTCGAAGTAGTTGAGAGGGTTCTTTGTTCCGAACTTTATACCCTTGATTTCCTGAAGATTGATGTAGAATACCTTCTGGGCAGTCGGAGTCACTCCGCCGTACTTGACCCTGTTGAAGGTCTCCTTCAGGGCTTCACCGAATTTACCTGTAAACAGTGAAGGAAGTGAAGAATTATTTACTGTGTAGTAGCCTTCTTCGGCAGTAAAATCAACAACCTTTCCTCCATCCACCACCATCATGAACTGATTAGGGTAGACATGGATGACTGAACCGTTTGAAACGGTATTCTCAGTACCCTTGACATTGCTGTTCCTCTTGTCATCACGTCTTACTTTTCTGCCGGATGTAAACACGGTGTTGTCGCCCATATCATCTGGTTCGACTACCTCAAGCCACTGATCCGCCAGCGATCCGCCGACTGCACTTGCTATTGCCTTTATTATTCCCATTTCAAACCTCCTTGAATCTGGTCTCTGCCTTGATTATACCACAGCTATTCTGCAAGCCGTTTTTTTAACCATATTTTTATCATTCGTTTACATTTTTCTCCGCAAAAGGATAAATCATGTATTTCAGTCATACAAAAGAAAAAACTGCAGGCTTCATTGAAGCTCTGCAGTAAGTATAGTCTATTTGTTCTTCAAGCTCATCAGGTTAAGAAGTCCGCCGGCTGCCATGATCTCTGCCTCTCTTTCTGAAAGAGCCACGGATACATCAAAGCTTGTGCCCTTGGTCACATTCAGGACAGTAAGCGTTCCTGTAGAAATGTTCTCAAGAAGGCTCCTGATTTCAAGTACATCATTCTTGTCCACGCTGTCGTAGTCCTTCTCATCCTTGAAGGTTACTGGAAGTATGCCGTTGTTGATAAGATTCGCCTTGTGGATCCTCGCGAAGGACTTTGCTATTACTCCCTTTATGCCGAGGTACAGAGGCGCAAGCGCCGCATGCTCCCTGCTTGAACCCTGTCCGTAGTTCTTTCCTGCAACTATGAAGCCGCCGCCATTTTCCTTGGCGTTCCTCGGAAAATCCTTGTCCAGAGGAGTCAGGCAGAATTCCGAAAGATACGGGACATTTGACCTGTATGGAAGAAGGCTTGCGTTGGACGGCATGATGTGGTCTGTTGTAACATCATCCATCACCTTGATAAGGGCTTTTCCTGAGACCTCGTCCTTCATTTTGGTGTTCTTCGGGAAAGGCTTTATGTTAGGTCCTCTCTTGACTTCAACTGCACTGCCGTCCTCTGCAGGCCTCACGACCATGTTGTCGTTGACCAGGAACAGCTTTGGCATCTCTATGTCAAGGTCCACGTTCATGTCGAAATCTTCAGGTCCTGCAATGAATCCGGCAACAGCGGAATAAGCTGCAACCTCGGGGCTCGCAAGGTAGACGTCCGCTGAATCAGTTCCGCATCTGCCCTTGAAGTTCCTGTTGAATGTCCTAAGTGACACTCCGTCATTGCTTGGAGCCTGGCCCATGCCTATGCACGGACCGCAGCCGGACTCCAGTATCCTGGCACCAGCACCTATTATCTTCGCAAGGGCACCATTCTGTGCAAGCATGCTGAGCACCTGCTTGGATCCGGGTGAAACGACAAGTGAGACATCCTCATGCACAGTCTTTCCGTCAAGGATGCTTGCCACCTTCATAAGGTCGACATATGAGGAGTTTGTGCAGCTCCCTATTGCTACCTGGGTTAGCTTCTTTCCTCTTACTGTGCTGACAGGCACTACTGCATCAGGTGAATGGGGAAGCGCTATGTTCGGCTCCAGAGTGTCAAGGTCGATGACAAGCTTTTCCGAATATACGGCATCTTCATCCGCCTTCAGTTCCCTGTAGTCCTTCTCCCTGCCCTGTGCCTTGAGGAATTCAAGAGTCCTTTCATCTGAAGGAAATATTGATGTAGTTGCCCCGAGTTCAGCACCCATATTGGTGATCGTGCCTCTTTCAGGCACTGAAAGGTGGGCTACTCCGTCACCTGTATACTCGAATATCTTGTTGACTCCGCCCTTTACAGTGAAGTGCTTCAGCACCTCAAGGATAATATCCTTGGCCGCGGTAAAGCTCTTGAGCTTGCCCTTCAGCTCCACGTTAACAATCTTCGGCATCGGTATGTTGTATTCTCCGCCTGCCATGGCGACAGCCACGTCAAGTCCGCCTGCTCCGATTGCAAGCATTCCCATGCCTCCGCCAGTCGGAGTATGGCTGTCTGAGCCCAGAAGCGTATCTCCCGGTACGGAAAATCTTTCAAGATGGACCTGATGACAGATTCCGTTTCCAGGCTTTGAGAAATATATGCCATGCTTCTTGGCCACGGTCTGTATGTACAGATGGTCATCCGCATTTTCAGGTCCGGACTGCAGCATGTTGTGGTCGATGTAGGCTACTGACCTCTTGGTCCTGACCTTGTCCACTCCCATTGCTTCAAACTGAAGATATGCCATAGTTCCTGTGGAATCCTGCGTAAGTGTCTGGTCTATCCTTATGCCCACCTCTGATCCGGCCTTCATTTCACCGGTTACAAGATGCTCTTTGATTATTTTTTCAGCCAGTGTAAGTCCCATTTCGTTCCTCCTTAGTCTTCCAATGCCCGAATAATATCCTTCCGGGCGATGATTAGTCAAATAATAACATGATAAAGACGGATGTTCAATATTCAATTGCAGGATTCGTTTCCGTTTATTTCATTTTTTATGGAAAAACAACCTAAATGAACAGCCAAATCATAGAAATTACAATTCAATACACGAACAATTGCATCAGGTTCACCTTTCAGTCACATGTACCCTCTTGTCAGAGGAGTATTCGCACTTTATAAGCACTTCTTCACCAGGTGCAGCTTTTATCTTGAACAACAGCGTATTTGAATTCTTTATCTCATATGCGGGGTTCGACCTTCCCGGCTCGAACTTTTCCCAAATATTCAATTCATAATGGACAACTGCAGTCTCCTTGCCGTGGTTAGTTATCTTCGCTTCCCACCTTACGTTGTCGATACCGTTCCTCTGATTCCTGGACGTCTCGCTGCCTTCCACTTCAATGTCGAAAGCTTTGCCGGTCTTAAGCTCGACTTCGCTGCCTTCAGGCATATGCCCTATGGATGCTTCACCGATGAACCTGAGCGAGCTGCCGTCAAGGCTGTAGAGCCTGACCCTGCCTTCCGGAAGCGGCATGCCGAGCCCGCTTTCCTTATTGTTCATGAAGGTAATGACCGGCTGCGCTCCATCCATGGTATTGCCTGCCAGATAATGCCTGGTGAAAGGCACTTCGCTTCCAGAAAACAACTGTATCTGCCTTGATTCGCCATCTGGAATATCCGTCCTTGTCGGAAGTGAATACATGTGGTAATCGGAAACAGACCTTTGCTCAGCACCGTAAGCTGAATCTGACTGAATGGACTTCGCCATATACATCATCTCAGGCCGTCCAGTTGCTCTGGATACATTTCCTGCCATAAGTCTGACTATAGAGTTCCTGTATGTTCTCCCGCTGCTGTTAGTTATCCCTGCCCAGCCGGTAAGCTTCAGTCTTCCGTATCCAACTTCAGCATTATAGACCATTGCAAAGGAAAGACCTCCCGTTATGTACGATGCATTGATTTCGCTGCCTGCTTTCCTCACCTTCATCAGGATGCCGGGACTGGTCCTGATTCCATCAGGATGCAAAGGAAGTATCATTTCGTCATGGCTGTCGACAAAGATTTCTCCGGTCTCCACATCCTGAAATACAATCATTCCAGATGCCTCAAGCACCTTGACCAGCTTTACCGAACCAGTGTCCCTGTTCTTTAGGTGAACTGTCCTGTCCTTGTACCTGCTGATGAGCCTTTCCCGGCTTATCAGGTCATATTCAAAGCTGTATTCCAAAACATCAAGTCCCCTTACCACGAGGGAGTCCGGCTCCATGAGCCCGGGGACGTCAAGATACTCAAGCTCCTTGGCTTCTTCCATTCCCTCAAGGCTCCTTGTTTCGCCTACGGTTCCAAAGCCATCGCTGTATATGGTAAGTTCAAGATTCTTAGTATCTGATGAACGGGATATTTTTCTCATATCTTATTTCCTTTCGTCCTCATCGGTTTCAGGGACATAAATATTGAAATGTGACATGATGATTTCAGCGACAGGTACGTATATTACAAACGCAGCTACATTCAGAGCAAACATCCCGGCAGGATACATCAATATGGTGATCCCAATAATGACAGCAGTTATCCTCCTGAGTATTGAATCAAGCGCTATTATTTCCCTGTATTTTGTACCGCACTCACTGCACGTTATTCTTCTCCCGCGAAGAAGAGGCAATAGCCTCTCTCTTATACCGATTTTCTTCCCGCATTTCAGGCAGTTCCTCATAATGCATTCCTGCCTTTCCTGTCAAATCGTCTGATATATGTGCACCCTTTGCACAAATCTTCAACCAGCCTTCTTCCGTTGAAGCCCTCATAAATTGCGGTGGCTCTGTCTCTCTCAAGTATTTCCTTAAGCGGCGTCTCAAATATGTTTCCCAATGGTATACTTCCCTGGCTATCAAGGCAGCATGGGACAACTGTACCGTCGGCAAGTATTCCTATGTGGTCCCTCATGCCATGGCAGAATCCATATTCCACAGTGTTCAAGGCACCCTCTTCAGGCCAGACGAAACGTTCCTGGAAGCCCAGGTATATGCCTTGCTTCAGTTTTATCCCGTTTTTGCCCTTGCCAAGAGTCAGTATCTCCCTCTCAAGCCCAAGGCTTTCAAGAATATAGTATACTACTTTCTCATTCTCAGAATTCAGGCCTTCTGCCAGTTCTCCGGACAGGTTCCAAAGCCTCAGCTCTATGATCACCCGTCCTGAGGCGGCTTCAGCAAAGTCCAGGATGTCCTTCAGATACTCTTCAAGTGAGGTCCCCATTTCGTTCGCTTCATAGCTGTGAAGCGAAAAGCTAACCTTGCGAAGTGCAGGAGATGCAAGAAGGACTTCACTCCTTAATCCAATCAGAGTGCCATTCGTCGCAAGGTTCACTTTAAGGCCCAGTTCTGAACAAATGTCAAGGAATTGCCCTATGCTGCCGTTCATGAGAGGCTCTCCCATAAGGTGAAAGCATACATGGTCAGTAAATTCCGAGACTTCCTCTGCTATATGCCGAAAGGACTTCGCCTCCATCATCAGCTTCTCTCGCTCTGTCTTTATGCAGAAGCTGCAGGTAAGGTTGCAGATGTTGGTAGTCTCTATGTAAACCCTTTTAAATCTCTTCAATTGCTTCAGCCTTCCATAACGTACTATTTCAATACCCATTCTATCACAAATTGAATCTAATCATCCACAGCGCAAAAGTAAGGGCTGCAGCCCAATAAGCTGCAGCCCTATGGATTTTACTGTCATGGAAGCATCTCGGCAACTGTCCTGAAGCTGTAGCCTTTGTCCTTCAGACCCTGTATTATCCTCGGAAGGGCTTCCGGTGTCTTGGCATAAGCCACATGCATCAGCACTATTCCATTGTCTGAAGCATATGTAAGCGCCCTGTTCACGATATAGTCTGTGGTAACAGTGACTCCATTGATGCTTTCTGCCCAATCATGTGTATCAACCGTCCATAGTACAGTATATGGATAGCCCTGTTCTCCTGCTACCTTAAGCACTGTGCTGTTATATTCTCCGAAAGGCGGCCTGAATAACGTAGGCCTTATTCCAAGTATGTTAGAGTAGATTTTTGTGCTTTCGGTGAATTCATACCTTATCTCCGCCTCAGTCATCTCATTCATGTGAGGATGCGTAAGGCTGTGGTTCTGTATGCTGTGCCCTCTTGCCTTGATCTCCTTCGCAAGGTCCTGATGGTCCTGAACCCAGTATGCCCTCAGGAAGAATGTAGCCTTTATTCCATAGTCGTCAAGCACATCGAGAATGGGTATCGTCTGGTCGAAAAGCCATCCTGCATCGAAGGTCAATGCTATATCCAATCCCGTTCTGTCAACAAGCCCTTTGTTTGTCGCAATCGAGCTCAATCCAGTTGAAAGATATGCAGTGTGGCACCAGCCCTTCGTTCCGTCATAGGTCACATATGCCCAGTAACCAGAGACCCAGTGGACTGACACACTTGAGCCCTTTGGCATTACTCTCAGTATCGGGTATGTTGTTCCAGGGCCGCTTCTAAGGTTAAGCTCCTCTGTTGTATATCTTGTATATATGACAGGGTCCTCAGCCGATACCTTCTGAAGGTAGTATGTGCTTGCATAGCCTGTCTTGCCGGAGTATACGAACTTTGCCCAACCAGCAGATTCTGAAATAACATTAACTGTAGTCCCTTTCGGTATTACTGCCAGTATCGGGTATGTTGTTCCAGGGCCCGACCTGAAGTTCAGGTTTGCGGTAGTTATCCTGAAGTCATTGACAGATGTTGAAACAGGCACAAGATATGACATGGATGAATATCCTGTCTTACCGGAATAGGTTACCTTCGCCCAGTTGTTTTCAATTGACTCCGCCGTCACTGTGGTACCTTTCGGAATTACACCTATCACAGGATATGCAGTTCCTGGTCCGCTCCTGATGTTAAGGTTTGCTGTCGTCATTAGCTGTACGCTTGTAGCTGTAGAAGCTGAAAGATATGTCATTGAACAGTACCCTGTCTTTCCTGAATAGGTCACCTTCGCCCAGTTGTCTACTGTTGACTGTACCGTTACAGAAGTTCCCTTAGGAATCACTGCGATAACAGGGAATGCAGTTCCTGGTCCGCTTCTAAGGTTCAGGTCTGCAGTTGTGACCCTTATGTCTTCAGCTGCCAGAGCCTTCATCTTTGTGAAACCGATTCCTGAAAAGACAAGTGCTAATACTACGACCAGAGATAGTATGATGCTTCTCCTTTTAAGTTTCATTTCATTACCCCCTCGTAAGGAGAAAAGTGAACACGCTTTAATGGAACCATAAAAATTCCATCTGTCTACGATGCCATGATAACAATAAAATCATAAGCAATTGTTTCAATATGGAGTTAAACAGGTTATTATTCGGTTACAATTGTTACCTAAAAGCTGCTTTCCAATAATTTCAGTGCTCCCGATTTCTATTCAGACAATTTCCCCAACAAAAATAAAAACCAGCACTTTGCAGTACTGGTATTATGATTATTCTGATTTCCTGTCCCTAAGCATCAGCGTCTTTATTGCTTCCTTCAGGTCTTTTCCCTGGAAAAGCACCTTGTAGATCTGGTCCGTTATCGGCATCTCGATGCCCATTATTTCCTTCAGCTCATAGAAAGCCTTTGTTGCCTTTATGCCTTCTACTACCATGCCTACCTTCTCTGCCGCTTCATCCATGGAGTAACCTTGACCAATCAGTATTCCGGCTCTCCTGTTCCTCGAATGCATCGAGGTGCAGGTAACGATCAGGTCTCCCATTCCGGTAAGCCCATAGAAGGTCTCCCGGTTTGCTCCGACTGCTTCGCCGACCCTTATTATCTCAGTCATTCCTCTGGTCATGAGGGCTGCTTTTGCATTGTCGCCATAGCCGACTCCATCGAGGATTCCAGCCGCGAGGGCAATAATGTTCTTTACTGCTCCGCCGATCTCGACGCCGATGAGGTCTTCATTGGTATATACCCTTATGGTATCTGAAAAGAACAGGTCCTGTACCTTCTCAGCTGCGGTCATGTTCCTGGAGGCTGCCACCAGTGTGGTAGGCATTGACTTTGCCACCTCTTCCGCATGGCTTGGCCCGGAAAGTATTACCACAGGATTTTCAAGTATCTCCTCCATCGTGACTGAAAGCCTGCCATGAGTCTGTGGATCAAGTCCCTTGGCGATGCTTATAACGATAGTTTCCTTATCAAGATATCCCCTGACCTTTTCGCACATTTCACGGATCACGTGAGACGGAACTGCCAGCAGGACGAAATCCATGCCAGCAGCAGCCGACTTAAGATCCGTAGTAGCACTTATGTCTCCGTCAAGTACACATTCAGGTGTATATCTGGTGTTGGTTCGGGAGGTGTTGATCTCATTTACGATCTCTTCCTTCCTGTCCCAGAGCACCACCTTGTTCTTTCTCTTTCCTAGATTGAATCCGAGGGCCGTACCGAAGCTCCCGGCGCCTATGATCCCTATTCTCATTAGCTCTTCCTCTCCCTGTATTCTATCTTTATACCGGTTCCCTTGAAGTCAAAGTTATCCCTTAACTGATTTTCGATATATCTTGCATACGAGAAATGAAGACATTCCGGATCATTGACAAAGAACACGAATGTAGGAGGCTTTACGCCTGTCTGAGTACCGTAGTAAATCTTAAGCCTCTTTGTGCCAATTACCGGCGGCTCCTTCATCATCAGAGCCTTTCCGATGACATCATTGAGCACTCCTGTGCCTATCTTCTTCGTGTAGTTGCTGTAACATTCCTGTGCCATTGTAAGGACCTTCTGAGTCCTCTGTCCGGTTAGTGCCGATATGAACAGGAATGGTGCGTATGCGAGGAAGTTCAGCTCTGACTTGAGGTTCTTCAGGTACTTGTCCATGGTCTTGTCATCTTTTTCGATGAGGTCCCACTTGTTGACGATGACCATAATGGCCTTTCTCATCTCATGGGCATATCCTATGATCTTCTCATCCTGGTCGGCTATTCCGTCCACAGCGTCGATCATGAGCACCACGACATCAGCTCTTTCGATTGCCGTAAGAGTCCTTACAACTGAATATCTCTCGATCTCTTCCTTGACCTTGGACTTGCGTCTGAGGCCTGCGGTATCGACAAGAATGAACTTGCCCTCTTTAGTCTCAATGTAGCTGTCCAGCGCATCCCTTGTGGTACCGGGAATCTCTGAGACAATCGCCCTTTCTTCACCTAGAAGCCTGTTGATCAGGGATGATTTTCCCACGTTAGGTCTTCCAACAAAGGCAACCCTTACAACATCCTGGTCCTCTTCGACTTCATAGTCCGGGAAATGGCTTACCACTTCATCAAGAAGCTCACCAAGTCCAAGTCCCTGGGAAGCTGATATGGTTATCGGATTCCCTAGACCAAGGTTGTAGAATTCGAAGGCATTGTTCTCATCCTTGAAGTTGTCTATCTTGTTTACTGCGAGCACAATAGGCTTGCCGCTTCTTCTCAGCATTCCTGCCACTTCATGGTCGGAATCTGTAAGACCGGTCTTGCCATCAACAATGAATATTATGACATCAGCAGTTTCCATTGCCACCTGTGCCTGCCTTCTCATCTGGGCAAGTATGATGTCATCGGATTTCGGCTCTATTCCGCCTGTATCTATCAGCTTGAAGTTATGTCTCAGCCAGTCGGCATCAGCGTATATCCTGTCCCTTGTGACTCCCGGAGTGTCCTCCACTATGGCAATCCTATGCCCGGCAAGTCTGTTGAAAAGTGTCGATTTGCCCACGTTAGGGCGGCCAACTATGGCCACTATCGGTTTTGCCATTTATATCACCTCGAAAAATTGATTGCATTTGTATCCAATTAACTATGATACCCTATGCAGTTTCAAGAGTCAAATGCGATTTCAAGCAGATAGTCCCTTATTTAACCCAAAATATTTCAAAATCCAGAGCTTTTGGTCTTTTTAGCACCTGCTTTCTGACAAAACAGCAAAAAATGATCCCTCATGGTATCAGATCGGACAGCATTCCGACAGACATCAGAGGGATCGGCAATAGTCACTTATTCACAGATTTAGCTCTACATGTTCTCCAGTTTCGATATAGATAGTCCACTCACAGACATTTGTCATGTGGTCTCCAATACGCTCAAGATACTTCATTGCAAAATTCAGCTGAGCTGCTATAATTGCAAATCCCGGCTCCTGCTTTACATGAGCATAAAGCTTCCTTACTGAGGCCACATAATTGTCGTCAATGATGTCATCAAGCTTTGTTACCTCATAGGCCTTTTCACTGTCAAGGCTCACGAATGAATCAAGACCTTCATGTATCATCCTGATGCAGGTATCCTTCATTGCCCTTATCTCATTGCTTAGAAAGGAAATTTCTTCATCATTTATATTAGTGGATACCCTGGCTATGTCAACAGCATGGTCTCCTGCCCTCTCAAGGTCAGTAACTACCTTGATAGTGGTAAATAATATTCTGAGGTCCGAGGCTACCGGTTGGAGCGTTGCTATGATCCTGACAGCTTCATCCTCAACCTGCCTCATGAGGTCATCAACTAATTTATCCCCTGACTTCACATCTTCTGCCATTTCGATGTCTCTTTCAAGCAGAGACCTGACTGCAAGTTCAACCTGTCTCTCAACAGCAGCTCCCATAGCTATTAGCTTTTTATTGATGCTTGCTATCCCTGACTCCAGTGTCTTATATGACAATATGCATTCCTCCTGGTTATCGATAAAAGGGACCAAACCGGCAATCACCCCATTAAGACAAGGTACCCCGGTTTTTCCATGCTCGATGTCAATTCACGGACCTACCGGGCTTTCATTTCCTTTCAGTCACCTTTCTAATAATACGTTCCTGATGTTGAATCCATGTTTGACTTGTGTTAGGGATATGTAAATTCGGGAAAAATGCAAAAAGCAATGCCTGGTTTTTTTGCCAGGCATTGCTTACTAATCCATAGGTATCGATACAGTGAAGGTGGTTCCCCTCCCTGTTTCAGATTCAACCTTTATCTCACCCTTCATTGAGAGGACGATATGCTTGACGATAGCAAGTCCCAGTCCAGTTCCACCCTTGGCTCTGTCCCTTGACTTGTCAACTCTGTAGAACCTTTCGAATAGCCTCGGCAGGTGTTCCTCGGGTATTCCTATACCAGTATCCTTCACCGAAAGGATCAACTTTCCAGCCGACTTTTCAATTCGGACTTTCACCTTGCCATTTGGCTCGGTGTATTTTATGGCGTTATCTACGAGATTTATCACCATCTGGTTATAATTGTCCAAGTCCCCAATGAGAATCGGGTTACCTGACGCTGTGAGCGTGAGCTCGATGCTCTTTGCTACAGCCATCTGGTGCAGCATGTCGCAGATCCTTCTTGTTTCCTCAACAGTATCGATTTCTTCAAGCTTAGGCTCCCTGTTCTGCTCCAGTGACGAGAGCGACAAGATGTCATTTATGAGCCTTGTAAGCCTCTCTGCCTCTTCATTTATGATATCCAGGAACTTAATCCGTGTCTTTTCATCATTTACAAACCTCAGGGTCTCGGAAAACCCCTTAATTGATGTCAGAGGAGTCTTCAGCTCATGGGATACGTTAGCTACAAACTGGCTCCTGAGATTCTCAAGCCTCTTTATGTCCGTTATGTCCTGTATCACAATGACAACTCCGACCTTATTCATCCTTTCTCCAAGGATATCTGCCTTCTTCATCTTGAGGTCCTTGCCTTCTGGCGTCCTTATCGCAGCCACATTCTCTACCGATCCCAGATATTCGTAAACACTGGAGAGATTCGGGAAGCTTCCGATTTTCATGCCAAGAGTATCGCCCCTGACGCTGAAAAGCTGTTTTGAAAAAGGATTCATCATTATGATGTTTTCGTTGTTGTCCAGGGCAATGACTCCGGAGTCCATGCTTTTCAGTATCGCTTCAAGCCTGTTCTGCTTCTCAAGAGATTCCACTATAGTTGTCTCAAGCCTTTCGGCCATATTGTTGAAGTTCCTGGAGAGCCTGGCAAGCTCCTCATCCTGCTTCAGCTCGACCCTTCTTGACAGTTCTCCTCTCGCAATCCTGTCGGTCGCGAAGGAAAGCTCCTCAATCGGTTCAAGCAGGAAGCCAGAGAGCCTCATGATAATTATCGTCGAAGCAAGAACTACAAGGAAAAGCGCAGTAGCAAGGTATTTGATATAATTTCCGCTTAATGCGAAATTACTGAACGGATATGCAGACCTTATGAAGCTTCCATCATCCAGCATCAGAGCAGAATAGACCATCTTTATCCCTATGCTGGCTGAAATCCTTATATCGGTGCCGGTTGCACCTTTGGTCGCCTCGATTATCTCTTTCCTGTAAAGATGGTTTTCAGAAATGTCATCCCTCAGGCTATCATATAAAATATCACCAGAGCTTGAAATGTAGGTTATTCTGGTATTCTCAGGAACTGATTCAAATATCCTTCCGATGTCCGTATTTCCGGATTCGATGTAATTTGCCAGTATCCGGTTGGTCTCCGCCAGCTTCTCCTTGATGTGGTCTGTATTCTGGAGGTCAGCAATAAGAAGAAATGCTGCAGTCATGAACATGACTATGAATGTGATGGCAATGATGAATGAAGTTACAGTCCTCTTTCTCATCCTTCGATATCGTTGAACCTGTAGCCTATTCCTCTGACAGTCTCAATGTAAACCGGATTCTTGTCGTCATTCTCCAGCTTCTGTCTGAGGTGTCTTATATGAACGTCTACGGTTCTTGTTTCCCCTGCATATTCGTATCCCCATATCTTGTCGAGGAGAAGGTCCCTCTTCATTACCTTGCCTCTGTTCCTGATAAGCGTATCCAGAAGCTCATACTCCTTAAGAGTGAGCTCCACCTTCTCATCCCCCTTGGTCACCATATGCTTGTTGTAGTCGATTGTGACATTAGAGAAGGTAAACGTACTGCTGTTGTCTTCAACAGGCACCACGCGCCTCAGGAGCGCCTTGATCCTGGCCATAAGCTCCCTGACTGAGAATGGCTTGGTCATGTAATCGTCCGCTCCAAGCTCAAGACCCAGGATCTTGTCTATTTCCTCTGATTTTGCCGTCAGCATGATGATTGGAGTATTCTTAAGCTCTTCATCCCTCCTTATGTGCTTGCAGACTTCAAGTCCGTCCATCTGAGGCAGCATGAGGTCAAGTACGATGAGGGAAGGCTTGGTCTCCTTGGCCTTTGCCAGTCCATCGAGCCCGTTGAATACAACCTCGGTGACATAGCCTGCAGCATCAAGATTGTATTTGATCAGTTCAACTATATGTTCTTCATCATCTATGATAAGTATCCTGTCTGGTGCCATCTTAAAACCTCCATAACGAATCTTTACTTCAATTTAACCACAGCCAGAGTTTTTTTACCAATGCAACAAGCTCAGTTAACCTAAAATTTACCTGCAGACACACTAAAAGAGGCGGCCTGATAAATCAGTCCGCCTTTTCTCACCTGTTATTGCCATTCTTTCCATTTTTCCCGTTCCTGACGCCTTCGCCTGAACCCATGAGGTTCTTGATTTCCTCCAGGAAGGTATTGATATCCTTAAACTGTCTGTACACCGAAGCGAACCTTACATAAGCGACTTCATCTATTTCCTTCAGGTGAGACATGACCATTTCTCCGATTTCAGAGCTTGAAATCTCAGAAATCATCCTGTTTGATACGGTCCTCTCAATGTCAGTGGCTATAGATTCAATCTGGGCCCTTGATACAGGCCGCTTCTGGCAGGCTCTGATCAGTCCGGTGATGATTTTGTTCTTGTCGAAGTTCTCCCTGCTTTCATCCTTTTTGATTACAAGGATAGGGATATCCTCCACCTTTTCATAGGTTGTGTATCTCTTGCCGCAGGAGAGGCATTCTCGTCTTCTCCTGATTGCTGAATTGTCCTCGATAGACCTTGAATCGATGACCTTGCTCTCTGAAAAAGCGCAGAAAGGACACTTCAAACTACGTCACCCACTTTACTTGTATCTGTTTCTGAGGAATGGAGGTATCTCAAGCTGGTCCTCGGAAACATCCGCAAGGACTGCTTCTTCAGCCTTCTTCTCTTCAACTGCCTTTACCTGGGCCTTTTCCTCTTCCTTGCTGTATACCTTGACCTCATCAAAGCCAGTGGCAATTACTGTTATCTTGATCTCATCCTTGAGGCTCGGATCGATAACCGCTCCGAATATAATGTTAGCTTCAGGATCAGCTGCTTCCTTAACAACCTCGGCAGCCTCATTTACCTCCATGAGCGACAGGTCTTCTCCGCCAGTCACGTTGATAAGTATGCCGGTTGCTCCGTCGATCTTTGTCTCAAGAAGCGGCGAGGATATTGCTGCTGTAACAGCATCAACTGCCTTCTTCTCACCCTTTCCGTATCCGACTCCCATGTGGGCTAATCCCTTGTTAAGCATTATCGTCCTTACGTCATTGAAGTCAAGGTTAACAAGACCGTTATCTGTGATAAGGTCTGTAATACCCTGTACACCCTGTCTGAGGACGTCGTCAGCCTTCTTGAAGGCTTCCTTGAAGGTGGTTCTCTTGTCTACGATCATGAGGAGTCTTTCATTCGGTATGGTGACAAGGCTGTCTACCCTGTCCTTGAGCTTCTCGATGCCGATCTCGGCATTCTTCATCCTTGTCTTTCCTTCGAACAAAAATGGCTTGGTCACTACTCCTACTGTAAGTATTCCCATGCTCCTTGCTATGTCCGCGACAACTGGAGCAGCACCGGTACCTGTACCGCCGCCCATTCCTGCTGTTATGAACACCATGTCGGCTCCCTTGAGAGCTGATGCTATCTCGTCCTTGGATTCCTCTGCTGCCTTCTCGCCTATCTCAGGATTCGCACCTGCTCCAAGTCCTCTTGTAAGCTTCTCGCCTATCTGGATCTTGTGAGTGGCATTTGATGAAAGCAGTGTCTGCTTGTCGGTGTTGATCGATATGAAATCGACGTTGCCGAGTCCCTCTATTATCATCCTGTTTACGGCGTTGTTGCCACCACCGCCACATCCCACTACTTTTATGTTAGCTGGTCCTGAAACTTCGAAATCAAAGTCTAACACTGATTTTCCCCCTTGCTATCTGCCAAAAATATTTCTTATTTTACTGAAAATAGATACCTTTTCATCTTCATACTCATCCTGGTCAAATTCCTCATTACCCTTCACAGGTTCCTCTGCATGGGTCTTTACGTATCCTGAGGTCTTCTTGAAGTCATGCTTGTGCCGCTCGAAAAATTCCTCATCGGTCAGGTATTCACCAGAAGTCCTTGAAAGCTGGCTTTCTTCACCTGCTGTCTCATTATCCAGTAGCTTCCTGTAATGAATCGTGTTCAGTACATTGTATGCGATACCACTTGCCTGGACTGTTAAAATTCCATTACTTCTGATTATATCAGATGTAATAAAATTTGTGGACTTCTTTGGTTTTATTTCAGATAAATTTTTGATATCATCGAATCCGCAGAGACCTCCACCGTAGAAAACAGCCTTTTCAACCTGTTCTCCGCCTTCATATGACTCCATTTCCTTTTTGGCAAGCGAGATTATCTCATTTATCCTGGCTTTTACAACTTCAGTCGCCAAAGCACTTCGGTCATCTGACGGGTCCAGCTTTCCAGAACCAAGTGATTTCTTGAACTCCTCAGCCTCAAGGAGTGACATGTTCATGACAATTGAAAGGTCCTTGGTTATATTTCTTCCGCCGAGAGGTATTACTCTGGGGATTGAGAGTCTGTCTCCCTTATAAAGAACTACCCTTGTAGAATAGGCTCCGGTATCCACAAGGAATACTCCGTTTTCCTTGTCGCTTCTTCCAAGAAGCAGGCTGGCTGCGGATTCCGATGACAGACCTGTGCCGATGACCCTTGTCCTTGCATGTGCACATGCCTCATATACCGATTCAACATAATCTCTGCCTGCAATCACCACCTGCGCCCTGATTTCAAGCAGGGATCCCTTTACTCCGATAGGATTCCTGTATGGTATTTCGTCTATGTAGTACTTCGGTATTATTATGTCGACTATCTCCTCATCAGGCTGCAGCGGTATCAGCTGTGCCATGTCGATAGCCCTGTCAATGTCTGATTCGTCGACACTGCCGTTCTTTATCGCGCTTTCGCCTCTTGAATCCGCGAGCCTGCAAAATTCCGAAGGAATGTTTATGTATACTGAGCTGAGGTCGCTGGATGCCTTAGTCTCCAGAATCCTTATTGCTTTCTTTATAGATTCTCCTACAGCTTTGGTGTCTGTAATGCTGTCCCTGGTCACTCCGCTTGATTCTACCACAGCTCCAAAAAGGGTATTCTCATCCTTTGTGGACAAAAGCGACGCCTTTATATAATGAGTGCCGATATCAAGACCTACGACACGATGTTCTCCAGTCATGAAAGGACCTCCTTTCAAAAATCATCATTTAACCTCATTATACATACAGCGGCAGCAGTTTTGTTTATAAATCCAAAATTTCACCAAATTTTGCAAGAATTTCGCCAAATCAGCCTCGTCTCGAGAATCCTTCGCCAGAAACCTCAGTCACCGTATTTACCGACAGAAAGGCACCTTTGTCATGCTGTTCTATGAACAGCTTAAGCCTTATGAATTCCCTTCTTGTCAGGATAGAATAGATTATTTCATTATCTAAGCCAGAGTATGCTCCCCTTCCTTTGATCAGAGTAGCTCCCCTGTTAAGGTCCTTCATGATGAAATCCATGATGGATTTCTTCTCAGTTGCAATCACCATGACTTCCTTTCTGGATGAGAATCCGTCAATCACCTTGTTTATGACAGCTCCACAAAGGTATACTGACAAAAGCTGGTAAAGCCCTATCTCCACACCGAAGGTGAACAGGGAGAACAGAGTAACCAGACAATCGACCGCTACAATGGAACCTACCTGTTCAAAGTGGAGATATCTGTTGATTATGGTCCCTATAAGGCTTGTTCCGCCTATTGAAGCTCCTCTGTTGAGTATGATTCCCACACCGACACCCATAAGTGCACTTCCGAAAATAGCGCCAAGCAGCAGGTCATCTGTAAGAGGACCATGATATAGCCTGGACTCAAGGAAGTATACTGTGAAAGACAGTCCGAGAGACGAATACAGTGTCTTCTCTCCGAAGCTCTTACCCATCAGCAGGAATGCTGCAAGAAGAAGTATTGCGTTAATTGCTATCATGAGTATTCCGGTAGATGCTCCTGTCAGGCTGCCCAGAGCCAGTGCCATTCCCTGCACACCTCCGGCTGCCAGCCTGTTCGGATTGAAGACATAGACTATAGACGCTGCCGTCATAAGTATTCCTATGGTTATCAGAATGTAGTCCTTGATTATTCCCTTGATGCTTCTGTCATTCGCTCCCAATTGCAACCTCCGTGAAATATATTCAAATACAATATACATCGTTTGAAGGATAGTTTCCATACTCCAGTTGCGTACATATAGTTATTTTTGCCCATGATACGAAAAATCCGGCGATTGACTCACCGGATCTAATATCATAGCATTTCTTTTCTCTTTACGATCTTCTCTTCGACCTGCTTCAGGTCCAGGCTCCTGACATGCTTGGTGTGAACCCATTCCTTGGAGTCCTTATGAATGATTCCAAGAATCGCCACAGGTATCCAGGTAAGTGAGTAAAATGGAAATACGATGAAGCTAAGGATTGATTTAAGGCTCAGCTTACCGTCCAAATACATGAGGTACGGGAAGTATGCTGTCTGGATAATCGCGTATACAATCAGCAGCCACATTATCGGCCCCACTGTTCCAGCCCTGAAGTCCAGGTACATCTCGGCAGCCTTGGCATAGGCTACCCCGATATTCAGCACGTACATGTTGACAAGGTTCAGTCCGATCAGTATCAGGTAGTATGGCTGTGCGGAGTAAAGGGCGCAGTCAAAGGCTGCGAGGTCCTTGTCCTTTATGGCCTTCTTCATAAGCTGAAGGAAATACCTTGAGAATACATCAGCATATCCCTGCATCCATCGCCTTCTCTGTGCGATCGACTGCTTGAGTGTCAGAGGCTTTTCATCATATATTACTGCATCATGGGCCCATCCGACCTTGTAGCCGTTCAGTATGAGTTTGCAGGTGAATTCAAGGTCTTCAACGAGACAATTCGCCTTCCAGCCGTATTTCCTGAGTATCATCGTATCTACAGCAAATCCTGTTCCGCTGATCTGTGACGACAGCCCCAGGTTATGCCTTGACAGCTTCAGCATCCTGTTGGAAATCCAGAATTCAAGTGAGTAGGATGCTGTTATTGCAGTGTCAAAAGGGTTCTTAGAATCAAGATATCCCTGGACTGCATGATAGCCTCTCATCAGGTGGTCATTCATTTCAAAGAGGAAGTTCTTCGAAACCAGGTTGTCTGCATCAAGCACTACGACAGCATCATAGTCCCTGTCAAGCTTGAACAGCCTGTCGAAGAACCAGTCAAGCGCATACCCCTTACCCTTTTCCTGCCTGTTCTCACGCACATGGACTTTGGCACCAGCATCCCTTGCTATTGCTGCAGTATTGTCAGTGCAGTTGTCTGCAATGACGAATACGTCAAACAGCTCTTTCGGATAATTCATTTCATTGACGCTTTTCACAACATTTCCGACTACTGCTGCTTCATTGTGTGCAGCAATAAGTACGGCAAATGATTTATTGGGCTCATGTCTCATGCCCCTGTTCTTCCTGTATGTCCCGAAGAGCGATATCCCCAGGTGATATATGGAAAGCGCGGCAGCAACAAGACCAACCGCCTTGAAAAAAACATAAATCAGATTCAAAAGCATAAGCATGCACCTCCAAAGTAGCTCTCCATAAATGATAGCCTATAAAGGTCTGCCTCCTGATTAAGAATTGTTTAAATTTGTTTAAATAATATCAGATAGACGTTGAAAATCTTCTCATTCCAAGCTTTTCCCCCAGAAAAATAAGGTTATCCAGCTGATTGATCCTTCCTTCCCTTATGGTATTCTCTACGGACTGTATATTCAATAGAAGCTCGTAGTCCAGAGAAGGTCCTTTTTCACCATATTCAAGCCGCTGCGAGAGCATGAAATTCAGTACGCTTGATATCTGGTACCTTGCGAACTCCTTCTCAGATTCCGGAATCATCGCAAGCATCCTGGTAAGGGTCCTTGATGCACCTGAGGAGTGTATTGTACCTATGATCCCGTGTCCCGCTTCTGCAGCGGTGAGTGCAGCCTTCAGTGAAGACAGGTTCCTGATCTCTCCAATCACTATGAAGTCTGGACTCTGCCGGAGAGCCTGATATATTCCATCTTCAAAGGATGAAAAATCCCGACCGAGCTCCCGTTGCGTTGCAGTACCCCTATTGCTCTGCAGCCGGAACTCAACCGGGTCTTCAAGAGTAACCACATGGGCATCCTCTCTTTTTAGAAGCTCCTGAGTTATTGACGCCAAAGTTGTGGACTTTCCTGATCCTGTCTTGCCTACAACAAGTGACAAGCCTTTTCTCGATGCTATCCTGTCTACAAGCAAGTCAGGAAGACCCAGCTCAGCGAGGCTTCCCACCCGTTCCTTAATGACTCTCAGCACTGCGCATTTTCTTCCCTCAGCAGTGAACAGGTTTGCCCTGTATCTTCCTCTGCACTCAAAGGCAAGGTCGAGACTGGATGGAAGTCCGGTATAACATGCTGAAGCTGGTGTAAGGTTCCTGAACAGCTCTTCCATAAAGCTCGAGTCAATCTGTACACATCCTGCTTCAAGCCTCCCATTTATCCTGTAGGAAGCTATTTCACCCTCCTTCAGGATTATGTCAGTCGCTTCTCCAACTCTTGCGGCATTCAGGACTGCTTCAACGCGTCTGTCCATATCTCTATCGATTTCATGGCCTGGTTCCTGAGCATGCTCTCGCCGTTGATCACCTTCAGACCAAGCTCCTTTCCCTTCCTGAGGAATGAGGAGTACTTAGGCTCGTAATTGAGGTCGTAAAGGATTGTTTCAGGCGAGAATTCAGTAATCTCTATCGGTGACCTGTCGTCGTTGATGTTTCCTAGCTTTGTGCAGTTGACGACCATGGCATACGGTGAAATGTCTCCTGCTTCCGCAAGCGACAGGAACAACCTGGCCTCAGGGAACTGGACCTTCTTTTCTTCTGACCTGAAGGCCATGTGGATTTCAGCTCCCATATGCTTAAATGCTGTGTACACCGCCCTTGCAGCTCCTCCGCTACCGAGAATCAGTACTTTCTTACCCTTGAAATTCAGACTGTTATCAACCAGTGATTTTTCAAACCCGTGGACATCAGTGCAATATCCTATTCTCCAGCCGTTCTTAACGACCACCGTGTTAACCGCACCAACCTCAAGAGCTTCAGAATGCAGCTCGTGAATAAAGCCCATTATATGCTCCTTGTAGGGAACCGTGACATTGAATCCGATGATGCCTTCCCTTTCGAGTGAATCAATGAATGACGGTATGTCATCCCTCTTTACGTCGAATATTGAATAGCTCAGCGGTATGTGCCTTTCCTTGTACCAGCTGTTATGGATCTCAGGAGACCTTGAATACGATATGTTTCTTCCCAGAAGCCCAACTTTCATGTTCTTCACCTCCACTTATATTATCCCACAATTCCTGGGTTTTATACATAAGAAAAAGAGGCATGAAAATGCCCCTCTAAGGTTTGGTTATGGTGATGCCTTTTAAGGCATGGTGATGCCTTTTAAGGCATGGTGATGCCTTTTAACCCAGATGCTGTCTTATCTTAGCCACAAGCACATCTATGGCTACCTTGTTCTTTCCGCCCTCAGGGATTATAAGGTCCGCATACCTCTTCGTCGGTTCTATGAACTGAAGATGCATTGGCCTTACAACCGTAAGGTATTGCTCTATTACCGATTCCATTGTCCTGCCTCTGTCCCTGATGTCCCTGACAAGCCTTCTTAGGATGCGCAGGTCCGCATCGGTATCTACGTATATCTTGACGTCCATCATGTCCCTCAGGGCCATGTCATCGAGTATGAGGATGCCTTCCAGTATTATTATCTCCCTTGGCTCAACTATCTCGACTTCTGCCTTCCTGTTATGTACAGTGAAGTCATAAATCGGCTTCTCAATCTTTTTTCCATCAAGAAGGTCCTTGAGGTGCCTTATAAGCAGCTCGGTGTCGAATGCGTTGGGATGGTCGTAATTGGTTCTTATCCTGTCCTCGAAGGACAGGCATGACTGATCCTTGTAATAGGAATCCTGCATTATTATGCAGATCTTCTCACTAGGAAAGCTCCTGAAGATTTCCCTTGCGACGGTGCTCTTGCCTGAGCCGGTACCGCCTGCTATACCGATAAGGATAGGCTTCTTCATATCAATCACTCCTTGAGATATCAGTCTTTCTTTTCCAGCACCAGCATGTCACCATACATCAGCGGGCTGGTGGACGTCGCTGAAAACACCATAGCAGCCTTGTTGGCCACGTTGATCATATTTCCTTCTTCATCCTCAAAATTGTCAATTATAGTGTCTATTACAGGCCCTTTTGCCCTCAGCACCTTTACAGTGTCCCCGGGATAGACCCTGTTCTTCTGGCCGATAACATATCTGCCTTTCTTCGCATCCTCAGCTACCACACCTACTATGTCATAGTCCCTGACATATGAGCTGCTCTCGTAAACCTGGCTGTTGCCCCTGCCGAAATAGAATCCGGTATAGTACTGCCTGTGGCTTATCATTGACAGCATCTGCATCCAGTTCGGATCATATACATAATTCGCAGGATCGGCAATATAGCTGTCTATAGCTTCCCTGTACGCTTTTACAATGGCTGCCACGTAGAATTCGGATTTCATCCTGCCTTCTATCTTGAATGACATTATCCCTGACTCCATGAGCTCCGGAATATGCTCGATCATGCAAAGGTCCTTGGAGTTCATAATATAGGTTCCCTTGTCATCCTCCATGATCTCCATGTACTCTCCTGGTCTCGTCTCCTCCACCAGATGGTACTTGTACCTGCATGGCTGAGCGCATGCGCCCCTGTTTGCATCCCTGCCCGTCATGTAGTTGGAAAGCAGACATCTGCCTGAATAGGCCATGCACATGGATCCATGGACAAAGGCCTCTAGGTCCAGTGTCTCAGGTATGTTGTCCCTGATTTCTCTGATTTCCTTCATGCTCAGCTCCCTGGCAAGGACGATCCTCTTGATTCCCATGGAATGCCAGAATATGGCAGACCTCCAGTTCACATTGTTCGCCTGCGTCGAAAGATGGAGCTCAAGCTCAGGCACTACCTGCCTGGCGGTCATGATTATGCCGGGATCGGACACTATGGCAGCATCCACATTCGCTGCACAGAGTTCCTTAAGGTATTCCTCAAGTCCGTTCATGTCGCTGTTGTGCGGGAATACGTTGAGTGTCACGTAAACTTTTCTGCCCCTGTCGTGGGCATATCGTATACCCTCCTCCAGCTCTTCATATGTAAAGTTATCGGAAAATGCCCTGAGGTTAAGCCTGCTGCCACCCAGGTACACGGCATCCGCTCCGTAGTCCACTGCAGTCTTCAGCTTGCTTAAGTTGCCTGCAGGGGCGAGAAGCTCCGGTTTAAACATTTGGTTTCCTCCTTATGAATGCCACACCGTCACCAATAGGTATGATGGCGGATGACAGGTCCTCCCTTTCAGATATGGTCCTTGTGAATTCCCTTAGCGTCGATACTGTCGCACGGTATTTTCTGGGGAATTCTTCCCCATCGGGAACAAGACCTCTGAAAAGGACATTATCAACGATTATGAGTCCATCCTCATTGAGCAATGAAAGGCTCAGCTCAAGGTACTCCATGTAGTGGGACTTCCTTGCGTCTATGAAGACAAGGTCGAATTTGCCATGGTCTTCATTAAGGAAGTCCATGCAGTCTGAAAGGACTACCTCTATCCTGTCTGAAAGACCTGCAGCCCTTATGTTCTCTTCAGCCTTTTCCTTCATACCGGCATTCAGGTCCACCGTTGTGATTATCGTATCAGGCGATTCCAGTGCCATGGCAATGGCAGAGTATCCAATGGCTGTTCCCAGCTCAAGGAGCCTTTTAGGCCGTTTCATCCCTACCATGAAGAGAAGGAGGCCAAGAGCATCCTTTTGTATAATAGGGACGCTGTTTTCCTCCGCATACTTCTCAAGATGTCCGAGTCCGGTCTCACCGACCAGGGATTCTATATATTCAGTAATGTGTGGGTATGTGATATTGTCCATTGCAATCCTTCTTTTCTAGTTGCCAAACTCAGCCTTCTTCGCAAGGAACTCATTGTAGTTTGCTGTGAAAAAGTGGGCATCGGCTTTCGGGTCAAGCACGTAATAGATAAAGTTGGTGTCAGCAGGCTGAAGGGCCGCCCTGATGGCTGCCTCTCCGGGATTCGCTATTGGTCCTACCGGGAGCTCGCTTACCACATAGGTGTTGTATGGTGAATCCACCTTAAGATCTTCGAGTGTGACCTTGTCGGTTGATTCCTTTCCGAGGGCATAGACTACCGTAGCGTCGATCTGCAGCCTCATCCTCTTGACTATCCTGTTCTTGATTACAGATGATACGNNCCCTCTCGATCATTGCAGCAATCGTGACTATCCTGTTCCATCTTGTATTCGGTGAATTGATTCCAAGTTCCTTCAGTACTGCACCCATCTTCTTCACGAATGCCTTATGCATGACATCCAGTGCATATTCAGGAGTGATCCCCTTTTCAAACTTGTAGGTATCAGGCATCAGGAATCCTTCCATTGCATACCGTCTGGACTCCACATTGGTTATCCATTCAGGATGCTTGTATGCCTTTGCGGCATCGATGAATTCCT